>DATJII010000119.1:0-5417 GCA_035493435.1 Candidatus Limnocylindria bacterium | reverse complement strand
CCGGAGCGGCGCCGAGACGGCCGATTCACTGCGCATCGATATTCCGAAAGACGACGTAAAGCCGGAGAACCGCCGCGCCGCGGGAGTGAACTATCTCGACATCGACAGCCGGGTCGAATGGACGGAGATGAAGCCGGTGCTGGCAATTTTCGAAGAGGCGCTCGCGAATGCGGAAAAGCAAAAAAAGTAATTGAACCCTTCGACAAGGCTCAGGGCAGGCCGATGATTGAATCTAGCCGGAACCAAGGAATCCGGAGCATTCACCACGAAGGACACAGAGGTCACAGAGGCACGAGAGAAGCATTCGGAAATTGTTTCACAAATCTCTTTTCTCTGTCTCTTCCTCCGTGCTCTCTGTGCCTCTGTTGTGAGTCTTCCGAGACTTTTCACACACCGATCTAACACATCAGGTAGGGCGAAAAAGGCACACGCATTTGCTCCAGTTGAAGATGTGACACTCTGCCCAAGCCAGGATTAAAGATTTTTAAGGCTGTAAAGCGCGACGGATTAGGTTTTAAAATTACTGCGTGACCGGAAAACTATAGGATGTCCCCATCGCGCGCCCTAGGAGGAAATAACGCTAGGCACTTGCTGGAGTTGAAAATGTAGCTCTCAGCGTAGGTCAAAATTTGCGCTTCCCGCCCTTCCATAGCACCTGCCAGGCAGATCCAATTTCGCATCTCGTGTTGTCCCGATGAACGAAGTTTATCGGGATCCAGATTTCTCCACTGGTCGAACCGGCCGGCCTTCAGTTGTTCATAGTGCTCGTGATCGGACTCCACATCGCCCCACAGAAAGCCATGCAGGTCGGTGAGCGAGGCATGGGACCAACTGGACGATCCGATGATGCACGCGCGGTAAGGGCTCGCTGCAATAATCTCTGCCACTGCCTTTCCCAAATCGTAGCAACGCCATACCGGGGGAGCCTGTGGAGGCAAGACGCTTCCTTTAGACAATATTTTGTCCACTTCCGAGCGATCGGGCAAGCGCCCAATCCATTCGTTCGCTCCCAGAGCGGGCATGCGCATGTCTTCCCCATAACAGTTGACCTGGAACGGAATTAGAGGATAAGGAAATCCCTTCCTGTCCCAGTCGAGGTAATCCAAAGTGAAAGTGAAGGCGTGGCCCAGCCCGGTCGAGTGATGGAACTGCGACGACCAACCTACATCGAACCCCTTATTGACCAGTTCGCCGGCCAGTAGGGTTCCAATCTTTTTGCTGCCTGCGATTCTCGACTGTTGGGGGGGACGTTCCATCGGAATGCCGAGGTTTGACACACCCGTGTTCAGAATTCCATTGGGCCCGATTTCATTGCGACGCCCGCCTTTAGCGCCACCGATCTCGAATTCATCGAACGCGTAGACACAAAAGGGCGGCAGAATATCCTCTTTGAAATTCTCGTACTGATCGTCTCCGAACATCAAAACAAAATCCGGATTGAACTGGTCCGGAGCCTGCCGCGCCGCGCGAAACCCGTTGATCACTTCTTCACGGTGTCGCCGCGCAGCAGACACTCCTTCGTCGTTCCCCCATTCCGCTCTCATCTTCGCCGGCCAGTTCTTCGGATCCCTGAGGACCGCGGGAGTCTTCGCGTTCCTCAGGTTAATGCGAAAATAAACGTTGGCCATAGTCTCATCGGTAAACCGCATATGTGGGCCGTGGGGGCACCCGATACCAAGAATCTCGCCCATGATCAAAATCCTGTAGTTTGTACTCGACCTCACGTCCTACGAGAATTCAACCGCCGAGTGTACACCCTGTGCTCCCTTCGAATGCTCCGCTTCAATTTGGTAAAAGCCGTCGCGCGCCTTTCGCCGCCGCGTTCGCCGCTGCCTCGGCATCTGCCGAAATCTGCTCGACCTCGTTCCAGCGTTCCAGAGATATATTATCCTTTGCCGCTACTGCCCCAAACTTGGCGGTCCATTCGGTGTCCACATCCCGCCGACGGGTGGGTTGGCTCATGCTCTTTGTCCAGACTTCCTGACCGTCTTTGCCGAGCAGCCAGTTGACGAACACCTTGGTGGCGTTGGGATGGGGTCGATTCTTAATGACAGCCAGAATCCCTGACCCGGCCGTGCCATAGGTTCCTTCTTTGAAGATGGGAAGGGGGTTTACCGGCAGGCCGGCATTGATAAAGGACCGGAATGTGTAGTAACTAACTCCGATGGTCACGGCCAGCTTCTCCTTGGCGAGCGACTCCGCCATCACCCGCTGGTCTCGGGAGAGCTGGAGGTCTTGAGTTACAAGGCGCTTCAAGTAGTCCTCGCCTTTGTGTTTCCACATGTACTCCCAAACTCCCATCCCTGCGCCTGGTCCTCGTGGATCGAGCCAACCAATCTTGCCTTTCCATTTCGGATTGAGGAGATCGTCATAAGAGCGAAGTTCCGCAGCGTTCGCAGATTTTGCATTGTGCCAGAAGCTAGCGACCAAAAAAGCTGAGAAGGTATAAGTGAACCGCTTCTCCTTATCAACAGCCATATGTCCGCCCCACCAGTTTTTGGCGTCTGTAACCTCAGGAAGTAGCAGGTTAGGTTCGATGGGATCAACAATCTGACCTCCAACGAAACCGCTGATCATGGAAGCGGCACCGCCAATGTGGACGTCAAAATAACGCACACCGGCTGTGTGCTCGTCACTGATCTTTCTCAGCATGGCTGTAGCAGTGCCTGCGACAAGTTCCAGATCGATGCCTGGAAACCGCTGCTCGAACATCCCTTCCATTTGCTTCCTCAAATCTGAACTAGCAGGAATGGAAACTACAACCGTGCCCTCTTTCTTACCCGCCTCCACAACCTTCTTCCATTCTTCCTGCGAAGCCCCCCAACTCCTCGGGGAGAACGCAAAGAAGAGGATCGGCGCAGTGGTGATACAAATCGCCATCTTGTGTCGTTTTGATGAACGAACCATAGAAAGCGCTCTTTCTTTAGAATGGGATTTACATTAACTCGACGAATTGTTTTTATGCTTTCATTCCGTCGACTGGATCGCTCGTCCGCGCAGTATTCTCAAAATATTTACGTAACTGGACGAGGGCGGCATCGGGTCTGAAGAACATCTCCGGCGCCGAATAGTCCAAGTGTTCCACGATCCACTTATCCTGTCCCTCGTTAAACCACTTGTGAAACACCCAACGATGCCATAGCCAGTATTGCAGTCTAAAGGCGAGCGCTTTTAAACCATGATACTTACCGGCCAACATCTGAAAGTTGCGGGTGTGGTTCGCATCGATCGGGATCGAATAGCGAATATGGGAGTAGTAGGTGTAGTGGTTGACGATAATGCATGGAAGGCGGACACCGGCAATCATGGGTTTCCCCTTGGGGCCGAATCTTTGGCGAACCTTTGCCAGGGATTTGCGCAGCCAAGCGTGACGTGGCCAGAGGCCAAAGCCCGGATAATTTGCCTCAAAGCCAAAAGGGCCCCGGCGCCGTTGAATCAGGTATTTGCCTTGTACTTCACTTTCCACCTTCCCAGCCCATGCCGGCGGAAGGTTAAACTGAGTTCGCCACCGCAGGCTGTACCGATGAACATATGTAGCATGGGAAGCGTCGTAGCCGTTTTCAACTGCAGGCCGCCAGTTGCTGTTCCAGACTGACGTGACCGCCTCAAAAACATATTCCGGTTTTAACAGCTCTTCCGGAACGTCTTCCTCAAGTGGCGGCGGCTTGTCATCTCCCATGTAAACGTAGATGACCCCGTTTCTCTCCTCGACCGGATAGCTGCGAACGCCTTTTCCCTTCTTACCCACAACTGCCGACTCAGGCCCGTCCGTTAGAGCTGCCATCAACTCTCCGTCGCCCAACCTGTACGTCCAACCATGATACGGACAAGTGAGCGTGCCTTCCGTCCAGCACTTGCCTTCGGATAGTGGCATACCGCGGTGTGCACAACGATCAAAAAGCGCATAGGGCCGACCGTTGCCTCGGATAAATACGAGTTTCTCGCCAAGCAACGTTACCGATTTAGGTTTCTCTCCAAGCTGCCTGGAAAGGAGAGCGGGGTACCAGTAGTGACGAAACCCCAATTCTGCGGCGCCATAACGAGTCCCTGTCTTTGTTTCCAACTGTTCGTCGGGATCTGTCACATTTTCCAGCTCCCTGACAGTTCCATCATGCGTTTGACGGAGTGTCTTAGCCATTTTTACAACCCCCGTACTTTGAGTACTTTCCCCTTTTTATCCCGTCTGATAACTACGATCACTATATAGCAAATTCACGTGGCTGAAGTAGTGACCTCAGGGTAGGTAACCGCAGTCGTGCCAAAAGCGTTCGGCGGCGGGATGAAGCGGTATAACCAGCGGGGTATCAGGTGTATTGCGGCACATGCTTTCGAGTGGAAGGGGGCCTTCGCCTTGCCAAGCGATCCTATCCTTGCGGGCCTCGAGAGCTCGGCAGAAAGCCGTGATGAAATCGTCGGGTGCGTCCGCACGAGTGAAAACCGCCCACCCGCTGAAGTCCAGGCTCACAACATCGGCCGATAATTTTGGGTAATCCGCCTTGGGAATGACGCCACGCCGGAAGCCCATCTCTTCCAGCCTGACCAGGAGCGGCCCTTCGAGCGACAACGGACGTATGCCATGATCAAGCGCCTTGTAGATCCAACGATTGATGGCCTCGTCAAAGACGGCGTCGACTTCCCCTCGCTCGATGGCGCCGAGGCGCTCAGAGGCCTGAGGAATTGCGGCGTCGTAGCGGACCTCGCCACCCCAGGATTTAATATCGTCCAGCGAAAAGCCCGCGGCGTCGAGGATGTGCTTGATATAGAAGTGTGTGGAATGGCCCGGCTGTTTTCTAAGCGACACGCGCAGCGGGACTCGCCGCTCGCGGATTTCTTCGAGAGACGTGACGCCCGTGCGCTCGGAGACGGCGAAGGCCATCTGATCCTCAGAGGGGATCACCGTGACGACACTGAGGGGTAAGGGCTTGGTATATGGTCCTGTACCACGATAGGCCAGCGCCAGGGGATCGACCGGGTTCATAATTGCGACCTGGACCTTTCCGGACACCACGTCGTCTATCACGCCGGGGTCGTCGCTGGCAAAGAAGGTCAGTTGCCAATTTCCCTGTCCCTGATGTCGGAGGCTTATCGTGGCCTGCCGTTGCACCCAATCTTTCCCGCCCACTAGTTCAGATGCCACCTCAAGCATCAACCTTGATCGCGTTGTCGCAGGCACCACGAATTTTCCATGATCGATCATTCGAGCTCCACCAATTAAGCAAGCACTGTCAAGTCAACCCAGCTACCAAATATCAGGTTGACATGAATAGGGGTATCAAATATGCCCGCACAAAGCCCGTTAAGGCTAGATCGACGGCAAGGCGCTCACGCCCCACCCTGGTCAACAGGGTCTAACCTGATGGAAATTCCGTTCTTCTCTAACTCCTGGTAATACTCCTCGCGGATCTTGGGGTCCTCTT
>DATJII010000118.1:0-11212 GCA_035493435.1 Candidatus Limnocylindria bacterium | reverse complement strand
GCAAGGAAGAAACCCGTACTCGCATGCTGGCGAGCCTGGCTGCCAAGACCGAGGTACCCGTGCTTTATTGCAACCTTGTCGGAGGCAACGACGAACTGGTTTTTGACGGTCACAGCCTGGCGTTTGGTCCCGACGGGACGTTGATAGCGGAAGCCAAGGCCTTTGAGGAAGACCTCCTAATAGTCGATACCCAAGCCTTGGGTTCGGTGCAGCGGCGTGTAGTCAGCGAAGAAGAAAATGTCTATCGCGCCCTGGTACTGGGGACGCGGGACTACCTTCAAAAGTGCGGTTTTCGTTCGGCGGTCCTGGGGCTCAGCGGCGGTATTGATTCCGCCCTGGTGGCCTGCATCGCGACAGCCGCCTTGGGACCACAAAATCTGCGGGGCATTTCCCTGCCCTCCCAATTCTCGTCTTCCGGCAGCCTTGATGATGCCCGGGACCTGGCCCGCAATCTTGGTATCGAGTACGACGTCGTCGCGATCCAGCCACCCTTCCAGGCGGTCAAAGACCAGCTCCAACCGGTCTTCGCTGGTCGCGCCGAGGACACCACGGAAGAGAATATCCAGGCCCGCTTGCGAGGGGTTATATTGATGGCCCTCTCCAACAAGTTCGGTTCGCTGGTGCTGACCACGGGCAACAAGAGTGAATTGGCGGTGGGCTATTGCACGCTCTACGGCGACATGTGCGGCGGCCTGGCGGTGATCAGCGATGTCCCGAAAACTCTGGTCTATCGCATTTCCCGTTGGATCAACGAGGATGCCCTGCGGCGTCTTGGTCATCCCTTGATTCCAGAACCGAGCCTAACAAAGGCACCCAGCGCGGAACTGCGCCCCAACCAGACCGACCAGGATAGCCTGCCGCCCTATGAAGTCCTGGACGCCATCCTGGACGCCTACGTGGTCGAACAGAAGACCCCGGCCCAGATCGTCTCAAGCGGTTTTGCCGAAGCGGACGTGCGACGGGTGGTGAGGCTGATTGACTTCTCCGAATATAAGCGCCGTCAAGCGGCCCCGGGACTCAAGATTACCACCAAGGCTTTTGGCATGGGCCGCCGGATCCCGATAGCCCATCGGTGGCGGGAATTGGAGTCGTAGACCAAGTACCGGATTACTTGCCGGCGGGAATCCCGGGCAAGCCCAGTTGCCCCGGAGTCACGGCGGCGCCGCCGAAAGCTCCCTTAAGCAACAGCTCGATGGCGAGGGGGGCAAGATCCACTGCGCTCGTAATATTCGTCATTATACGGTTGTGGACGTCGAAGTTCATGTCCTGGCTGTTACCCGGATTCTTGACGTTGATAATCCGCGCCTTTCCCAAGCTGAAGTTGAGCGTGTCTATACCCGTGAAATTGAAGCCTTTGCCCGTCCCGTCAGGCAGGGAAATCTGATTGGTCCCCGTGAAAATCTGCTGTGAGTCGGCCAGGACACCGGCCGCTCCCTTGCCGTCCTGATCCTGCAAGCCTATCTCGCGAATGTCCCACTTGAGCTGCTTCAGATGCACTTCATTTCGTTGGGCAGCCTCGCGGTCGTATTCCACGAAAATCTCCGGGCTATCCATCAAGAGGCCACCCCCGTGATTGCCGGGATAGCTGATTTTCAGCCCCCGAATCTTCAGGGTGGGAGTGAGGATACCAATCTCCACCTTGTCCACCGTGGCAGGAAAACCGGTCTTTTGCTCGATCATCGAAACGAAGACCTTTCGCGCCAGGAAGTCTTTCGCCAGGAGAATCACCAACACGCAGACCAAAAGGAAGGCAATCAGTCCCACGAGCCACTTGATGAAACGCCGCAAGAGGGACGGTTTCATAGAGCGATATCCTCCGGGCGGACTTCCAGGCATTCATCCTGATCTTCCCACACGATGGCGGGATAGAATTCGAGCAACGGAGGGACCAGCTTGCGGGCGGCTTCCGCAAGGAGCTTCTCTGCCTGCTGGGCGGCGTCCTCAAAAGCGGCGTCATAGTCGCGCGCCTTCTTGCGCTGGCGATCATCCCAGTGAGCCACCTGATGAATTGGACCGTAGGCTATCGCCCACGCGCGAATGGCAGGTTTTGAATCACAGGGGAGATCGTCGAAGGCGATACTGGCCTCGCCGCAATGATGACAGATGAGACCGCCTTCACCGACATCGCGGGTAAAAAGGGGCAGCAATGGGGCGCGGCAGCAGGAAGCCTCGTGATACCCGTTTGGCATTCCGACCAATCGCTTGTGCCAGATCTGGCGATCATGGGCCAGTTGCGACGCCAAGCGGTAGGCGCCCACGAGCGGATGCGACAAACGCCAGGCCTGGCCGTGCAACTGGGCGAGAGTCTGGGAACACCAGCGCGCGAGAGTGAGATCATCAAACTCCCGGAACGACTGGCCATACTCTTTCCAGAGCCGATCCAAGGGCGACTCTTGTGGCGATTCGGACATGGAGGACAACGCTAGCTGGCAAATTCGATTCTGTCCAAGCGACAGCGTAACGGTTCATGATTTCCTCCAGCGTGAGTCCGGTGCTTTGGCGAGAGTTGCTGGTGCAGGCGCGCACCCGGGGCACGCCCTGGCTGCGGGTCTTGGGCGGCGCCTTCGCCTTGGGCATGCTGATGCTGGCATTGGCCAACGACACCCAACTGCTGGCCATTTCCGGTCAGAGTGCGTTCATCGGCCTTAATAAGCTAATCGTCGTCTTTATCTGGATCGCGGCCCCGATCATCACGGCGGACTGCCTCAGCCGCGAGAAACGTGAAGGCACGATGGGCCTGCTCTTCCTGACACCGCTGAGCCCCTTCCAAGTGGTCATCGCAAAGGTTTTCGCCCACGCCCTGAGAACGTTCACCATCGTAGCCACCGCCTATCCGGTACTGGTGCTGCCGTTGCTTTTTGGGGGCGTCACCTGGCAGGACGCCGCCCGCGTAGCCTTGCTGCAAGGCGCGTCACTAACCTTCGCGCTGGCGGCCGGGGTCGCGGCTTCCGCGGTTACGGAAGGCTGGCTAGCAGCCCGCTTGCTGGCCTTAGCGTTTGCGGTGGTGTCCGCTGTGGGTTTCGTCAGTTGCTATTTAGGGGCCATTTCCTGGCATAACTGGTATCATATCGCTTGGCTTAGGCAGCGTTCTTCGGTCTGGGAGGTGTTCCTCCAGCAGTGGAACGCCTTTACATTCCAGGTGGGTTTGCACGGCGGCGGATTCTGGTGGTTCTGGCATGGCAGCCCTTCGTGGACCAAGGCGAACGACCGTGTGCTCACGACAGCCATGGCGTTTGTGGGAACCCTTGTGCTTTCGGCGTTCGTTATGCGGTTTGCCGCGAGTGGACTGGCCAAGACTTGGCGTCCCGTCCCGGCCTCGGAAGGCTGGGCGCTCCGTTGGTCAAAGTTCCGCCATTTACTGGTTCGGCTGGCCGGACGGCACCCCAAACTTCTGGATCGCCACCCGGTGGAGTGGCTCCAGCGTTGGCACACCGGCTTCTGGTTGGGACCGTTGGGTTGTTGCGCGTTGGCCTGCCTTCCCCTTGCTTATATCTGGCTCGCCCACGCGAGTGCCACACCCATTCTCCTGGCTGATTTCGCTTTTTCGGCGGGAATTGCCTTCACCGCTGCCAACAGTTTTCGCGCCGAACGATCGGCAGGTTTCCTGGAATCGCTCCTCGTAACACCTGTGAAAGCGGAGGCTTTGGCAAAAGCGCGATTTCTTTCCATGCTCGGCCTATGGCTGCCAGCCATCGTGATCTTCGCGTTTGGAGTCCTGAACATCCAATGGCGTTGGGTAGTCACTCCCGGATCAGGTTTTTCATCGGTTACGAATTTGAATCAGGCGTTGCAAATGTCGGCCTGTGACTTGGTCCTCCGTCTCGCAGTACCTTTCGCCACCATCGGACTGGGCGTTTTCCTGGCGAGTCGAAGGATATCCATCTCGCTGGCGATGGCGGGATGCATGGCGATCTCCCTGATCGTTGCCCTCACAAAAGTGGCGTTCGAAGCGACGAAGCTGGGTTGGCTGCCTTTGCTCTCAATTGCACTGGCCGAAACTTTGATCCTGGCCGGACTGTCGCGATTCTGGCTTGAATGCGCCGGCCGGCACTTGGCCAACCGGCGGTAACGCCCCAACTTACGAACACTTTTGTCCCACCGCAGCAGCCGCACCCGAGGCCGACGCACGAAGACGAGGCCAACGAATCGAACCGCTCAGGGTAATCAAGGCGACACCTGTGACGACCGCCACTACCGATAGCAATACCGATGGCGTGAACTTCTCGCCGAGAAAAACGGTTCCCAATAATACCGCCACCACCGGATTCACAAAGGCGTAGGTGGACACCTTGGCCGGACTGGCGTGACGTATCAGCCAGGCATAGGCGGAAAAGCCAATCCACGATCCCGCGACGACCAAATAACTAAACGAAGCCCAACCGGGGAAAGACAATTGGCTGAACGAGAATCCCCGGGCTTCGCCGGTCAGCCCAGAGAGACCGAGCAGGGCCACGCCGCCCACGAGCATCTGCATGGCCGAGGCCATATAAGGCGAGGCGGGACGCACCGAGTACTTGCTGAAGACCGAACCACCCGCCCAGCAGACCGTGGAGAAGAACAAGGCGGCGATCCCGGTATAACTGAACGACCCCGCCTGCGCGTGCCGGGCGCTGTTCTCGACGAGCAGCACGACGCCGGTAAAGCCAATCGTGATTCCTATGACGGTGAGGATCGCTGGCCGCTTGCCGCTGGGCCGCATCCATTCAAACAGGGCGAACCACGCGGGAACCGTACCGACGATCAACGCGGCGGTGCTGGAACTGACCGATTTCTCAGCCCAGGTCACCAGGCCATTTCCTCCCACCAACAGCAGTACGCCGGTAACAGCCGAATTCCTCCAATGCACCAGGGCTGGCCAGGCCGCGCCGCGAAGGCGCAACCAGGCGAACAATACGGCTCCTGCCACCAGGAAACGAAGGCCAGCCATCAGGAACGGAGGCCAGGCCTCAACCGCGATACGGATGGCCAGATAGGTCGATCCCCAGATCAAATAGATGGAGGTGAACGCCAGGACGAAAGCCCAGCGAGATGGCGTTACTGTAGGTTCTTGTTGGATGCTCATTGAGAGGGAAAAGGAAGCCCCTCAGACAGTTCCAGCGAAAAAAGCGATCCGCCGAACTGTCCGGCGGGCTTCGCAGTGAATGGATTATCTAATCCGCGAAATCCCGCCGTGGCCGATGGCTTTATGAGCCATGGCAACTGGCCATGCGCCTGCCGGAACCCAGGCGCAAAGACCAGGTTTCGCAATGACGGCATGACGGTTTGCTAACACGACAAGGCGGACAGTGATATCCCCGGGCCGTGGTGTCAACTGGAAGGTTGGCTATCCCCGTGTCAGTTTCAGCGACGATTTCAGAAACGCCCGGATCACGTTGAATTCCTCCGCACCGGCGACATTATGGGCTTTGCGGAATTCTTTCCATGTCAGGGCCATGCCCGCCTGCTGCACCATCTGGGCGTGTTCGCGGGACTTGTCGATCGGCAATATCGGGTCCTGGTGGCCGTGGGTCATTAGAATCGGCACCTCACGCCCGGCGGGCGTCGCCTCACGAAGCAACGTCTCCGGCTCGAATATATAGCCGCTGATGCCCACCAGGGCTCCCAGGCGGCGCGGATACCGCAACACGGTTTCGAATCCCATCACGCAACCCTGCGAGAAACCCAGCACACCGATCTTGTCCGCTGTAATACCTTGTTTCTCAAGGGCTCCAATGGCCTCGTGCAGGAGCGCGCAACTGCGGCGGACCCCCTCTCCCTGGTTTCCGAAAAAATCATACCAGGCATACCCGTTATAATAAGGCTCCGGGGCATTGAAGAACTTATACGACAGGGACGGCAGCCGGAGTTCGGCAGGCAGCATGGACCATCCCCGGCTCGTGTCGCCCAGGCCATGCAGCACGATGAGGACCGCCTCTTCCGGTCCCTGCTGGGCAGGGACTGAGAAACCGGTCAACGCGTTGGGAACACTCATGGCTTGGGCTGCGTACGGACGGTTATTCTGGGCCGGGCCCCAGGGGTGGCACCGTTTCCGTTCAAGGGAGTGGCGGTGGCAGTCGCAAGACGGACGAACTCGGCCTGGCTGCGCACGGATTTCTTGCCGCCCTTATGCGGTTCAGCCGGGGCGTAGGTCCCGTCGGGCTTGAGGTAGCGGGCCTTCACGTTATCCGACAGCGAGACCGCCAAGACTTCGGCAATCAACCGGTCCCGCAGGCGGCCGTCAAGGATCGGCACCGCGATCTCAATGCGTTTATAGAAATTTCGCGGCATCCAGTCGGCACTGGCAATGAATAATTCCGGTTGGAGCGAGTTTTCGAAATACCAGATGCGGCTGTGTTCGAGGAAACGGTCCACGATGCTGCGGACACGGATGCGATGCCCGGCTGGCCCAACCCCTGGCCTCAGACAGCAGATCCCCCGCACAATCAAATCGATTTCCGCCCCTGCCTCGGCCGCGGTATAGAGCGCCCGGATCACGTCTTCATCCACCAGGGAGTTCATCTTGGCGATGATACGGGCCGGAAGCCCTTCCTTGGCGTGCCTAGTCTCGCGACGGATCAATTCGAGGACCCGGTTCTTCAGGTCGAAAGGAGCCATCCACAGGCGCTTCATGTCCTGATACTGGCATACGCCGGTGAGCAGGTTGAACAGCATCGCCACATCTTCCCCCAGGTCCGGATTGGCGCTGAAATAGCTGATATCGGTGTAGAGCCGGGCGGTGGAAGCGTTATAATTACCTGTGCCCAGGTGCACGTAGCGCCGCAGACCCTTTTCCTCGGCGCGCACCACCATCAGGGCCTTGCAATGGATCTTATAACCCACGACGCCATAGACGACGTGGACCCCGGCTTCCTCCAACCGCCGGCCCCACGCGATGTTGTTGGCTTCGTCAAAGCGGGCTTTCAACTCCACCACCACCGTCACCTGTTTGCCGTTTTTCACCGCCTCCATGAGCGCGCCGACAATGCGCCGATCACCGCCAGTGCGATAAAGGGTCTGCTTGATGGCCAGCACCTTGGGATCACTGGCGGCCAACGTCAGGAATTCGATGACCTTTTCAAAGCTCTCATACGGGTGGTGGAACATCTGGTCCCGCTCGCGGATACGGCGGAACAGATCCTCAGCATCTACAGCGGGAACATGCGGCGCCACGAATGGCACATCGTGCAACTCAGGTTGATGGTGGCCCTCGCAGAGTTCCATCAGGCGCGTCGGATTGACTGGACCGTTCACCACATAGAGATCGTCGCTGGTCAATCCGAGGGTCGTCAGCAGTTCTCTCCGGACATCGGGAGGACAAGCCGCAGAAACTTCCAAACGCACCGCCTCACCTTTTCGACGATTACGGAGTTCGTTCTCCACCGCCTTCAAGAGGTTGGAGATTTCCTCTTCGTCGATATAGAGCTCGCTATTGCGGGTCACGCGGAAAGCCCACGGACCTTCGAGGGACGTGTCCGGAAAAAGCTCGCCGAGTTTGACGGCGATCAGGTCCTCCAATTGTACATAATCCCGCTGCCCGGATTCACGCGGCAAGCGGACCAGGAAAGGCAACACGCGAGGCACTTGCACCACCGCGAGGCGATGGATCATCTGGTTCCCCTTGGAGTAGGTCAGGCGCGTGATGAGGTTCAGCGACTTATTGAGCAACTGGGGGAACGGGTGGGCCGGATCGATTGACAGCGGCGTCAGCACCGCATGCACGTCCGTGCGATAATAGCCGTCCAACCAGGTTTGGTCTTCGGCGGAAAGCTGGTTGGGATGGAGGATCCGGACGCCATTTTTCTCCAAGGCAGGCAGGAGCTTTTCGCGCCAACTGGCTGCGGCCAGCTCCACCAGGCGTCGCACCCGGGAGGTCAACGCTTTGAATGTCTCGGGCGCATTCAACCCGTCGGCACTGCGGACCGGCGTATCCGCTTCGATTTGCTGCTTGAGACCGGAAACCCGGACCTCGAAGAATTCGTCCAAATTGGAATAGGTGATGCAAAAGAACTTCACCCGCTCGATCAGTGGAACCTCCGGGTTGAGCGCCTCATCGAGAACCCGTTGGTTGAATTCAAGCCAGGAGAGTTCCCGATTCAGAAAGGGGCTCGCGGCGTTAGGGGTACGTGTGCTGGCAGCCATTCGACGGGCGGCACCGTAACATTGCCCCGCCGGGGAACCAACTCCGATTGCGCCCGTTTCGGTTACAACGCATTCACTTCCCGCCGGTCGTGGCCGGAGCTCCCGCCTGCACCCATTCCAGCAAGGTCACGATCTCCTGCGGGGTCAGGCCTTCCTTACCATCCGGGGGCATGGCGTCGTCGTTGTTTCGCGGCAGGGTGACGACCCGCAACAGCTTACTTTTCAGGGGATCGCCCGGAATCAACACGACCTCGCCACTGTCCCCGCCCTTGAGAATTGACTCCCGGGAATCCAACCGCAACTTGCCCTTCTGTTTCTCCGGGCCGTGGCAGGAGTAGCAGCGCCGAGCCAGTATGTCCCAGGCGGCCACCGCTAATTCGCTGTTGGGATCGTGCGCCGTGGCGACTGCCGGAGTCGCAGGTTGGGGTCCGTCTTCACCCAGCATCGATTTCAACGCCGCTGGTCCATTGGCGCTTAAAAAACCCTTGCCGTGGGTTAATGTGCCGCCTTGGTGCCCTGCCACCGTGAGGGCTCCCAAGGTGATGGCCAGGGAACACCGATACGCGATACGCGTGGCGGTGGAAGTCACAGCCGGAGTTAGGGCTCGATGCAAGAGCCAAGTCACAATGGATAGTGCCGCCACCGCGATGCCGGCAAACCGGTGAATCGCCAAGACGTCCGGTGCGTAGTCGCCCCCGGCGGCCCGCATCAGACCCAGGATGACCGTCAAAACGGCCGCGATTCCACTGAGCCCCAGGGTTAAGGTGATCAGTTTATGGGCTCCTTCAAACGGCTTGAAAAAGGCAACCATTTCCAGCACCGCCGCCAAAGTCAGAAAACCAATCGGAAAATGGAGGACCACCATGTGGAAAGGGCCCAGAAAGCGAGCCCACGAAAACCCGGCCTTGGCCACTTCGGGCGAGGATGCCGCCATCGCCATCAGTGGCAGCAGGAGCAACAGATGCCTAAGTATTTTTCTTCCCGTTTTTCCGCAGTCCATTAGTAAAATCCGATCTTACGGACGAACCTTACGGCCGTCTTATTCCAATCATTCTCCACGGTCGCGTCACAAGGCAAACTCATTTGCCTCCAAGACCTTGCAGGACGGCCCACTCTCTGCCCGTCCCGCCCTTCGCCACGGGTTGGACGCCGACGGGGCTTGACGCCTTCGGCCTTTGAATGACCAACCGAAGAAAGTGGCGTCGACCGCCCTCCGCTTTTTTTCGCGACAATCTTCGCTTTTCGGCTCAAATCTCGCCCATGAACCAACGCCTGAAACCCACTGCCTTCCTCGCGGCAGGCCTTTGTTTTGCCTCGTCGTTATCGCCAATTCTGGGTGCCGAAACCGGGAAACTGGAGGAACACTTGGAATCTCTACGACCTTTCCTTGGGAGAACGTGGCGTGGAGAATTCAAGGATTCAAAGCCAGAGAAACCCCTGTTCGACATCTCGCACTGGGAACGGATCTTAAACGGCCAGGCGGTGCGGATCACCCATTCGGTGAACGACGGCGCCTATGGAGGCGAAACCATCATCCGGTGGGATAAGGATAAGGGGCAACTTGCCTATCATTATTTCACCACCGCCGGTTTCAGTACTGAAGGAACGCTTACTGTAACGGGAACCAAATTCACGGCGACCGAGAAGGTCACCGGCGAAGCCAACGGCATCACCGAGGTCCGATCCACCAGCGAGATTCGCGCGGACGGCACCATGTTGAGCAAAGCGGAGTATATCAAGGGTTCCGAAGTGTCCGGCGGACGGGAAATCCTGTACAAGGAAGATCCCAAGGCCGAGGTGAAGTTCAAATAGGCATCCATAGCTGCCGACGTGGCAGGCTGACGGAGGAGCTGACGCCTGGCTACGCACCTCCACCTCCTTACCTCGGTGGCTACGTAGCCGACGACGTGAGTCGGGGTGGACTCGACGCCTGGCCTCGCGCTTCCACCTTGTGACCTCGGTGGCTACGGTTTTGACGAGGCACCCGAAAACCATTGTGCGCGTGGCCCATTGTGTGCGGCAATGGGCATACGATTGAGGATGTCCGCCCCTGCCCCGAAATCATCTGTTTCCACGGCTTTCCCCGTCTCCGTCACGAGGCGATGGGACCATTGGATCAACCTCGCCATAGCCGCGTTCCTGATGCTGGCCACCCTGCCCGGCCGGACCCAGGGACTGGGATTAGTCACGGAGCCGATGCTGAAGGATTTCCAACTTGATCGGGTCCTGTTTGCCAACCTGAACCTGTGGGCCACGCTTCTCGGGGCCGTTTGCTGTCTGCCGGTCGGCCGGATCATCGACCGCTGGGGACTCCGCGGGATTGGCACGGCGGTGGTGCTTGGATTGGGCATCACGGTGTGGTTCATGACGCGACAAAGCGGCGCGGTGGCCGGCGTGTTTGCGACACTTTTCCTGACGCGAGCCCTGGGACAGAGCGCGCTTTCGGTTATAAGCATCACCACCGTCGGCAAGAGTTTTGGTTCCCGGACGGGCTTGCCCATGGGAATCTATGCTGTGGCGCTGAGCATGCTCTTCGCAGCCGCGTTTTATGGGATTGGCCAAGTGATCACAGCGCACGGTTGGCGTGCAGCCTGGAGTGACGTCGCGCTCGTTTTGCTACTGGTGGCCGCACCTTTAACTGCGTTCGGCCTGCGTCCCACCGCGAGCTCCCGTCCGGTCGCCACGACGGAATCACGGGACGAACCCCAAACCAGATTAAGCCTCCGTGAGGCCTTGCGGACACCGACCTTTTGGGTTTTCGCCGGTGCCACGGCGTTGTTTGGACTGGTCGCCGGAGGCCTCGGACTCTTCAACGAGGCCATCCTGGCCGAACGCGGTTTCAATCATGAGACCTTTTACCTGTTCTTGGCGGTGACCACGTTGATTGCCTTGGTGGGACAAGTGGGCTGCGGCTGGCTCTCCACCCGGTGGCCGATGCCGCGCCTGATGGCCCTGGCCTTACTTCTCTATTCCGCGAGCCTGGCTGGGATTCCGCTCGTCAAGACACTACCCCAACTCTGGCTTGTGGCCGTTCCCTTTGGCTTGGCGGGCGGGATGATCACGACGCTTTTCTTCGCCGTCTGGGGCGAGGCCT
>DATJII010000117.1:0-11304 GCA_035493435.1 Candidatus Limnocylindria bacterium | reverse complement strand
CGGCCGTGCCTTCTACGCCGGAGTCTCCTGGTCCTTATAACAAAGTAGAAGCGGCGGCCCGCCGCTTAAATGGAGTCACTGGAGTCCGGGACCTGAACCCGCAGCCGTAGCCACCGAGATAACGAGGTGGACGTGCGTGGTGGCGCTCAAGGTCCACCCGTCCGCCTCCTTACGTCGTCGGCTACAACTGCTGTTGGGATTTACATGATTCTTCAGAAGTAGGGAGGTACGAGAGGGTTATCTCGATTTCGCCCCGTCCAATCGTGATGCGTTGGCAGAGGTTTTCGGCGATTTTGCGCTTCTCGTCGGTCGGCATGGTCGGCCAGCGGGAGTAGAGGGCGCGGGCTTCGGCGACCACCGCGTCCGCCGAAAACTGGTTCACTTTAAGGTAGTCGAGTTCGGCTTGGAGCTTGGGTAGCTCCCGGTTGAGTTGGTTGAGCCGTTCCTCGGCTGGTTTGTAGAAATCTCCGAATCCCTGCCCGGTGATTTGCCCATTCAAATAGAGCCGATGGGTTTGGGTCATCTCGTCCCTCACCTGCTGGATGGCTTGTTGGTGGGCAACCAGGAGTTTTTCCTTCTCGGCAATCGTTCGGTCCGCCGCCGTCATGTGTGCTGCAATCCGTTCGGCATCCGTGAAGAAGACCGAAAGCTCGTCATGGAAGACCCCTTCGATATCGACGATGGCAATTTTGTTGTTGCACTTCCGGCAGAGGTATTTTGGGGTTTTGCTTTGGACGTACATTTTGCCGCCGCAGGCGCACCACGCGAGATTGCTGAATGTGTAGGCGGGAGACTTGCCGGGAAACCGGTTGACCTTGCCTTGCTCTTCGATGATTTGGTTCACCTCATTCCAAAGAGCCTCGGGCACGATTGGCTCGCAGAGAACCTGTCCCCACTCGGACTCGGGCTTGAGCTTTCCCTCCCAGTCACCGTTCTTTTTGATCCGGTTGAAGTAATAAATGCCCTTGGCCGAACTGTCGGCCAGCATCCGCCGGACTTGTACATCCCTGAACGGCTTGCCGTCTCAGGTCCGATACCCGGCGGCAGTCAAGAGTTTGGCAACCGTGCCCTTGCGACGATGGTCACGGAAAAGCTCAAAAGCTTTCCGCCTGATTGGCGCTTCCTCTGGGTGGGGAACAAGTTTCTTGTCTTTCCATTCGTAGCCGTAGGGAGAAACGCCATTGATGGACTTGCCCAACCGCGCTCGGGTGAGAACGGAAGCGTTGACCCGCTCCACTATTTCCTCCCGCTCCCATTGGGCAAAGACTGCCAATAGATGAAAGAACATCCGGCCTCCGGCGTTGCTGGTGTCGATGGATTCATTGAGGGAAATCAGGTCGGCATTGTTCTCGCGAAAGAAGTCTCCAAAATCCTGAACCTCACGGAGATTGCGAGATAGGCGGGCCAGCTTACTGAAGAGGAGCGCTTGGATGCGGCCGCGCTTTACGTCGGCCATCATCCCTTTGGCTTCCGGATTCTCCATGACCGCTTTGCCGGATTGGCCCGCCAGGTCGTAGATTTCGACGACAGTCCAACCGCGCGACTGTGCGTACATCTTTGCCCGTTCAAGATGGTGCTCGGGAGCTTCGCCCTTGGCTTGCTCTTCGGTACTGACACGAATCCAAATGCCAACGTTCTTGGGTTGTTGGAACCCACTACGGATGGAAGCAACATTATCCTTCATTAGCACTGGTTCATGCCCTAACCAGTCAGGAAGTTCAAGCGCAAAGTAGCTGGTCAAACTACCTTTCTGACGGTAATTTTGGTGCCATGAATCTCTACACTGAAGGGGATTTGGCTACCGTGGCCAAGAGACATCGAATTGCGGCGGGGAAACTGCAACGAGATGCTGCGGGCGAACTCGGCGTAGCCCGCCCATCGGTGGTGTTCGCGGAAAACAATCCCGAACGCAACCTGTTGGGGCTTCGGAAACGGATGATCGAAGCGTACTCCTCCTACCGGGTCGAAGGGCCATTCTACCGGTTGGTAAAGAAATCGCCGTAATACCTAAAGTACCGGTCTCAGCCTTTTGATTTAGCTCGTTTCAGCAATTCGCCCGGTTCGACCTCCAAAGCGGCAGCAAGCCAAAGGAGTTCAAAATCAGCCACCCAGCGAATTTGGGATTCGATTTTGGCAAATGTCTCTCGGCTGATATCCCAGCCTGCGAGGTTCAATTTGGCGACCAACATGGGTTGGGTTAACCCCTGCTTTTCTCGGAGGGTTCGAATGACGGGGCCAACGATATTGCGGGGAGTCTTCATGTTCCGATTTCGGAACTTGACCCTGCGTCATTCTTGCGCTTAATTGGTTCCGAATTCGGAACTGAATCACCAACCCTTCAAGAATACCCCCACCTCCTCCTATGTTCCTCCGCCGCCTCGGCCTCGATCCCCATGCCAACGGTCAACAGACGCGCCAACTGGCCGGATGTCCGGATATCCTCGAACTTGAAGACGGGGATTTTGCGATCATCGGCGAGGATATCACACATGAAGCTTTGAAACGAATGATGCCGACCGCGAGCTGTGGCACTGACGAGCGGGTGGTGAAAATCCCTCGAAAGACCCTCGTAGGCGCGAAAGCTGACATTCCCGACCACGCCTAAGAAAGCGGTTCGCGGCATGGTACAATCAGGGCATGGAAGTTATCCATCTCGCCCTCAATCATCCCCTCGATTTACTCGGAGCCATCGCGATCATTGCGAGCCTCCTTTTCGCCGGTGTAGAACTCAAGCATTCCGCAAAGGCTCATCGTGTTGCCAATCTGCTTTCCATTACTCAACAACACCGAGAAATTTGGTCGGAACTTTACGAACAGCCCGAGTTGGCGCGGGTCATTGACCCTAAGGCCGATCTTTCCGATAAACCGTTGACGCCCCAAGAGCGGCTATTCGTAACCTTCCTCGTTCACCATTTGAGTGCGTGTTTTGAAGCGACCCAAGCTGGGATGTTTCAGTCGACCGGCGCACTGGAGCAAGACATCGCTCAGTTCTTCTGCCTCCCAATCCCGGCGACCGTTTGGAAAGAGTTAAGGTCGTTACAGCAAGATGACTTTGTGGGGTTTGTTGAAACCTCGCTCGGGCGCAGTGCTTCGGCGACCACACCTCAATTTGATACAAACAAAACCCCCGGCTAAACACGCCTGTTGGATCAATCATACCTCTTTCAGTTCGTATCGGCATAAAGTTCTCCAAACCGCCTCTGGCAAACTTTCCATACATCTAATTCCTTGAGAATACGGATGACAGATTCGGTGCTATTGCTCGTGACACGATATCGATTGGTCAAAATATTGTTAATCAATCGATCCGCAGATTTTTCATTGAACCGAGGAATTCGATCATTGCCAAAGAGGGCGTGGTGCGCCGTCATATATACAACACCTTGGTCGCCCAGGAATTCGATTAATTTCTTGTTCAATTGAATGGCTGCGTGGTGACAGACGATTGAGGCTAATACGGCGTGCCGTGGCAACAGTTCGATTTTGCCGCCATTTTTCAAATTCGGCAGTTCAGGAAGATGCTTGTCGGCTTCCAACGGCCAATTCTGCATACATTTATCCAAATTGTTTGAACGTGCGAGGTTTATGATCCCTTCGTTTGCACGGCCCGCGCGATGGACAACGCAGTTTCGCATTTCCAAAAAATAATCATATAGTGGAATAATATTTTGAATAAGTGTTGCATTCCAACCGAGTTTTTCGCATAGAGGCAACAGCCTCTGATCGCTCTGGCGCTCAGTTTCAGCCAACTCCCGATAAGCTTGCCGGTCAGCAAATCTGGCTCGCCGATCATGAAACGCGGCAGGAAAACCGGAACCCCGACGGGAATCCTGCAACTCAAGGCCGTGGGCAAAGGATTGCTGGCCTTGTTGGTGCAACCCGGATTCATCGTCGACTTCAGTACGGTGTCGGGGGGGAATCACAAACTACACGTGGTCGGGGAACACATCGTATCTAATTTCCGAAGCCACGAAATGCTTGGGAACGAACACGGTTTGTCGGTTAACAACGCGTTGATGGTCAACGTGTTCACGAACTTTGCGGGGAGCGGCATCGTGGGGGACATTGAACATTTGACTTCAAATGGTGGTAACGTTTTCTTTGGCTCGGCCTTCTCGTCCCTCGGCGTGACCAACATATTTCACCTCGTCGTCAATTCTCCGAAGCCGTGGACCAATACCAATCTTGCCGCCAAACTCGTTTTTTGGCCGAGTCGTGCTTAAAAGCGGTCGGCTGGCTGATCCTACCAGCGAGGTCAAAGTGAATGCTCTGCCAGGATAGAGTGCCATTGAAAAAGTAAAATAAAGGGACCCTCGACGTATAACAAGGGATTGTTCGCAACGCTTCGCCGCCAAGGTTCCGGAGATAAGACTCGGCGTTAAAAGGTTCGAACACGGGCCGGAAATTCTGCAAAGGCGAATGGATTTACCGGAAAGTCGTCCTTTCCAGTCTGGATACCGAATTCCCAACGGCACCGCGGGCGGTTAGCAAAAGTGCTGAATTCGGTCGGCTCGCTGACGAAACGCATGGCAAGGCTCCTTGCTGTGTCACCCTGCGAACCGAACACGAGTGCGCCCATTCCGTGACGTATCGCTTTCTTCTGATTCGCGACAAAAGTACTCATTAGGGAAAACGGCCGTCTAAAATTGGGGTTTCAGCAACTTCTCTCGTCTGAATATTTTATGGTTTTCGCGTCGAGAACTCCGCCAACCGTGCGCGCATCCGTTCAAGCTGAGGACGCACCCGTGCGAATCTAGGATCGCCAATCCATCCCTCAACCACCGCTAGCGCCACAAAGTCATGCTGTCGACTACCTTCAAGGTTGGATGCTGACGTGGTGGTCAGTAGGTTGGCCGAGACAAAGCCATTCGCATTCGGATAGACACCGGCGAATGCGTCGAGCTCTGCTGCCGTACGCGCCGGATCGAGCATATAGCGTTCGAGCAGCATGCGCTGATTTGGATCTTGCAGTTCGGCGCGTGCGAACATTCCGGCGCGTGACGCCTCGCGACCAACAAGCAAGTCCGGCGTTTCGAGCAGGTCGGCTAGGACTTTGACCGGCTCCCTAGAGACAAGCCGATCGAGCGCAAGGTACGCGGCATGGTTCAAGGTCAGGCCATTTGCAGGACGCATAAGTTCTGAAAGGTCCGGAACGAAACCGTTGCCGCCGAGATACACCGCAACGTCGAAGGCTTCGAGCCACCCACTTGAAGGAGACGTGCGCCAAGCCTCGTTATGGAACAGCTCCCTTAGTTTCCAAGCAAGGAGATCGGTCTCTTCGGGTCGTCCACGTGCAAGACTCCGTAAGGAAATCGCCCATTCGTCGGCGGAGCCGGGTGTCGCGAGGATAGTCTTTGCCATGTCGGCTGCAGCATCCCGGTCCAGTCGTTCTAGTAGATCGAGCAGGAAGACTCGCAGCGTCGGCGCGCCAGTCAAGAGTCCGTCATTACTTAGTGTGAATCCAAGCCGGGTAGGCGCATCAGTGCCGACGGTCAAGAATTCACGGATCGTTGCGACAGCGCTCTCGCGGCCAAGTACTGCGAGTTGTATGGCAAGGGACTGTAGACGTGCGCGGTCGGATGCTGCATTGCCCCCTGCACGGAGTTCATGAGCGGTGGAATCCAACAAGACTGCACCTCCCGCCGTCATCGGCCGGTCGGACGGGTTTGTGATTGTGGTGTCGGGAGCAGTAGCGATTGCTAAGGTGGTCGTCGCTCTTGGTAGGTGTGGGGTCTGCCACAATTGCCGTCCGGCGAGTATCGTAGCAAGCATCAGAATCAACACGCTCACGATCCTGAAATTGCGGCGAGCCATATTGGAGATTTTGTGGTGCTGCTGGTGCTAATTGCAAGCTCACTCTGGTGTGGTGTGGTCAGAAATGGTCAGTCAGCCTTGCAAAAATCGGACCCGAGTCCTGATAACCAATTTCGACCAGGACATCAATTGGAGGCGGCGCAATATGCCGCGATGGATACGGTGAAGCAATTGTTAACACCGATTTTAGTCGCCAAGCTTATCCTGCCATGGAATATGGACATTGCTCGCGAGGAGTCGAGCTTAAGTTAGCTTTGGCCCAAGTCTTGGCGGTCCGAATGGTGCATTAACGTCGAACTGGTCATGCAAGCGGGAGGAGAGATGCTTTTATCTGACCAAACTCGCATGAATAAATTAAGCTTACTAGCCCATAGATGGGGGTGCTGGCATCGCCGCGTATTACCGTCAAAAGGCCTCCATTTCTGCCTGCCAACTGCGCTGAAGGCCACGTTGGCCGTGTTACTGTCAGTCGTTTTTCTTCGGGCACTCTCCGTGCAAGCTCATCAGGCTCCCCCGGGATGTTCCGGAAGCGGCCTGGGTCTCGATTTGTTCGCGGAAGCGGGAGACGTTCATATCGGAGAAACGATCTTCTACAGTGTCATCGTCTTCAATGGCGAGGCAGGCCATCCTAAAGTCACCTGCGACGCGACTGAAATCAAGGCTGCCGTGGTCACCCCTGACGGAAAGACCAATACCATCGAGTTGCGACGCACCTCGCTGGCTAACGGTGATGTCGATTTTTATCCGAATGTGGTCAGCTATGTCGTGCGCGCCCATGACATCCGTCCGGATGGAACCGTGCGCGCAACAGCCTTTGACTACGGTGCCATCCACATGGCCGCCCCGGACGGTAGCGGCGGTGGTTACGCAAGCGTCAATTCTGCCGTTGTTGATCCATTTGCTCTCGTTCTGACTTCCATTGGTGCCGGGGCTATCAAGAAAGATCCTGATCATTCGGAATACGGGCTGTCGAATAACGTCACCCTAACCGCCATACCCGGTAGATACTATGCGTTTAGTCACTGGTCGGACGGTGTGACCACAAGCACCCGGGTGATTACCGTCCAGGGAAACGATTATTATTCTGCAGTCTTTACCAACACGATGCCACTGGAAAGAGTGGCCCCAGTCGTTTGGCAAGGATATTATGGGGGGTATGGTGGCGAAACTGGAGCACGGCCGATACCAACTCGCGATGGGGGGGCCGTAATTCTTGCCAATTCATCTTCCAGCACCAATGGGACCAAGACCTCTCCCGCCTTTGGGGGGTATGATTATTGGTTGTTCCGGATTTCAGGAACTGGTCAACCGATCTGGGACCACACCTTCGGAGGATCCGGAGGAGACCTTCCTCTAGCTCTTCTTCAGACGGAGGACGGAGGCTATCTGTTGGGCGGACAGTCGTCATCAGGGCAGGATGGCAGTAAGACCGCCACAAATTTTGGTCAAACAGATTTTTGGATTGTGAAGACCGATGGGAATGGTCAATTCCAATGGGACAGGAGCTTCGGTGGCTCGGGCAACGATTCTATGGCAGGCATAGCGGCATCCGAAGATGGAGGGTATCTGCTGGCAGGAACCTCGAATTCCTCCGTTTCCGGAAGCAAGACCAGTGCCGGTTTCGGCGGGTCCGACTTCTGGATCGTGAAAACAGACTCCGAGGGAACTAAGGTATGGGATCGGTCTTTTGGCGGTTCGGGCACTGAAAACTTGGCTTCAGTTTTGCCGACCGACGACGGTGGCTACCTATTGGGCGGCACATCCAACTCGGGTCCGGACGGAAACCGTCGTACGACGGGATTCGGTGGCATGGATTACTGGGTCGTCAAGACGGACTCCGAAGGCAAATGGCAATGGGAAGGAGTCTACGGTGGTTCCAATGACGAAGTGTTGATCGGCCTGCAGCAAACGGATGACGGAGGCTTCCTGCTGGCAGGCTATTCGGCCTCACCGGCCAGTGGAAACAAGAGTACTGCGGCAATGGGTGGCACCGGGGCCGATCTCTGGGTCGTCAAGATCGGAAGCTCAGGGGTTAAGGAATGGGATCAGACGCTGGGGGGTACATTGCATGAATCAGGTGGCGCTGTGTTTCCGCTGCCTGACGGCGGGTTCCTACTGGGCGGCACCTCCTACTCGGGCCAAACCGGTAACAAAACGACCCTGAATATCGGTGACGGCGACATGTGGCTGGTGAATCTCAATTCCGTCGGGACTAAGCGCGCGGACTTTACTTTTGGCACGACGGGTAGTGATGGATTGCAAGCCATCATCCCGGCCAACGATGGCACAATCTTGCTGGCGGGACAATCGAACGGAGGCGGCCTTGGAGGCGACGACCTTTGGCTCGTCAAAGCACTTCTTTTTGAAGTTCCCGTAGGTGCCCCAATTATCAGGGTTGGCAACCAGTTCAGCCCTAGCAACACTTTCACCAACGGTGACTCGGCCTCGGTCACGATCCAGACCAGCTTTACCAACGCCTCTATCTATTACAGCTTGGACGGTACCGAACCAACCATCGGGGGGCCGTTGACTTACGACGGGGCATTTACGGTCACCACTAACGCAACCGTCCGCGCCCTGTCGGTAAATTTGGACGACTTCAGCACGGCAGAGAGCGACCCGGTCAGTATCGTTGTCGTTCCTTCCTACCCGTTGCTGCTGACGACAGCCGGTGGCGGCACCGTTACAAAACTGCCCTCGGTGGCCCGTTACCTGAGTAACTCGGTGGTCACGATCACGGCGACGCCTAGTCAGGGATGGACGTTCCTGGGATGGACGGGCGACACTGATGGATTATTGGGCGGCTCCGTCAGTAATTCCGGCACGACGAACACCATCGTCATCCACCGGACGCGGAGCGTGCAGGCGGTGTTTGGCACCACGCTGACGGCCAACGTGGCAGTCGCGAGTACGGGTACAGGTACCGTGCAATTTAGTCCGGCCAACGGCCCATATCCGTTCGGCAGTGTGGTTCAGCTCACGCCTAGGCCAGCGATAGGTTCGTACTTCAGTCAATGGGGCAGTGCTGCCAGCGGCAACGCCAATCCCTTGGGTTTTCCCGTTACTACTCCCAATCGCACAGTATCCGTCCTGTTCTCCAAGCTAAGCGGCAGTCAGGTGAACCTGTACTTGGATGTGGTGGGAGATGGCTCGGTAACCGCGTCGCCAGCAAAGAATTTGTATGCCGTTGGTGACAACGTGACACTAGTCGCGACGCCGAATTTACTCAGTCAGTTCGACCGATGGGGCGGGGATAGGATTGACACCACCAATGTGATTCGTCTGTTACTGGACTCCAACAAGTCGGTGACTGCCAACTTTAGCCCGGTGCCGCCCGGTACCGTGGTGGCTTGGGGGGATGGCCAGAAGGCTAGTGGCCTTGGCGAGCCACCTTGGGGACAGTCGCAGGTCCCGAATGGCTTACGAAGCGTTATCGCGATCGGAGCCGGAGTCGTCCACTCCGTCGCCTTAAAGGCCGATGGCTCAGTGGTAGCTTGGGGATATGGCAACGCGGGTCAAGTCTTTGGGCCCGAAGCGACGAGAAGCGGCGTCACGGCGATAGCCGCAGGAGGTTCCCATACTGTTGTCTTGAAGGACGACGGTTCGATAGTGGTTTGGGGAAGTAACAGTTACGGCGTATCGGACGTGCCCGAGTCAGCACGGAGTGGAATCAAGGCGGTCGCTGCTGGCCATTTTCATGTCGTGGCTTTGAAAAACGACGGCTCAGTCGTGGCTTGGGGAGATGACAGCGATGGTCAAACCGATGTACCGGAGGCAGCACAAAGCGGTATCACCGCTATTGCGGCGGGTGATAATAATACCATGGCCTTAAAAAGCGATGGCTCGGTCTTGGTGTGGGGAAAAGCAACATCGGGCCAGACCAGCGTGCCTGAATCGGCTCGGCGTGGGGTAAAGGCGATCGCAATTGGAGCGGGGAATGCCGTGGCCTTGAAAAGCGACGGCTCAGTGGTGGCGTGGGGATCCAGCGGGCAGAGCGAGGTGCCTGCCGAAGCTGTGAGTGGCGTCACCGCGATCGCTGCGGGAGGCGGGCATACGGTGGCCCTAAAGTCTGACAATACGGTGGTGGCTTGGGGGCGCAATGATTATGGCCAGGCAACGGTTCCAGTAGGCCTGGCGAGAGTAACGGCGATTGCAGCGGGCTCCACTCACACCATGGTCATCATCGGTGATGCGCGGGGGCCGGTCCCGCCTTTTATCATTTTTCATCCGGCGAGCGAGACCGTGACTGCGGGGAGCGACCTGACTTTCAGCGTGACAGTCGGGGGCAGCAGTCCTTTGGGCTACCAGTGGTTGACGAACGGTGTGGCCCTTGGGGGAGCGACGAACTCCTTGCTTTCCTTGCCCGGCGTGCAGTTCGGGCAGGCGGGCATCTATACAGTGGTGGTCACCAACGTGTACGGGGCGGTCACCAGCGCCCCAGCGGTGCTTACTGTGAAGCTGGGGCAGACGATCGACTTCGGCAGCTTGATCGACCGTAGCTTCGGTACACCGCCCTTTACCGTGGACGTCACCGCGAGTTCCCACCTGCCGGTCTTACTGAGTGTGAACGGTCCAGCTTCGTTGAGCGGTAATACGCTAAGTCTACTGGGTGCGGGCCGGGTCACCTTGCACGCCACGCAGGCCGGAGACGCGACCTACGCCGCCGCCCCGCCAGTCGAGCAGTCCTTCAGCGTGAGCCGGGGGAACCAGAGCATAACCTTTTACCCACTGGAGGATCGCCAACTCGGCACTCAGCCCTTGGAACTGAATGCAATCGCCAGTTCCGGGCTCCCAGTGAGGTTCACGCTCGTTTCGGGACCGGCCACCTTGGCCGGAAGCACCCTCACCGTGACTAACACCGGGACGGTGAAGATATGGGCCTTGCAGCCGGGCGACGCGAACTACAACTCCGCCCCCGCTGTGGAAGTCTCATTCAAGGTCTTCGCGAGCCCGCCGGTCTACGAGGTGCATTTTGCGTCGGACGCGGTCAGCTTCGGCGAGGGTGCCGGGGTGGCTGAAGTGCGCGTGCAGAAAACCGGGGGGGCGGCAGCGGTGGCGACGGTGGTGGTGGAGAGCAGTTCCGCCCAGGCCGGTCGTGATTTTGCCCAGTTGGCGGCGACTCCGATCAATCTGCCGGAGGGAGCCCAAGACTATACCTTCAAGGTGCCGTTGATTGACGACTATTTCGACGAGGGGCCGGAGACCTTTCAAATCCGGCTCTCGAAGGTCGAGGGTGTACGGCTGGGCTCCCCCAGTGCGGTGACGGTGACGATCGTGGACAACGACACCGGTGTGGCCACCGGCTCGCTGCGCTCAAGCCAAGTGCCTGACGTGGCCACCGGCTCTTTGCGCGTGGATCTGGCGCGGACCGATGGCCGGTGGCGGCTGGGCTGGGAGCGGGTATGGCACCGGGGTGGGGAGATGGTCAGTGGCCTGCCCCCGGGAAACTATCCAGTAGTGTTCTTGCCTCTGGCTGACGCGGTCGAGCCG
>DATJII010000116.1:0-2491 GCA_035493435.1 Candidatus Limnocylindria bacterium | reverse complement strand
CTCGCCAAAGGCGCGCACGTCAACGCACGTACTCCAACGACACCGGTGCCCAAGAGCGAGCCCGGGGGCGCCGGTGCGTTTGCGATGTTTCGCTTCGTCGCTGGCGAACAGACACCGCTCATGCTGGCCGCCAAGGGGGACCACGTGGACGCCATGCGGGCGCTGGTGGCCGCAGGGGCCGATGCCAGGGTGAAAGCTCAGGACGGCACTACCGTGCTCAGCGCCGCGGCCGGGAGCGGACATCTGGATGCCGTGCAATATGCCTACGAGCTGAATCCCGACGTGAAAGTCGTATCATCTTTCACTGGCGCCACACTCTTGCACGCCGCCGTCCTGGGCACCCTCGAGCATTCCACCCAGGACCAAATCTGCGAGGTAATCCGATTCCTGGCTGCGCACGGGGCAGGGCTGGATGAGACCGACGCGCGCGGTAGAACGCCGCTGTTTTACGCCAAACTTCCGCCCATCGATAAAGCGGTAACGCTTCTGCACGACTTGATTATTAAGAGCGGCGCGCAGCCGAAAGTGACACCGCACGGCTAAAGGATGCCTGATCTGAGGATATCAGGAAAGCATTGGGGCGCAGATGTGCACCGCCTGGGTCCTGGTAGTTTCTGATGAAGAACCGCGGTCGCCGGGAACGAGATTCACGCCATCGACTATTGCTTTTTCGCGGGTGGGTTGAAGGAGCGCTCAACCATATCGTGGACGTCGGTCGAAACGGGTTGGTCGCGCCACAGCCAGCGCATCATCTCCGGGAAAACCGTTTGCAGCATTTTCTGGCCGTGCCGCTGGATGCCCCATGAGTAGTTCACGTCGTAGCCTTTTTCCGTAAGGGCCTGCTCCATCTGAACGTTTTGGTAAAACCAGTCGCGGGCCTGGTCGTAGGTTCCGTCGGCTCGCAGCGATCGATTGTCATTCCGCCCGTCCACGAGAAAGACACGAATGGGCTTTTTCTCGCTCTTGCGAATGATGTCGGGATAAGCATTGCCCCCGCGAATGTTGGTAAAACTTCCCACGTTGCTCAGTACTTTATGGAACTGATCCGGACGTTCCCATGCCACGGTAAAAGCGGCGATAGCGCCCGAACTCGACCCGCCGATGCCATGGCGGTCAGGGTCCTTCGAGATGTTGTATTCCTTGTAGAGCACAGGCAGCAATTCATCCACGATTACCCGGGCGTATTTATCGTCGAGGGTGTTGTATTCGGTGGGCCGATTGGTGTCGCGATCGCCCCAATTGCTGGAATTCGGTTCGGGCTGATCAGGACGGCGGCCCGGATTGATGAAGACGGCGATCATGACGGGAATCTCGCGGCGGTAAATCAGGTTGTCCATCACCACCTGGGCTCGAACATCCCCCTCAGGAGCCATGAACGCCTGCCCATCGTTGTAAATCATCAAACTGGCGGGAACGGCAGGGTCATACTGCGCCGGCACATAGACCCAGTAAGTGTGCTGGGTTCCGGGATAAGCCTGGCTCGGCAAGGTAAAGGGCCCTCGAATCTCGCCCTTGGGAACTCCATCCTGCGGGATGGCATCGACCGCCAGACGGTAATAAATGTCTGTGTTCGGCGTCTCGGCCATGGCCGGCCGCTGGCTCTGGCCTGGGGCTGGTGCGGGAGCGGGCGGGGTCGCGGTGATAGGGCCGGGAGTTTGGGCGAATGCGGCGGTGGTAAATAACGCGAAGATTAAATATAGGCGGCTTCTCATAGGTGGACAGACTAACACATTGATATCCAGGGTCGAAATTTTAGATGGGTGGCGGAGAGAGAGGGATTCGAACCCCCGAGCACCTTTCAGCGCTAACGGTTTTCAAGACCGCCGGTTTCAACCACTCACCCATCTCTCCGCGGAGATCGTTCGTGGTCAAGGCCTATTGTAAACCAAACTTCCAAATCCTCGCGGAAGTTCTTGAACCAATGGGGGCGGGCTTGGAATTTTGGTAACTGGAAGTGCGAAAAAGATGGCAGACTTGCCGCCGCGCTTCCAGGCGCTCATTGCGGGCAAACCCCGCCCTGCACTGTGGAAGCGCCTCCCGCAGCCATTGCCGGAGAATTTGGGAATGGCAAAGCAGCCTCAATGGCAAGCGCCGGACGGACCCCTGAGGTATTTTTCAGGGGGCATTGGTTGACACATCAAGAGCGTATGCTATACTGAACTTTCGGCAGGGTCATGCTGCCGTCTAATCTTTCGAAGTCAGTGGCCTGAATTCCCTTTGCAAAGTTTTGGGCGCAGAAACAGGATAGGGTTCACCCACCCACTCATCACACCTTAACTTCATCAACGAGGAGCCGTGGAGGCAGAAACCTGCAAGAAAGAATTGGTAATTGAAATCCCGGTGGACGTCATCCGCAAGGAAGCGGATACGGTCACGGCGCAATATACCCGGGTGGCCCGCATCCCCGGGTTTCGCCCCGGCCACGCCCCCGCCTCGATTGTCCGCAACCGCTTCCGGGAAGATATCAAGGGCGAAGTGGTACAGACGCTAT
>DATJII010000115.1:0-9037 GCA_035493435.1 Candidatus Limnocylindria bacterium | reverse complement strand
CATTGCACCGCCAAGGATGCCTCATCGAACGGAGCTCGACCAGTCTGGTTTGGAGGCTTGATTGTGATGAAAAGCGTTCAAAAAGTGGTTGAAAATCACCCACTTTTTGGGTGATTTTCAACCACGAGACGGTGGCGTGACACTTTCTGGAAGCCATAGCGATCGTCATCGCCCTAAGCCAACCGTAAGGCCGTCAAAAGCCCGGGAGGGCGAGACTCCGTCGAGCCCAGCCATCCGCGGGAGGCTTCGTTCTGGAGGAAGAACAGACAAATCGAAGCCACAGGACGCCCGATTCTTGCACCTGATACTCTGTGGGAAAGTGTTGTGCCCCCTTTCCGACCGTAGGCTTGTTACCTCGCTGATTGAGGTTACCCTATCGCCATGGTGTACGATGCGTCGCTCGACGTGTTGCTCGAGAAAGTTTGGAACGGCGAAAGAATCGACCGCGCGGAAGCTTCGCGGCTGTATTCGCTGCCGTTGGAAGAACTTGGGGCTTTGGCGGATCGCCGTCGGCAACTGGCCCGGCGGGCGACGTTTGGCGGCACGGGGAATGAAATCGTCTCCTACATCGTCGATCGCAACGTCAATTACACGAACGTCTGCAACGTTTACTGCAAGTTTTGCGCCTTCTGGCGGACGGAGAAGGACGACGATAGTTACGTCATTTCCCTGGCGGAAATGGACAAAAAGATCGAGGAAACCATTGCCTTGGGTGGCAACCAGATCCTGATGCAGGGTGGGCACCATCCGAAGCTCACGAAGCAGTGGTACCTGGACCTCTTGTCGCACATCAAGGCCAAGTACCCGGGCTTCAATGTGCATGGGTTCAGCCCCAGCGAATTTGTCCATTTCCAGGAAGTTTTCCAGGAACCCGTGGAAACGATCTTGCGGGATTTTTCCGCCGCTGGCTTGGGGAGCGTTCCAGGTGGAGGCGGTGAAATCCTGGTGGATCGGGTTCGCAAGCGCATCGCCCCATTGAAGGCGAACACGGGTGAATGGATGGGCGTCATGGATCAGGCCCATGCCATGGGACTGGCGAGTTCGGCTACCATGATGTTCGGCCACGTGGAAACGCCGGAAGATCGCATCGAACACCTGCAAGTGGTACGTGACCAGCAGGATCGGTCGCTGCAACGCCTGGCCGACGCGGGGCGGATTGGGGTTTCCGCCAGCCCCTTCGAGTTGGCCCAGCACTATTCGGCGGCCTTGGAAAACGGGACGTTGAACGGGGGGGCTTTCACGGCGTTCATCTGCTGGACCTTCCAACCGGAAAATACCGTGCTCAAGGCGACCACCGTCGGTGCCCATGAGTACCTCCGCACGCAGGCGTTGGCCCGAATTTTTCTGGATAACGTGGTCAACGTGCAGAGCTCCTGGGTGACCCAAGGGCAGGAGATTGGCCAGATTGCCTTGAAATATGGGGCGAACGATCTGGGCAGCATCATGATCGAAGAAAACGTCGTCAGCAGTGCCGGGACGACCTTCCGCATGGGGGTGGCGGACATGCAACGGCTAATTGCTGACCTCGGGTATCGTTCCGTGCAGCGGGACAACTGGTATCGGAAGGTGTGATTGGGTACTTCTTCTCATTAGCCGCCGTGAAAGCGTGAGTCAGATGGGCGCGGATCCGTTGCCGACCCAGATGGCTGGCTCCTCCTTGCGGTCGCGACAAACCAAACGTGTCCGCCAAGTCCGGGAGGGCGAGGCTCCTGACGAGCCCATACTAACGGTGAGAGGCTTCGTAGCAATAATCGTAACCAATTGAGACGGAAGCTAATGCGTAGCCGAACGCTTCGGTTCCCCAGTTCTTTATCGACACCCGGCGTCTTGCTGGTTGCAGGGCTCGTCGGGAGCTCGCCCTCCCGGTGTTGGGCGGCCTTAGGGTTCTTCGGGACCGACGACTGGGGCTTTAATTATTCAGACAGCGACGAACCGCGCCCGTGCCAGCGGCTCATCGCTTTAGCTTTCGACGGATGGGACGGATTCCCTTATAAAAGCGCCCATGTGGATTCACTCGTTGCTGGCGGCTGCGGAAACCAGTGCCCCCGTGGCTCTGCCAGCGATCCCGCCCAGTGCCGAATCGGCCAGTTATGGCCTGATGTTTTGGGTCTTGGTGCTGGTCAGCGCGGGAGTGTTGGCCGTGATCGTCGAGCGCGCCTTGTACTATCATCGGGTCCAGATCGATTCCGCCCAGTTTCTGGCGGGTGTCCGGAATGTGCTGCGACGGGACAACGTCATTGAGGCCATTTCCATCTGCAACGCCACCCCCGGCCCCGTTTCCCTTATTGTCAAAAACGCCATCTTGTCGAAAGACGGGGGACCGGAACGGGTGAAGGAAGCCATCGAAGACGTCGCGATGGTGGAAGTGCCCCGCTTGGAAGCCAACCTGGGTGTGCTGGCGACCCTGGCCCAGATTGCGCCGTTGCTCGGTCTTTTGGGAACGCTGTTTGGCTTCATGAAGGCCTTCCAGAGGTTGCAGGGAGGCTCCGGGTTTGCCGCCCCGGCGGAACTTTTCGCGGGAGTCTGGCAGGCGTTGTACGCCGCCGCCCTGGGGATTGCCATCGCCGCGGTTTGTTATGGCGCTTATAATTACTTGGTCAGCCGGGTCAACGCCATTGTCCTCGACATGGAGCGGGCTTCCGCCGAGGCCGCCCGTTTGGTTGCCGGGCTGGAAAATGGCGTGAATGGCAATGGTAATGGCGGGGCCGGTAGTGAAACGCCTTCGGCAAAAAACTGAGCGCCATGGCCATTCGATTCCAACGCACCACCCGGCTGATTCGCGGTCAGTTCGACCTGGCCCCGTTCATGTGCGTGACCTTCGCGCTGCTGTTTTTCATGCTTTTCGGCGGCTACCTCGTCCTGCCGAAGGGGACAATCCTGACCCTGCCCTCCGGGGGGAGCCCTTTGAAACCCTGGGCTTTGGGGGGCTATTTCGTGATCGCAATCGATGCCCACGATCGTATCTATTTTGAAAATCAGATCGTGGAGCCCGCCGTCCTTCGGCAACGCCTGGCAGCCCGTGTGGCCTCGGTCGGCAGTGTTCCAGGGCGGGTTTATCTCCAGGCTGACCGGGGTGTTCGCCTGGAAAAACTGGTGGAGATTGAGGAATTGGCCAAGTCGATAGGCGTGAAGGAAGTCGTGCTGGGCGCGATCGGCCCGGCGAAATAATATGACGGAAACCGCCCATCAACCGTGGAGCGTCCGTCGCTGGTTCGTGGTGATTGGCATCCTCGCGCTCTTTCAATTCCTGGTAATCCGCTATTTTGGCCAACCCCTGCCGGCGGCGGTGATTCCCTCGGGTGCCGATGATGCCTTTGCGTTTCTGCCTCCCGGCTCAACCGATCTCGACGAACACTGGATTCCGCGCCCCACGGCCTTCGCCCTCCCGGATGCCGATGGGTTCTCCGGATCCGCCAGTCGCTGGCTGCCCAAGTCAGTCGTTCCTTCAGTAGTACGGGAAGCCAAACCTAATTTTCTCGGCGCGAGTCGGACGACCTCGCTGGGGCCATTGGCTGCCGTCACGACACCTGCACCCGCGGGTGTTTCAATAGAGAAACCAGCACGTTTGCCTGCGGAAGTGTCGCCCGTGGCGGTAGGCCAAACTGACGCGGTGATAGGACCGACGCTGGCGTTGCGCCGACCGGAAAATCTGGTTGGCTTGGCCCCCTGGCAAGGCGAGGGACTACCCGGAGTGACTCGGGTGGACGTGGCTATTAATGCCTTTGGAGAGGTCCTGCTCGCGAGCGTGGCGGAGTCTTCCAAGTCCAAAAACATGGACGACTTGGCTATAGCCATGGTCCGGAGCTGGCGATTCAAGCCCCTGGCCGGGGCGAAGTCGGAATCGGCCTACGATGCCAAACAACTGGTGTGGGGTGTGGTAACCCTGCAATGGGCCGCCGCCCGGCAGGAGACCCGCTAGCCATGTCCATGGACATGCTCATCGCGTGGTACGTGGTCCTGGTATTGGGTCTGGTCAGTTTCGTGGCCTTCCTCCAAGCCCTGCGTTGGCGCCGGGTGGAATGGGGTGGCTCCCATGACCAGGTCTTCCGTTGCGAGAAATGCAATTACGTCTACACCGACGATCCCAGTGTCGAACGGTCACGCTGCCCCCAGTGCGGCCGGACGAATTCGGCGTTTGAGTTTTGAGGAGGGTGGTCTCGCGCCCTATATAGAATTACGCAAAGCGCCTGGAGTGCGGCTACGGAGCTGCCGCTTTGGGAGGGGGGGCGCCTTGCGGGCTAAATCACTCAAAAAGGGGCTAAGGCATCGGTTGGAACGTTCGATCAACCCGAAAACTAAACGTTTCACGGTTAGGCAACCGGCGTTGTCTCTTGGTCGAGGGATTGAAATAGGGTAATGGGCAGGAGCGAAAGCCCCTCGCGGGCCTATCTGCCGGCGATTCAAGATGACTCCCAAAGCGGTAGCTTCGCGGACTCCGCAACCGCACTCCATGCGCTTCGCGTGATTCTCGGCCCGGCGATACTAATTCGATTGCGTCAGCATCGCTCCGGTTTTCACCTCGATGACGTCATGCGGGGCGGCTTCTTTCTGGCCGGCGGGGCTGACGCGGATATAGCGGGCGCGGGCGCGCAGGGCGGGGAGGTTTTGGGCGCCGAGATAGCCCATGCCCGATTGTATACCGCCCACGAGCTGGCTCACCACACTATCTAGCGATCCGGAGGCTTCCTTGAGGGCTTCCACGCCTTCTGCCGCTGCCTTGCGGGTGGAGTCGGCAGTGTGTCCATAGCGGGCGGCTGAGCCGGCCTTCATGGCGGCTTCGCTACCCATGCCGCGATATTGCTTAAAGAGCTTGCCGTTGATCTCTAGGATTTGACCGGGCGCTTCAGGGCAGGCGGCGAAAAGTCCGCCGCAGATGACGCCGTCCGCGAGGGTCAAGGCCTTCACGATGTCGCCTGACTTCGTGATGCCGCCGTCGGCGAGCAGCGTGACTTTTCGTTTCGCCTTGGCTTTGGAAGCCACGTAGAGGGCGGTCAATTGGGGAATGCCCACACCTGCGACAACCCGGGTGGTGCAGATGGATCCTGGGCCCTGGCCGACTTTGACACAGTCCGCGCCGCATTCGCTGAGAAATTCGACCCCGGTTGCGGAAGTGACGTTGCCCGCGATGATGGGCAGGTGGGGGTGCTGTTCCCGCACAAATTTCACCATTTCACCGACGCTCTGGGTGTGACCGTGGGCGGTGGATACGGCGACGACGTCCACTCCGCGTTCGACCAGGGCCGCAACATGGGATTCGATGCGTTCCCGGTTCAATTTCCCGTCGGAGTTCCGGTAAATGTGGATGGCGGCCCCACAGACCAAGCGGAACTGGCTGTCCCGAGCAGGCTTGAGCGCCGCGCCCTTTTCCTGGGTGATGCGCTCGATATCGCTCATCGTGAAGAGACCCCGGAGGTGGTCTTCGTCGTCCACGACCAGCAACTTGTGGATGCCCAAATGCTCGGTGAAAAAGCGGTCGGCGCGGGCAATGGGGTCGGAACCCAGCTCTTTCTCGCGAAGCGTATGTACTTGATTACGAGGTGTTAATGCTTCCGACACAACACGATGAGCGTAGCGGGGCTTCACCACGTGACCGGGGAGCAGCCCGAGCAAGCGTCCTTCGGCGTTGACCACGGGGAAGGTGCTGAACGCGAACTTCTTCTTGGCGATCAATTCCAGCACATCGCCGATGCGTTGATTCGGATCGACTTTGATAGGATCCTGGATCAGGCCGTGGACGTGGTATTTGACCCGGGAGACGTGCGAAAGCTGTTCGCGCTCCGGCATGTTGTAGTGGATCAGGCCCAAGCCGCCATTAAGCGCCATGCTGATGGCCATGCGGGCTTCGGTGACCGTGTCCATGTCCGCTGATACCAAGGGGATATGGAGTTCCAATCCGTCTGCAATACGGGTGTCGAGCTGCGTGTCTTTGGGAAGAACCTCGGAGTAAAGGGTAGCCAGGGTCACATCGTCGTACGTCAGCGCTGTCGAACCCTGCGCCGGGAAGAATCCATCGGCACTGGGGTAAAACTGCTCGTCGACGTCGGACAAAGGCTTCGAATCTGCCATGCGAAATAATGGGGTAGCGTATGGCAGGCTGGCAAGTTTTGTCCGCGCGGCAAAGAAACGGCCTGCTGGAACGGTGTTCCCGGTTGCCGGAACACGGTCCACCCCTCCACAATCCGGCATGAAATTCCCGTGGCCAGACTACTCGCGACGATGGTTCTGTCTCCTGGGTGGGTTGATGCTCGGGTTGTCGGTATCCAACGTCCGTGGTTCGGGGAACGTCAATGTCCTCCTCTGGTTCGACACCGAAGATTACCTGCTGCCAGCCGATGACGATGCCGCCAAACGGTTGGCCGTGATGCTCAGCGAGCGTGGGATCCAAGCAACCTTCAAAGTGGTGGGTGAGAAAGCCCGGGTCTTGGAAAAGCGCGGGCGCAAGGACGTGATCGAAGCGCTCCAAAAACATGACATTGGGTACCACGCCAACCTGCATTCCGTTCATCCCACGCCTTCCGAGTACCTGGCAGATTGTGGGTGGCTGGATGGCGTGGCCGAATTTGCCCGGCGGGAAGGCGGGGGGGCGGCGGACGTGCGGCGGATTTTCCAGCGGGACACGCTCTCGTGTTACGGACAGCCGGGTGCGTCCTGGGGCTCCCAGGCTTATGGGGCGCTGCCGTCGATCGGCGTCATGCCGCACGGGGTTCCCTGTTATGTGGATGAGGATTCGCACATCAAATTAGATGGCAAACCCTTTTGGTACGCCGGTGGGCTGACGGTGTTCAACATGGCGCCCAATTTCACCCGGATGGAACTGCACGATCCCGGGGCCGTCGAACCGGCCAACCGGGCCTTTGACGCCATGGCGACGCGACTGCGAAGTGAGGGAGGCGGGCTGATCAGCATCTATTACCACCCCTGCTAATGGGTGCATCGGGAGTTTTGGGACGGATATAATTTCAAGCACGGGACCAATCCGCCCCGCGAAAATTGGCGTCCCCCGCCGCAGCTTCCGGCGGAGGAGACGGAAGCCGCCTTTGCGAGGTTTGGCCAGTACATCGATCACCTGCGGGCCGTTTCGGGTGTGCATTTTGTGATGGCCACCAATCTGCCCGTGCTCTATCCGGACCGGACCCATGCGGAGGCTGCCTCGGCGGACAATCTTCAGCAGATCGTTCGTCAGGCGCTTGATTCCAGCGGCAAGGGACTCGACTTCATCGTCCATTCCGGACGTGCCTATTCGTTGGCGGACCAATTTGAACTGCTGACGCGTGCCGTCTGCCACCAGATGAATCCACAGGAGGCCGCGAAGCTCTCACGAGCGACTGGTCTCCTCGGGCCGGATGGTGCGCCTCCGGCTTCGCTCACGAATGCCGTGATTGCCTGGCCGGCGTTTCGGGACGCGACGAGGGACGTGCTGGATTATCTCGAAGTCCAGCATCGTATTCCGTCCCGGGTATTCATCGGGGCCGATGCCGTGCCTCCGACCGACTTTCTGGTGGGGCTTGCCTATGCCCTGGATTTTTATTGGAAGCATGGCGCATTGCCCGTCGAAGGCGGAGTTCCCTTGGGCAGTAATCGTGAAATCCTGCCAGCCCGCCACGTAGCTCAGGACACGCCGAAAGTCTTCGGCAACTGGGTAATTCATCGGGCGGGATTCCGGGCTCCGAAGATCCTGGAAATCGCCCGCCTCCAAGCGTGGACGCTGAAACCCGCGTTGCCCGCCGAATAGTGACCCGCCTTGACCGGCAAAAGCATACTTCGCCAGCCTCCCATAACGCCCCCTAGTTCCCATTCCCCGCAGCCTCCACCACCGATTTTGCTTCTGGAAACGCCGGGTTTTTCGTTTCTTCCCTCGGTGCACTCGGAGTTGATGCGGAAGGTGGACCGCGTAGTTGTGAAGCTGGGAACCGGCGTCCTCACGGACGCACGGAAGCGCCCGGATCAGGTTCAGTTCGCCCAGTTGGTATCGCAGGTGGCGGCCTTGCGAGCTTTGGGAAAGCAGGTCGTGCTCGTGACTTCCGGGGCGGTAGGGGCGGGGATGGGCGTCCTGGGGTATGATCGGCGTCCGCCCACGTTGGCGGAACTGCAGGCTTGTGCCGCGGTGGGACAGTCGCGGCTGATGGCCATGTACGAGGCCCTGTTTCGCCACTACGAACTCAACGTGGCCCAAGTTCTATTGACCCACGAAGACTTGGCTGACCACACGCGGCACCTGAACGCCCGGAACACCTTGGTGACTCTCCTGAAGCGAGGCGTGGTGCCCATCATCAACGAGAATGACGCCGTCTCCGTCACGGAATTGAAATTCGGTGACAACGACCGACTCTCGGCCTTGGTGGCGGCGTTATTGCCCGCCGACCTCCTGGTTATTTTGACGACGGCGGACGGCTTGATGCAAAACTATGGCAAACCGGACGCGCGCTTGTTGCCGGTTGTTGAACATATCGACGAAACGATCGAAGGCATGGCGGGCGGCACTTCGAGTGCCACGGCCGTGGGCGGGATGGTGACCAAGATTTCCGCCGCACGAATCTGCGTTCGTTCCGGGACCCCGCTGGTCATTGCTTCCGGCCGGAAATTCGATTTGCTGCCGCGGCTGTTGGCGGGCGAACCGCAAGGAACGTTGTTCCTGCCGAATTCCAAGAAGCTGCCCAGTCGAAAACGCTGGATTGCGTTTTATCATCAATTGCGCGGGACCCTGGTTTTGGACGACGGGGCTGTGCAGGCCGTAAAAGAGCAGGGGCGTAGCCTGCTCGCGCCGGGTATCGTTCGTTGCGAAGGCGATTTCCCGGAGGGAGTTGTCGTGCGATTGGCCGATTCCAAGGGGCGGGAGATTGCCCGCGGATTGGTACGATTTTCGTCCTCCCACTTGCAGGCTGGCGAGACCGGTCGAGTGGAAGTGGTGCACCGCGATGATCTGGTGGTTCTCTAATACCCTGACTGCATGCCCAAACCTCCTTCCAGCAAACTCAAGCCGATCGAACAGGTTCGTTCGATCATGACCACCCTCCGCTCACCTGAAGGCTGTCCTTGG
>DATJII010000114.1:0-13806 GCA_035493435.1 Candidatus Limnocylindria bacterium | reverse complement strand
AACATCACCCGAGGAGAGGGTTGAACTTTGGAAATTTGCGTCCGAATAGGTCACCGTATAGTTGACCGGACCCGTGGCGGTAACCGAAGCAGAGGGCGAACCGATGCTGACGGTCGGAGCCGTATTGTCGACGGTGAAAGTCGTACTGGGCCCGGCCGCCCCCGCCGTATTGCCTGCCAGGTCCGTAGCTGTGCCGGACGCGATCGAGATGCCAAGCGTGCCATCGCCCGTGATCCCCGAAAGAGTCACCGTCCGGGTCGTGCCACTTCCGGAAACCACCACCGAACTGGCTGAGGCCGAGCCCGTGGAATTGACGGTGATATTGCCCGCTGACAGTGTCGAGCTCTGGAAATTCGCGTCAGAATAGGTCACCGTATAACTGATCGGACCACCCGCAGTGATCGAAGCGGAGGGCGAACCGATGCTGACGGTCGGGGCAGTATTGTCGACGGTGAAAGTCGTACTAGGCCCGGCCCCCCCCGAGGTATTGCCTGCCAAGTCGGTAGCTGTGCCGGACGCAATAGAGATGCCCAAGGTGCCGTTACCCGTGATCCCGGAAAGGGTCACCGTCCGGGTCGTGCCACTTCCAGAAACGACCACTGAACTGGCTGAGGCCGAGCCCGTGGAATTGACAGTGATATTGCCTGCCGACAAGGTCGAGCTCTGGAAATTCGCGTCGGAATAGGTCACCGTATAACTCACCGGGCCGCCGGCGGTGAGGGAAGCGGAGGGCGAACCGATGCTGACGGTCGGAGCCGTATTGTCGACGGTGAAAGTGGTACTCGGACCGGCCCCGGGTGCCAGGTTACCTGCCACGTCGCTGCCTGTGCCCGAAGCGATGGAAATACCCAAAGTGCCACTACCAGTGATCCCGGAGAGAGTCACAGTCCGAGTGGTGCCACTTCCTGAAACGACCGCCGAACTCGCCGAAGCCGAGCCCGTCGTATTAACCGTAATATTCCCGGCGGAAAGGGTGGAGCTTTGGAAATTGGCGTCTGAATAGGTCACTGTGTAGCTGACGGGGCCGCCGGCAGTTATTGAAGCCGATGGCGAGCCGATGCTGATGGTGGGTGCCGTCGTATCGACCAAAACGGAGGTCGTGGTAGGAGTCGTAAAAGTGAGGTTGGCTGCCGTGGAACCGGATGCTTTGACGATGGTACCGCCGTTCAGCACCAAGGGAGAAGACGAGGCAATCCCGTTGCTGTCCGTGTCACCCGCCTGCACCGTGTACCGGAAAACGAGGGAGGTCGTGCCCGTGCCGGAAGAATAGGTGGCATTGACCGACGACGAACCAACGGTCAACGGCAGGTAAGGCGAACCCGTTACGTCAACCGCAGTGTCATAGGTCACCGTGAAATCCAGGTTGTCCCCGGCATTGAAGCTCCCGGCAGAGGGCCCGGTCACGCCGCTAATGGAAGGTGGGGCAACATAAATCGTGGTGACCCCAGCCGGCCCCACCAGGTCATTGGCCGTGGAAACCCGTGTTGGCGTGGTCAAATCCAAATCAGCAGTCCGGTAAACACCGCGAAGCGACTGGAACGACGAGCCTGCTGTCCCAGCGTAATAAATCCTCTGATTCACATGGTCGACCGTAATGCCGATGACGGGGGTATTGGCGCTAGTCGTCAACTTATTTACCGGACTCGATCCATCGAGATTGGCCTGAAATATCGCGGTACCAGTATTGTCATGATAGTAAATCTTGTCGTGAGTCATGTCGACAGCCACCCCGGTGATTTGATTGCCGGCGGTCGTAATCTGCGTACCCGCCGTCGTCATGGCCAAATCGGTTTTATAGAGGCCACGGGTGCTGCCGACAATTGTTTGGGTATAGTAAAAGACGCTGTGCTTCGTATCAACCGCGGAAAACGTTGCGGTCCCAGCAGTGGTTTGCAGCACCTGGGCTCCCGATCCATCCAGGTTCATTCGATACCATTTTCCAGCGGTATCGTCGTGCATATAAACCTTGTTATTCACCAAATCCAAGGACATACCCGAGACCAGGTTGGTGGTGTTCGGCGATATCCTAACCGGGCTGGCTCCGGCGAATGTTGTCTTGTAAAGCCCCCGATTGACGTCGTTAAAAATCCGATTGTAGTAGAGATTGCTATTCACCGGGTCCGCGACAACAAAATCGACCGCAACGGTACTGAATGATCCATTGTAGGTCAGAATCGCAGTTTGGTTGGCTCCGTCCAACTCCGATCGATATAATTTTCCCGCAGTACCATCATGGTAGAAAATGTAGTCGATTAAAACTTCCGGAAGTTTTTGGAGTGTCTGGAGATCAAATGCCGCCTTGGACTCAACTGCGCCGGTTGAGACTTCCAGGGTCCAGTCGGCACCCAGGCGACCCGCTCCCGTGCGATTGGCAGACGCGGCCACGCTGGCTCCTGTCAGACTAGCCCATTCTTGCAAATAGGCCATTCCCGACTCTCCGGCACCAGTTTCGCAGCCATAGAGATAAATCGACGCGGACGGTGACAGACCGGCCCGCCACGCTGCCAATTCGGCCGCCCTGCCCTTCAGGGTACTGGTGGAAATCGATTGCGCACCCAGTCGGATCGTCCCTGGGGAACCGTGGGAGACAATGTGCACACTGTTGGCTTGCTCGCCGTTTTGCGTCATCCGACTGAACTCGTCGGAAATCTGGGTCATTTCGTCGCGCTCCGGATTGAGTACCACGACTCGATATCCCGGCAACGCACTCTGCGCGATAATCCCGTAACCTTGGACGCTGCCGTCCACAAAGATCAAGTCAACGCCCAAGCGCCCTTTCGCAGCGGACACCGACTGCACCATTACCGTCAAGGCGGCGCAGGTCGCCAGCCATCGAAAACACATTTTCCAGATTTTCATGATCGAATTTGTTGCCGCACTTCGTTCAGGATCCACCATCTAATTGGTCACCGGACACAATATCGCGCTATGAGAGTGCAAGGTCGCCTAGTAGTCCCCTTACCTCCTACTCTTGTCGAGTTTTTTTTCACACCGAAAAAGCCACTTAAACCCTTGAGCCAGAGAGGTTCCGTAACATTTTGAGTCACCATAATTGGCAATCATGGCATTTTTAAATAGCCAAATCGCGACATTCATCTAGACGAGCCCTCAAAATTGTCCGCTTGCAGTTTAATGTTAGCCCATCGGCGAGCGCTTTCCTCCGTCAATCCAATAGATCACGGTTCGCCCCCAAATCCCAAGGGAGCCCCGACGCCAGGAACAATGCTCCTCCTTCCAGATTGCTGGCCGTCGTCCAAAAGGAGTCAACCCGACGATTGGTAGACGACCACCCGCTGGTTAAAACCGCTATCGGCCAATGGCGGACGTTTCTTAAGGGGTCTTTCGGCAAACAAATCTCCCGTCGCTCTTTCGCTTTGCGGAATTCGAAAAAAATTACCAAATCGCGTCATCCCTCAAAAACACACGATTTTCCATCGGAGAGCCATCGGGGTTGCATCTTTACGCCTGGACTGTCGGCAGGCAGAATCGCAGACATCATGAGTTTCCACCTGTCCCCCAGTCGTTTCCACATCGTCATCCCAATCGCCACCTAGCCGCACGCCCACCATGCCTGCCTTTCGATTGGGAATCCTTCTTCCCGCCTCCAATGCTCATCCCGCGCTGGCGGACAACCTGCTGCAAGGCACCCGACTCGCCATTGCCGAAACCCAAACTGACATCGGTGCTTGGAAGATCGAGTTGATTCCCGTCGAAGTCACGAGCGATCCCAGAACCTTCCCATCCACGGTTTCGAAGCTTTACGCGGTCCAGAACTGCCACGCGGTCATGGGGCCGGTGAATTCGGGGATTCTCACCACCATGAAGGAAAGCCTCCAAAGCGAGGGGCGCCCTTTCATTTCCACCACCACGGGTGCCAATATGGCACGCCCGCCGGAATCGATGCGCAACCTCTTCCGCGTCTCGCTGGGCTACTGGCGAAGCACCTACGCCTTGGGGAAATGGGCGGCCGAGACGGTAGGCCAGCGGGCCTATATCGCCACCACTCTTCTGGAAGCGGGTTTCGACTCCAATGGCACCTTTTACTGCGGCTATGGAGACGGGGGCGCCGTGGACTATCGTTTCTGCGTGGCGGACGCCCCCGATTTCAATCTTCGCACCGAGCCTTTCATCGCCGACCTCCAGACGTATCAGCCAACGTTTCTATACCTGAGTGCCATCGGATCCAAGGCCATCACCTTGCTGAAAGATCTTCACGACGCAGGAATCCTGGCCGGCCTGCCGGTTCTATCAACTGGTTTCTATACCGAGTTGCCCTGGGGCCATAAGCTGGGCGATGCCGCCCTCGGAATCCGCAACTGCTTCACCTGGGCCGCCTCGCTGGACCTGCCTGAAAACCATAGTTTCACCAGCGCCTTCCAACAACAAACCACCCGCTCGGCCGACAGCTTCGCCTTGTTGGGCTACGAAACCGGAAAACTCGTCGCCCAGGCCATCGCCAAGTCGGGTACTGACGCCGACGACCCCGAATCCCTGATTCAATCGTTGGAATCCGGATCGTTTGCCAGTCCGCGCGGCAAGGTCGCGATGGATCCGGTAAGCCACGTCCTTGGCGGCCCCTTATACCTCCGGCAAGTGGTCAAGGCGGGGAAATCGTTGTCTCACGAAATCCTGGGCACCCTGCCCTCTCCGGGCGAATTCGATCCCTGCGTGGGCTCCATGTTGTCGAATCCCGCGTCGGGCTGGTATAACGAGCACATCTGCACCTGAACTAATGAGACTGGCCACGATCTGCACCGAGCCCACCGCCCTTCCCTGCCTGGACGCCCTCCGGCAGTCCCATCAACTGGTAGGCCTGGGAATTCCCCAGCTTGCCGATGACACCATCCAGGCCCACCTTGGGTTTAGCCAGCACACCGGGATTCCTTTGACCCGGTTTGCCCGGGAAAACCTGGCGGAGTCACTAGGGGCCTGGTTCGGCGCGATCCAGCCCGAACTATTATTAGTTTTTGGATTTCCTTGGCGGCTGCCCATGGCGCCAGTGGCAGCCCTGCCTCGGGGTGGATTTAATGTGCACTATGGCGCCCTTCCACAGTTCAGGGGGCCACAGCCGCTCTTCTGGGCAGTACGCGAACAATCGGCCGCAGTCCAGGTTACCATTCACGCCCTGGACGAACATCTGGACCATGGCCCCATCGCCATCAAACGGATGGTCGCCTTGCCGCCCACGGACACGCTCGGCCTCGCCATCTCCCGCCTGGCCCCTACCGCAACAGAAGCGGTTGTCGAATTGCTGGACCGGCTTGCCCAGGACACCCTGTCTCTGGAATCCCAACCGGGTGAAGCGGCCCGTTACTGGCCTCGCCCCGTCGAATCGGATCTAACCATCGATTGGCAACGGGACTCGGCGGCTTCGATCGCCGCGCTCGTCCGGGCGGCGAACCCCTTCCATGGTGGCGCGCTCACCCACTATCGCGGCCAGCAACTTAGAATCTGGCAGGTCAGCACCGGGAAACTGCCCGGACCGTGCCCGCCCCCCGGGACCATCATTGCCGCCAACGCCCAGCAGGGCCTGGCTACAGTCTCACAGGACGGGCATTGGATACGCCTGGAAGTGGTCTCCATCCGAGAGGGACTGTTCACCGGCGATGAACTTGTCGCACGCGCCGGACTCCAGCCCGGCGGAAAGCTGGGTTCTCTAAACTAATAATATTCCGAATCGTGCGGCGGGTCATTTCCGGCTCAAAGCAATTCCCACGTTCCTCCAGCGGTCCGCCAATTTCTCGTGGGACCACCGCTCCATCCCATTGAGGGGGTCTGCCACCACGATCTCCGTATCTGTCACGTCCACCACACAGATCCAATGGTCGAGCATCGGCATGAACTGGATCAATACCAGCACGGGTTCCGCCCCGCGCAACTCACTGACCGTCCGAAATCGCCGGAATTCTGCTTTTAAACGCTCAGCCGCATAGCGCTTGGACAACACCGAGGCCAGGATATCCGGTGGGGTCCCGGTGGCCGTACTGGTCCTGGCGAGGATCGCCAGCTCCCCCTCCTGGGCCTGGATGCCAAGGATTCGCAGTCCCGTCACCGCGGCTGCCGGTCCACACGTATAGTCAGTGGATTGCCGGCAAACGCCGTCCCCGTCGAGCTTCGTTTCCAAGTGTGCCAGCTTCTCCCGGTTGGCGATCGTCGCCACGCCCGGCCACACGCCCACATACAGCGCCGCGACGACCGTGAGTATCCCCAGGGCCATTCTATCCCGTTTCCTTGGCAATCTGGGAATCAATGCACTGAAGAGCATGGCCACCACCGCTCCCATCATCAGGACCTTCAAACGTCCGATGAAGATCCACGAAAGCAGCGGGTGCAACGCCCACTCGGGCTTTCGGGTCGCCACCGCCACCGCGAGCGCCCCGGCCAAGGGGGGAATATAGCCCAGCAACCACCACCCTTTCGGCAACCTGCTGCACCGCCATCCCAAAGCGCCACTCGCCAAAATGACGATCAGGGCGACAAAAACCTCAAGCCATGGATTCACTGGACCTGAGATTCGGCTAATCAACGCCGAAGGCAATCCCGCGCCGCCCCGTAAATCCTGTTTATCGTTTGGATCCGCAGCTTCCAATTCGCCCCTTGCGACGACGAGTAAGCCGGGCGAACCTCAGCCTATCACCCATCTGGATCTCTGAATGCCAGCATGGCCGAAAACGTCTTTCTGAAAGCGGAATAGCATCGAAATGAGCCACCACTCGCCCAATCCCGATCACCTGGCATTTACCCGCCGGGAATTTCTTCAGCAGTGCGGCTGTGGCATGGGCGCAGTTGGCCTGTCCGCCTTGATGGGTTCCTTGGGCTTTCTGGCCCCGTCGGCCAAGGCCGACTCTGCCCCCAATTTCATCAATCCGCTAACGCCTCGTGGCCCCCAGTTCGCAGGAAAAGCCAAACGGGTCATCCACATTTTCGCAAATGGCGGCCCTTCGCACGTCGACACGTTCGATCCCAAACCCTCCCTCGATAAGTGGCACGGCAAGGAAATACCCACCCGGCTTCAAACTGAACGCCGCACCGGCACCGCTTGGAAATCCCCGTTCAAGTTCAAGAAATACGGCCAGAGCGGTATTGAGGTCAGTGAACTCTTTGAAAAGACCGCCGAACACGTGGATGACATGTGCATCATCCGCTCCGCCAAAGCGGACGTCCCCAACCACGAACCGTCCCTGCTGTTGATGAACTGCGGCGACGCCCGCTTGGTTCGCCCCAGCATGGGATCCTGGGTCACCTACGGTCTCGGCAGTGAAAACCAGAACATGCCAGGTTTCATCGTGATGTGCCCCGGCGGCTATCCGATTCAGGAATCACAGAACTGGCAGAGCGCATTTCTTCCCGGAGTGTATCAGGGTACGTACATCAACACGGAGCACACCCAGCTCGAGAAGTTGATCGAGAACATCACAAACAACTACGAGTCACTTCCCGAGCAGCGTGCCCAACTGGATTTGCTGCAGAGCCTGAATGATCGCCATCGCAAGGCCCGCCATGCCGATGCCCAACTCGACGCGCGTATCCAAAGCTTCGAATTGGCCTATCGCATGCAGATGGACGCCGCGGATGCCTTCGACATCAATCGCGAACCCGCGCATATCCGCGCCATGTACGGTGAAGGCACCCAAGCCCGCCAGTTGCTCATCGCCCGCCGACTAATCGAGCGCGGCGTGCGTTTCGTGCAAGTGTGGCACGGGGCAGGCCAGCCTTGGGACAATCACGACGATCTCGAAGTCAATCACCGGAAACTCGCCAAGGAGTCGGATCAACCGATCGCTGCCCTGCTGACCGATCTCAAACAACGCGGTATGCTCGACGACACGCTCGTTATCTGGGGCGGCGAGTTTGGTCGCACGCCCACCGTGGAACTTCCCACTCCGGGAGCGAACTCGGGCAAAATCAACGGTCGAGATCACAACCACTACGGCTTCACCACGTGGCTGGCGGGCGGCGGCGTCAAAGGCGGCACGATCTACGGCGCCACAGACGAATTTGGTTTCGCCGCGCAGGAGAATCCCATGCACATCCACGATCTCCACGCCACCATCCTCGCCCTGCTCGGTTTCGATCACGAGAAATTCACCTACCGCTATGCCGGCCGGGATTTCCGCCTGACCGACGTCCAGGGAAAAGTGGTCCGCGAGATCATCGCCTAGTTTCCCTCCCCTTGGCCCGGCATGTCTCCTCTTCGGAAAAAAGGTGTCCTCCAACAACCTGTCTGCTTCCCTTTCGCAATCCCACTCCACTACAGTTTTCTTATGTTCCATTCACGCATCCGGCAGGCTGCCGCATTTTGTTTTGCCACGGCCTTGGGACTGGCGGCCCAAGCCGCCGATTCTTTCCAACTCGTCAACGGCGACAAGGTCCTCTTTATCGGCGATACCGTGTTCGAGCGGGAGGTGGACTACGGCTGGATTGAGACCAAGCTCACCGCCGCCTTCCCCGACCGCAATGTGACCTTCCGGAATTTGTCATGGGCCGGTGACACCCCGATGGGTCGTGCCCGAGCAAGCTTCGATTGGAGTAAGTCGGAAGCCGACTGGCTGGGCCGGGTGAAGGAACAACTGGCGCTGGTGAAGCCCACCGTTGCCATCCTTGATTATGGGATGACCGCCTCCTTCGACGGCGAAGAGGGCGTGGGCAAATACACGAGCGACCTCGGTAAACTCATGGACGCCATCGCACAAGTAAGCGGTCAGCCCGTCCGTTTCGTTTTGGTGGGCCCCATCGCCCACGAAAATGACCAGGCCAAAGACGTCGAAACTGCCGCCCACAATGCCAAGTTGAAATTATACAACCTGGCAACCCAACGTCTGGCTGCCGAACGCGGGGCCGCCTTCGTTGACCTCTTCACCAAGCATCCCGGGAAAAAGCGCCTGACGACCGATGGCGTCACCCCCAACGAAGCCGGCAACGAAGCCATCGGTGAAGCCATCACCGAACAGTTGGTGCCGAACGCACGCCGATCCTCCAAGGGCCGTGCCGAGCAAAACCTCCATGCCGCGGTTCTCAAGAAAAACGAACTCTTCTTCCACCGTTGGCGTCCCGCCAATTGGACTTACCTCTTTGGTTTCCGCAAAAACGAACAGGGCCAGAACGCCATAGAAATGCCCAAGTTTGAACCCCTGATTGCTGAGTGGGAAACCCGCATTGGCAAACTGCGCGCGCTCGGCGAACAGGATCCTGCCGCAATCAAGGAACTCAACGACATCTTGGCAGAGGAAGCCCGTAGCCGCGCAGCCCGGCCCAATCCGTCTACCCCCCAACCTGTCCCCACCTTTGATCTAGCCGACGGTTTCGAAGCCACGCTCTGGGCCGAAAGCCCTAATCTGTTCAAGCCGATCCAGATGAACTTCGACGAACACGGTCGTCTCTGGGTCGCCAGTTCGCGCGTTTACCCGATGATCCGCCCCGGCCAGGAGGCACAGGATTCCATCATTGTCCTGGAAGATTCGAAAGGCACGGGTAAAGCCGACAAAGCCACCGTTTTTGCTGACGGCCTGTTAATCCCCAGCGGCGTGCTTCCCGATACCCAACACGGCTGTTACGTCGCTGCCAGCCATCAATTGCTATACTTCCGCGACACGAATGGGGACGGCCAAGCCGACGAGAAACGCATCGTGCTTTCGAGTTTCGGCACGGAGGACACCCATCACACCCTGCACACCCTGCGTTGGGGATACGACGGTCATCTCTATATGAACCAGTCGATCTATACCCATACTCATATTGAAACCCCGCACGGGGTCCGGCGCTTGAACAGCGCCGGGATCTGGCGTTTCGATCCCGCTACGTGGGATTTGGAAGTTTTCACCAAAGGCGGCTGTAATCCGTGGGGACATCACTGGGACCAGTATGGTAACCACTTCTTCTCTGACGGCGCTGGTTTCAAGGGCATTTATCACGCCATGGAAGGCGCCACCTATTTCACCTATTCGGATATGCGGCGCGAAGCGGAAAGCATCAGCCCGGGAAACTATCCCAAGTTTGCCAGCCTCGAAATCGTGCATTCACCTCAATTCCCCGCCGATTGGCAGGGCAGCGTCATAACTTGCGATTTCCGGGCACACCGCGTTGTTCGCTTCGGGCTCAACGAAGTCGGTTCCAGCTATGTCACCAAGGAAATGCCGGATCTGATGCGCTCGACGAACGTCACGTTCCGGCCGATTGACGTGCGCTTCGGCCCGGACGGCGCGCTCTACGTCGCCGACTGGTCGAATCCCATCATCCAACACGGTGAAGTCGATTTCCGTGACCCCCGCCGGGATCACGAACACGGCCGGATCTGGCGCGTCAGCGCCAAAGGTCGCCCGCTGGCGGACGCCTCCGCGATTCAAAAACTGGCGAATTGGGCCGAGACCAATGGTAAATCGCCCGACTCACAACACGTGAGCCTGTTATTAGATCGCACTCTTTCTTCCAACACCTGGGAGCAACAGGGCGCGCGAAATCTCCTGCACTCGTTGGGCGCAGCGAAGTTGACCAAACATCTGGACGCGTGGCTCGCGAAACAATCCGATGAACGCGCCGCCCTGGAAGTCCTCTGGCTCCGGGAAGGCTGGGGGCTTTCCTCACCGGACCTGCTCACGAAACTTGCGTCCAGCAAGAATCCGCAAATTCGCGCCGCTGTCGCGCATGCCCTCCTTAACACATCCGCCACGGTTGCCGATGCCGCCCAGCATTAATCCAAACTGCAACCCACTTTTCATCGTATGACCCGTAAATTGTTTTCGGCTGGATTCGCCTTCGCGCTATCGCTTCAGGCTGCCAATGCTGCGTCGCTGGACCTGCTCGGCAAATTAGCCCATGACGAATCGCCCAAGGTACGCCTCGAAGCCTTGCGTGCTCTCGCCAAGGTCCACAACGCCCAAGCCGCCGAACTCGCGCTCGGCGTCTTGGATTCGCCCATGGATCCTACGCTCGACTACGCGTTGTGGCTGACGATCAATGACCTTGCCGATCCTTGGATCGCCGCCTTGGAAAGCGGCGCTTGGAAACCCGACGGCAAGGAAAAGCAACTGGAGTTCGCGCTCAAGGCGATCAAACCCGAAAAGGCTACCCGAGTCCTGAGTTCCCTCCTCAAGACCCGGCCGCTATCTCAAGACGGGAGTGGACCATGGATCGAAGTGATCGGCCAGGCTGGTGGCCCGAACGAACTCCAGATCCTTTGGAATCAAACGGTCACTCACGGCTTCTCCGAAACCGCTTCGGTCCGTGCGTTGAATTCTCTCGCCCAAGCAGCTTCGGCTCGCAAACAAGTCCCCTCCGGCGATTTGAAAGGGATCGTGTCGCTCTATGCCACCGGAGGACAAGCGGATCCGGGGCGCGTCGCTGCGCTCAAACTGGCACTGGCCTGGAAAGCCAGTGTTAAACCTGAAATCAGCACCCTCGCCCAACTGGCAAATTCCGCCGATTCCAGCCCCGCCGTCAAATTCGCCGCTGTCGACGGTTTGCGCGCGTTGGGCGGTGACGCCGCAGCCAACGCCTTGGCGTCGCTCGCCGCGCCAACCGCGGCCCCCGAAATCCGCCGTCACGCCGTGACCGCGCTTTTGGCCGTCAATCAAGGAAAGGCGTTGCCCTTGATCGCCTCGATTGTCCCCACTTTGGATGACGAGACCGCGGCGCTTGAGTTTTGGCGCGCCGCACTTTCCGTCAAAGGCATCGGCCCGGCCCTGGCCGATGCCTTGCCCGCCAGTGGCATCCCCACCGCCGGAGCCCGCGCCGGGATGCGCGTCGCCCGCGAAGGCGGACGAAACGAACTCAATCTGGTTATTGCCCTGGGCAAGGCCAGCGGACTCGCTGCCGATGGTGGCACCATCACCGGTGAGTTGGTCGCGGAACTCGTCAAGAAAGCCAGCCAGAAGGGCGATCCCAACCGTGGCGAATGGGTCTATCGCCGCAACGAACTCGCCTGTGTCAGTTGCCATTCCGTCGGCGGAGTCGGCGGGAAGGTCGGCCCCGACCTCACCAGCATCGGCGCCAGCGCCCAACCGGACTACCTGGTGGAATCGGTTCTCCTCCCCAGCGCCAAGATCAAGGAGGGCTACCATGCCGTCATGGTGACCACCAAAGGCGGCGACGACTACGCCGGAACCCTGGCTCGCGAGACTCCGCAGGAATTGGTGCTCCGTCTCGCCTCCGGCGCGGAACAGGCGATCGCGAAATCCGATATTGCCAAACGCGAACAGGGAACCGCGTCCCTGATGCCTTCCGGCCTGTTGGACAATTTGGGCGAGCAGGATCAAGCCGATCTCTTTGCCTTTCTTTCCCGCCTTGGCAAACCCGGCGATTTCGATGCCAGCAAAGGCGGCGTGGCACGCAAATGGTACCTCACACAGACCGCCCACACGGACCAGCAAGCCGGGCAGGAATCATGGCCCTTCACCACTGCGTTCAACGACAAGCGCTGGACGCCTCGTGACGCACTCGTTCGCGGCGTGCTGAGCAAGGAGATCGTCGACGAAGCCACGAAAGCCCAGTTCTGGACCTCTCGTCTGGGAATATTCGCGGGTACTGAAATCAAAGTAGCCCAGGCCGGTAAAGTCTCGTTTACCTGGACCACCAGTCCCGGAGCGGAGCTATGGGTCAACGGCGGAAAGGTTGGGAGCACCAGTCCAGCCTCGGTGGAATTGGCCCCTGGTACCTATAGAGTGGTGGTCCGCATGGATCCCGCCAAAATCCCGGCCTCGTTCAAGGTGGAATCCAGTGACGCCAGCTTCGTCCTCAACTGATTTCACCAGCAGCACTCGTCAAAAGGTGTGGGTGGACCTTGCACGCCGCTCCACCCACCCGTAGACAAGGATTCCGTAGATTCGTTCGGTCTGCGGAAATCTTGCCGTTTCCTCACGTGAATCGGCAACATGCTGCTTGCCCCGCCCAGTCCGGTGGTGTCTGTTAAGGGTAGTGATAGCTCCACCAATGGCGGTTGATCCGCTTCTGAATCGGTTCTGCAAGCGCTTTGGTGGCGAATTGGAGGGAGCAGAGCACCGTTTGCTGCTCGAATCTGTTCCAGCGTGGAAACGTCCTCTGTGGTTCCTGGTCAATCGGTTCAATCCGTACGCCTTTGAACATGATCGCGAGGCTATTCGCGACGCCGCCCGGGCCACCTCCTTGGAGGACGTCGACCACGTGCTGGAAAACCTTCGCTATCGCAGCCGCACCAATCCCAATGTGTGGCGCAATTCGATCAAGCTTCGCCTCTCCGCGACCCGGTTGCTCTCCATCGCGCGTAAGTGCTTCGTAGGTAACGCCTAATTCTTCCGGCATCCTCTTCAGGGCAGTTCCACCACTCGGCGACTTCGTGAGTGTGGGCAAGCCTACGTTTCACCGGTGGCGGTATCGCGATTCTCTGCCATTCCGATAGGTTCTGCGATTCGTCAGAATACCCGCAAGCGTTGATCTCCCTCCATGGCTGCTGGGATCCCCTTCATTCGGTCCCGAAATAAATCTGCGCCATGGCCTGTAAGGATTGGGGGCACTCCGCGACACCTCCGCAAGACAACGACGCCGAGCGCGATATGACCACCAGCTATACCTTATCGGATATTCAAGAACTTACCCCTGCGAGGAGTGGAAAGGACACACCCAGTCATGATGGATTTCACGAAGGCCACGGTTCTCGAGTGCTGGCCGGCGCTATGGCGATCCTATCCCAGGGTGAGGACCTCCTGGGGTGCTTGAACGAAGACACCTATACCCGACGAATCCCGGTGGTGTTTAACGCCTCGATCGGCGGCCACTACCGGCATTGCCTCGACCACTTCACCAGCTTCCTCCGCGGCGTCGATGTGGGCTTTATCG
>DATJII010000113.1:0-8180 GCA_035493435.1 Candidatus Limnocylindria bacterium | reverse complement strand
GTGGATGAAATCAGTTAGAAAAGGACCGCCAAGGATCTTCGAGGGAAATCGCTTTCTGAGGCCAAGAAAGAGGGGATTTAGTCCACAGATTACGGATTCACGCAGATTTAAGAGACCAGAAAAGGGCACCGAAAAGCACTCCCCGTAGCCACCGAGGCAAGGAGGTGGACGCACGTCGTTTCGCGTCTTTGATCACCGGTCCCCGCCCGCCCGGCACCCAGCTTGGTATCCTCCCTGCTTGTGGCCCTCGCCCACTGCGGGTTCGGGCGCTCCCGGTATTTGGAAGTATCGGGTTTGACGGTACGGATCGTTGTTGGCTCTTGCGCGCACGCTTGCGCCGGACCCGCAGTGTTGGCACAAACGCGTCGTGGCTTCCACTACCGCATCTCGCATTCTCGTGGCCGACGATCAAACCGACGTCGGCGAAGCCTTGCGGCTGCTCTTCAAGGCCGAAGGTTGGAAGGTCGAGGTGGTCACCTCACCGCGCGCCGCGCTGGACGCCATTTCCCGCAACGAATACGACCTGCTGATCGCCGACCTAAACTACACGCGCGACACCACCAGCGGCGAAGAAGGGCTCAACCTGCTCAGCCGCATCCCGGCCGTGGACCCCACCCTGCCCGTGGTGGTGATGACCGCCTGGGCCAGTGTGGAATTGGCCGTGGAAGCCATGCGACGCGGCGCCCGTGACTTTTTCCAGAAACCGTGGGACAACGCCCGGGTGGTGGCGATTGTGCGCAATCAAATTGCCCTCCGGCGAGCCCTGCGCGAAGGCGAACGGCTCAGCGCCGCCTCGCAGGCACAAGGGGGTTCCAAGCTCGTCCTGATCGCCGAGTCTCCCATCATGCGGCCCATCGTGGACCTCATCGACCGGGTCGGCCCGAGCGATGCCACGGTGCTGATCACCGGGGAAAACGGGACCGGCAAAGGATTGGTAGCCAATGCGTTGCATATCGCCAGCGCGAGGGCTACGAAACCCATGATCTCGGTGAACATGGGTGGGCTGAGTGAAACCCTTTTCGACAGCGAATTGTTCGGGCACGTCCGTGGCGCCTTTACGGACGCCAAGACCGATCGCGTCGGCCGCTTCGAAATGGCGGAAGGAGGCACCCTCTTCCTCGACGAAATCGCCAACGTTCCCCTGCCCCAGCAAGCGAAGTTGTTACGGGTCCTCGAAACCCGGAGTTTCGAACGCCTGGGATCCTCCCGCACCCAGCAGGCGGATGTCCGGCTCGTGGCCGCCACCAACGCGGACCTGCGGGCGGAAGTCGCGGCGGGCCGATTCCGCCAGGATCTCCTGTTCCGTCTAAATACTTTTGAGATCCGGGTCCCGCCCCTGCGCGAACGGCGGGAGGACATCGAACCCCTGGCCGCCTTTTTCCTCCAGCAGCAGCGGACCCGTTATAGGAAGAATATAACCAGCTTCGACCCGGCCGCCCTGGTCGCCATGCGGGCCCACGAATGGCCGGGCAACGTCCGCGAACTAAGCCACGCCATCGAGCGCGGCGTGCTGCTGGCGAATGGATCCTCGATCCGGGCCGTCGACCTCGGCCTCTATGCCGGACGCGATCCCGCGCCGCGCCTTGAGGACATGAGCCTGGAGGAGGTCGAACGGTTTCTCATCAAGCAGACGCTGGCCCGTTGCGGCGGCAATGCCATGAAGGCCGCCGAGCAATTAGGTCTGAGCCGCAGCGCTTTTTATCGACGCCTGGAGAAATACGGCCTGTGAGCAGGCAGCAGCTCAGATTCGAGCGGCGCCTCTGGCTGATGGCCTGGGCGATCGGGCTGCCGGGCGTGGGCGCGACGATTCTATTATTATGGCTGGGCTCGTTCGATGGCCGCGTGGGCTGGACGCTGGGCATCGTGGTGGTGTCCGCGTGGCTCATAAGCGCGGCCATTTTACACCACCGGGTGATCTTCCCGCTTCAAACCCTGTCCAATCTCCTCGGAGGACTGCGCGAAGGCGACTTCTCCACCCGGGCACGCGGCGCGGCGCGTGACGACGCCTTGGGGGAAGTCCTGATCGAGGCCAATGCCCTCGCCGAAACCCTGCGCGAACAGCGCCTGGGCGCGCTGGAGGCCACCGCGCTTCTGCGTACGGTCATGGAGGAACTCGATACCGCCGTCTTTGCCTTCGACGAACAACAACGACTGCGATTGGCGAATCGCGCCGCCGAGAATCTTCTGCGCCGTCCCACCACCCAACTGCTGGGCCGGACCGCCAAAGACTTGGGCTTGGCCGAATGCCTCAGCGGCGAACTGGCCCAGACGGTTCCCCTCACCTTTCCCGGGGCCGTGGGACGCTTTGGCGTGCGTCGCTCCAGCTTCCGCCAGGCTGGTCGTCCCCACCAACTGCTCGTGCTAAGCGATCTCAGCCGGGCTCTGCGCGAGGAGGAACGCCAAGCCTGGCAACGCCTGGTGCGGGTCCTGACCCACGAGCTCAACAATTCGCTGGCGCCCATCAAGAGCCTGGCCGCCAGCGTGGAGACGATTATATCGCGCGATCCGCTGCCGGAGGATTGGCAGGAAGACACGCAGCGGGGACTCCACGTCATCCGCACCCGGGCCGAAGCGTTATCCCGCTTCATGGAAGCCTATTCCCGGCTCGCGAAGTTGCCCGCGCCGCGAAAATCATCCTTTGACCTCGCCGCCCTGATCCGCCGCCTGGCCGCACTGGACGCGCGCGTGCCCATCGCCACCGATGGTATAAGTCCCCTGCCTATCTCCGCCGATGCCGACCAGTTGGAGCAACTGTTCATCAACCTCCTGCGCAACGCCGCCGAAGCGGTGACCGAAGCCCAAGAGACCGGGCTGGGAACCGACAAACCGATCCTGGTCTGGTGGGCCGTGACCGGAGAGGAAGTCGAGGTCCTGATCGTCGATTCCGGCCCGGGCCTGGCGAATCCCGCGAACTTGTTCGTCCCCTTCTTCACCACCAAACCCAAGGGCAGCGGCATCGGCCTCACCCTCTGCCGCCAGATCGCCGAAGCCCACGGCGGCACGCTCGCCCTGGAAAACCGTGCCAATTCCCATGGCTGCATCGCGCGGTTGAAATTGCCGAGAGGGTGATCTATTCATTTTTTACATGCAGGTCACCTGAAAAAAGAAAATCTGCCGGCGGAGAAATCAATATAACGATTGTGAAAGAGGCGGTCTGCCAGGAATATCAGATCCCCTGTTTTTATAATCTGTGGAAATCTGCGCAATCTGCGGATAAAACGTCTTTTCCCCTTTCTCAAAAAGAGAGAGATTCATCCGCAGATTACGCAGATTGAAGACGGGAAAGCACCGTGAGAAGCGATACCCGGGAAGAGACCTCAAAAAATTGGAGGAATCTTCTTTATAGCCCCTCTTGCGGAATGGCTTGTACCGGCGCCCTTCAACGTCCCGACTCCCGATACTGCACCAGGCCACAATCGATGTATTGTCCCCCGCTCACCTGGTGGCAATGCACGGCGATGATATTCCGTCCGGCGCGCAGGGCGGCTTGCGCTTCCGGAGTCAATGCCACTTCTTCGTAACCCGATGTCCATCGGGGCCACTGACCCGCGCGAATGCCGTTGATATAGACTTCCGCGTCCTCGTCATGGTGCAGGCGGAGCGTCAGGGAACCCGTTTTTGCCAAGGCCTGGTATGACGGAATCACCACTTCGCGACGCAGCCAGATATCGCTGGAATGCCATTCGGTCCTGACTACCGCTCCGGGTGTGCCGCGTGTCCCAAAACCGCCCGGGCCTGCAGCCCATTGTGTGTCGTCAAAACCCGCCTCCTGCCAACCTGCCGCCGGAGCCGTCTCGGTATAGCGCCACGTCACCGGGCTTTTCTCTGAAGTTTCAGCGATAATCTGCACCTCCCGGGGGACGGGATCCACGGCTTCCAACCCCAGACGCCGTATGATGCCGTCATCATAGCCCACCAGATATAGCTCACCGTCGCGATCCTGCATGAATGACACCGCCCGGCTGGGTGCGCGGCCAATTTCAACCACCTCCTGCAAAACCCGGTTGGTCTGGGACAAGGCCCAGATTCGGCGGGTTTCGAAGTCCGCGCAGATATACCAGCCTTGCATCCGGGGCGCACGGGTGCCGTGATAGACATATCCACCGGTAATGGAGACCCCGACGCTGTGTGGGTAACTAAAGACGGGAGGGATATAGTTTTCGTTGGTGCGGCGGCAAGCCTCGGAGAAGGCGTTGAACCCCTCAAAGACATTCCAGCCGTGGTTCTCCCCGGCGCGGACCAGGGTGACTTCCTCATAGCGATCCTGCCCGACGTCGCCCACCCAAAGATCCCCGTTGACGGAATCAAAGGTGAAGCGCCATGGCTCGCGGAATCCCAGGGCCCAGATTTCCGGTCGCGTACCGGGTGTGTTGCGGAACGGATTGCTGGCGGGAATCGCGTAGGGAAGCCCGGGATCGGTGTGATCCACATCCACCCGCAGCATTTTGCCCAGCAGGGTTCCCCGGTCCTGGCCGTGCCCCTGCGGGTCGCGTTGCGGGCCGGTGTCGCCCATGCCTATATAGAGAACGCCGTCAGGCCCGAACTCCAGGCCGCCGCCATGGTGGTCCTGCGTGGAACCGGCAATCTTCAACAGCAGCCGGGGCGGCTCGCCGGAATCGGAACGAAACCCGGCATCCATCCGCCATTCGTCAACGATTGTATAAATAATGCCGTTTTCCACCACCTGGTGTTGGAGGTAGTATTTCCTGTTGTCGGCAAAATGGGGGTGAAACGCCAAGCCGAGCAGTCCCGTGGCACCACCCGTACGGACGGAGCCGCTGAGGTCCAAAAGCACCGTTTGGGCGTCAGCGCCTTGGCCGGTTTTTTCCACGATCCACGCCTTGCCAAAATGCTCCAGCACCACATAACAGGAAGGATGGCCGGGCATCGCGCCCGTCCAGAGTGGATGGTTTAGCCGGATATTTGTCGTAAAGAACGGCTCGTAGGTAACCGCCTTCGAGGCCACGGGGATACTGGTTCGGGCGGTTTGTGGACCCCCACCGGTTTCAGGCGCCTGTTTCAAAGTCTCCAGATAGGCAATCAGGTCGGCGAACTCCTCCAGGCTCAGGGACGAAGCCAATCCTTCCGGCATGAGGGAAACACGGCTATCCTCACGCTTCAGGATGTCGGCCTCGGCGATCCTCACCGGTTTGGCATCGGCCGCCATCAACTCGATCCAGCCCTGTCCAGCCTGCTTGATGGTCCCCATATGGGATTCACCGGACTTGGTCTCTATCTGGACTGCTTCGTAGCCCACGGCAATCTCGGCGGAAGGCTCCAGCACCGCACGAATGAGGCTGGCACGGGGGAACTTGCCACCAATGGACAACAGTTCCGGTCCCGCCCGCTTTGCGCTGCCATCGACGGTGTGGCATTGCAGGCAAGCGGTTTTGGCGGAGTTGTGGAATAAAGCCTGCCCGCGTGTGGCGTCGCCAGGATGGCTGAGCGCGTAGTCACGACAGGCAACCGCGGTCTCCCCTCGTGCGAAGAGAGGAATAGTCAAGAGACCGACGGTGGTCAGGAGCCGAAAAAGGGCCTTCGCCATGGGCCAGTTCGACGTCGCCGCCGGTTCCCGTGTTCCAAACCATGTTTTGCGCGCAATCCACTCCCCATTCGCAAAACGCACATCCTGGCCGCCGCACCGGATGGCGGTGGAGTCCTTCAATATTCCCGAAGCGAACCATCCCGGCATGCCCACGACGTAACGTCAGCGCGTGCGTCGTGGAGTTCCGCCTTCGTTAAAACTATGGCGGACAAGGCGGTGGCAAGCGAAGCGCGACACCGCTTTGGCGGACGTGAAGTATTTATAGCACGCAGTATTTGGACGCCTAATACCATGCCAAAGCGCCGTCGCGCGTTGCTTGCCGGCGCACTCCAAGACGCTGCGCGTTCAATGACGCGCGCCCATACGGCTCCAAGTGACAATCCCGTCAATGCTCAACGGGGCCAGGAATCTTCCGGGGAAATTTCGGGCTCGCCAAGACGCAGGGTGTCCGCCATCTTCTCGCTGACGCCGCGATGTCAGGTCGGTCCCTCAACTGTTTCATCGAGTAGCGTTAGTTAATCGCGGATGTGGCCAGGCTAGTTCCATTATCGGTCTTCCCTTGGGGGCAGCGCTTCCTGCTGCCCTGGAACGGCCTGCCTCCGACTCGCACGTTTGAAAACCGCTTCCCTCGCTTGCTCCATACTGCTCTTTGTCACCTTCGCCATTGTTGGGTGCCGCAAACCACCTGCGTCTACCCCGGAAGAAGATTCCGATCCCAAAGTTGAAGGAGACCGGATCGTCTTTCCGACGAACTCACCCCAGTTGGCGATGCTGGTGGTGGAGGCCGCCAAACCCAGCGAAAGCGTTGCGGTCCAACTGAATGGACGCCTCGTCTGGGACGAGGGCGTGACCGTGCGCGTGTTCTCCGCGTTCGCCGGACGGGTCTCCCGCATCCTGGTGGAACCCGGCGCCACGGTGCCCAAGGGCGCACCACTCGTGGAGGTCGCCTCCCCCGATTTTGGCCAGGCCCAGTCGGAAGCGCGAAAAGTGGCAACCGACCTGGCCATCGCCGAAAAGAACCTGACCCGCCTCCGGGAACTGGCGTCACGGGGCGCCGCCGCAACCAAGGATATCGTCAGTGCCGAGGCGGACCTCGCCCGCGCCCAGGCCGAGCAATTGCGCGCCACCCGGCGCCTGGAGATATATGACGCGAGCGCCGAGACTATAAACAACAACTACGTCCTGAAATCCCCCATAGGAGGCGTGGTGGTGGAACTCAACGCCAATCCCGGACAGGAGGTCCGCGCGGACCAAATCCTGGCGGGCACCGAAAAACTGGCCGCCCCGCTGTTCACCATTACTGACCCGACGCGGCTGTGGATTCAGGTCGATGCCACGGAATCCGACCTCGCGCATTTGCGGCCGGGCCAGATGGTCAGCGTCCGCTCGGCAGCCATTCCGTCCAAGGCTTTCCCGGCGAAAATAGAACTGATCGGTGATTCCCTCGACCCCGTCGCGCGCACCGTCAAGATTCGCGCTTCCGTGCAGAATCCTGATCGCCTCCTGAAGTCCGAGATGCTGGCCAGCGTGGAGGCGGGCGGCACCGGCGGCCCGAGTGTCGAGGTGTCCGCCAAAGCGGTCTTCTTTAGAAGCGACCGGCACTACCTTTTCATCGAGTCCGAGCGCGGCCGCTTCCAGCGCCGCGAAGTGCAGATTGGCTATAGCCAGGCGGGAAAAATCCAGGTCGTCGCGGGTATCAAGACCGGCGACCGGGTCGTGGGCGATGGCGCGATGCTTTTGCAACAGGTTCTAGATAGTGCCCCCGACGAAACGCCTCCACCGGCCAACAGTTCCAGCACCGGTTCCACCAACACTGTCCGCTGAGCCGCCTCGTCCAACCCATTTTCCAGCCATGATACGCCGTCTTGTCCATTTTGCGCTGCACCAGCCGCTCTTCCTGATTCTTATCGTCCTCACCTTCATCGGTGCAGGAATTGCCGCCTACCTGTCGCTGCCCGTGGAAGCCTTTCCCGACGTCAGCGATATCCAGGTGAACGTCATTACCCTGCATCCGGGACGCGCTCCCGAGGAGGTCGAAAAGCAGGTAACCATACCCATCGAGGTTGCGCTCGCGGGCGTTCCGCATTGTGTGCGAATGTTTTCCCATACGCAGTTTGGCCTCTCGTTCATCGTGCTGACCTTTGACGAAAAGGCCACCGACGACTTCGCCCGGCGACAGGTCATGGAACGGCTGCAAGGAGCCGATTTGCCCGCTGGCGTGCAACCGAGCCTTGCCCCATTGAGCACGCCCATCGGCGAACTTTACCGCTACCGGCTGAAGAGCGACAAACTCGACTCCCGGCAACTTCGTACCCTGCAGGATTGGGTCGTGGAACGACAGCTGAAGACCGTGCCTGGCGTCGCCGACGTCGTAAGCATCGGTGGGTTGGTCAAACAATATGAAGTGCAACCGGACCTCGCGCGGCTCAAGGGTTACGGTTTCTCGCTCCAACAACTCTTCACCGCCCTGGGACGGGGCAACGCCAATGCCGGCGGTTCCTATACCGAACGGGGATCCCAACAGTTTCTCATACGCGGGCTGGGCCTGCTGCAATCGCCGGACGACATCGGCAATATCGTCATCTCCGCGCACAACGGAACCCCGGTGCTGGTCAAGGACGTCGCCAAGGTGGTC
>DATJII010000112.1:0-13577 GCA_035493435.1 Candidatus Limnocylindria bacterium | reverse complement strand
TCATGTCCAAAGGTTGGATCGGCTTGGCGATATAGTCGTCCATTCCCGCGGCCAGGCAATGCTCGCGGTCTCCCTGCATGGCGTTGGCGGTCATCGCCACAATTCGCACTTTGGCGTGGCTGTTGGCCATGGACCGGATTTGGCGAGTGGCTTCGAATCCGTCGACTTCGGGCATCTGGCAATCCATGAAAATCAGGTCGTATGGTTTTTTGGCCAACAATTCCAGGACTTCCCTGCCGTTCACCGCGACATCCGGGATATAGTTGAGTTTCTCGAGCATTTTTAGCGCGACCTTCCGGTTTACCAGGTTGTCCTCCGCCACCAGGATTCTTAGTGGGTAAAGTGGGGTGCCACCAAGTATCACAGGCGTCGCAGTTGCGCTATAGTCGGGATGTTCTGGTAATTCGAGGGGAGGCATCTCCGTGGGGAGAGACTCTTCTGGTTTAACGATGGTCGTGGAGGAAGCCTGTTTTTCGAGGGGCAGGATAAACCAGAATCGGGAACCCTTGCCGGGTTCACTTTCCATTCCCAACTCCCCATTCATGATGGCGGCGAGCCGGCGGGAAATGACCAGCCCCAAGCCAGTCCCGCCATACTTGCGGGTGGTGGATTGATCGGCCTGTTCAAACGCGTTGAAAAGCCGTTGTTGCGCCTCCTGGGAAATGCCTATACCCGTGTCGCGCACGCCCACTCGGATTTTCGCAATCTGGGCGTCCGCTTCCAGCAGGTCGATTTCTATACGAACCTGTCCCTGGTCTGTGAATTTGACGGCATTGCTGAGTAAATTCAGGAGGATTTGCCGGATGCGTCCGGCGTCGCCACGGAGCAATACCGGCACCTCCCGGTCCACGACAAGATCCAATCCGATATGTTTGGCGGAGGCCCGGGCTTGGATCATTCCCAACGCTCCTTCCGCGAGTTCACGCAGATCGAAATCGAGAGTCTCGATGGTGACTTTGCCGGCTTCGATCTTCGAAAAATCGAGGACGTCATTGATCAATCCAAGCAGGGCTTCTCCGCTATGCTTGAGTGTGAAGGCGAAGTCGCGCTGATCCGCGTTGAGCTGTGTATCAAGCAGCAGGCTGCTCATGCCGATGACCCCATTCAATGGCGTCCGTATTTCATGGCTCATGGTGGCCAGGAATACACTTTTGGCACGACTGGCAGCGTCGGCCGCCTCCCTGGCCCGTTCCGCCAGTTCCTTAGCCCGGGCGAGCTCCGCGGTTCGCTGATTCACCCGGTTTTCGAGTTGATCATGGGCTTCCTGCAACTCCGACTGGGCCTCTTTGAGCGCTCTATTCTTCCGTACCAGCACCACGGTGGCGATCAGTGTGACGGAGAGGATGAAACAAATGATTCCCAGCAGGCGGAACATCCGTTGGGCGGTCCAGCCGGGCGGTTCTCCCAAAGGCTCAACGTCCCGGGTCGAATTCAGGAACATATCGAAGGAAGAGATCGTTTGGTCCATATCCGGGCTCACCTGCGCGGCTGCCTTGAAGACGCCCGTCAGGCGCACGGGACTTTGCTCCGGAATGGCCAACGGGGTGGTTTCCGTTGCGGGAAGGTAGGCGTAAAAGACTTTGTTTTGGTTCTCTTCGCGCAATTCCAGGACCCGGGCGCCGTCCTTGACGCTCTGGCCTAAATAGACTGCATCGAGCTTTCCCCGGGTGGCGTCGTGCGAGGGCAGGTTGGGAGCCAGTATTTCAATCGGCCCGGGATTCGAAAGGGCCGAATGGCCGATCTTTCGAAGAACGGCCTGCGTCAGCTTGGGGGAGAAACCGTCGAGTTCTGCCAATCCGGCGATCTCCACCCGGTCGCCAGGTTGGACGCCGGATTCGTCCCGGAGTGTGGCTCGCAATCCGGCCTGGTCGTCCTGGATAAACAATTGCCCCGCCCCGACGAACGTCACCACTCCCACAGTTTTAACGACGGGGCTAACATTGGGGCCTTTGGAGGCCACATGGGTCAGGATCTGCTGGATGGGAATCGTGGGAAGCTTGAAGGGATCCTCCGGCGGGAAGGCGACGATCTCGACGAACTCGGACGAAGGCACGAGCAGTTTGATCCCGAGCGGTTCACCGTGGCTGTTTCTCGTTATGGAACAGACGCCGCGGATGCGCACAAAACTGGCGAGCAACTTGTCGAGTGTGCCGCTTTCGATTTTGTTAATGGCTACCGCTACGCGGCCAGCCCCGGTGCTGACATCCAGCCGGTGGTCCTGGACGTCGCGAACGATGCCGTCGATTTCCACCCAGTTCGCGTCCTCCTTTCCGGAAATGAGATCATTCCAGGAAGGACGGCTTGGACGTGGCATCCGCCCCTTCGAGATAATCCGTGCCGCGTCCGACGGGAGAATGCCCGGTGGAAGGTTGCCATCGGTCTTGCCTTCCAATTCCACATAGAGCCCCTCTTGTTGCAGGAAGGGATTTAGCCCAGCCAATTGTTGGCTGTAGACCAGTATGCCGCCCGTGCCGTCCTGCAGGTAGAAGATATCGAGACCCAGGTCCAGAAAGGTGACAATACCCGCGACCCGGACGCGAAAAGATGCCCCGGGATGGGCTATAATCTGCCGCCGAATGGGGGCGATGTCCGTGACGCCCTCGGAGTTCGTGGCGAGTTCGGGGGTCGCAAGAACATTGGTGCCTGGGGGAGGCTGGGGTTTTGTGAGGAGGGCCGGCACCACGTGAATGCTGCCCATGTCTGCCACCCAAACCACACCTGCCACCCGCCTCGCTTTCTCGTCCAGGACCGATTCGACCAAACCCCGGGCTTCGATGTTGAATCTCTCGATTTTGGGTTCTGGCAGCCCGGCCGAATTGGGAATCCGTAAGGCAATCCGTCCGCCGTTGGTAGTCGCCACCTGGAGCGTGAAGTACTGCGGGTCACTGGAGACAGCGCTAACCGTGCCTTGGACACCAGAGTTCACCAGCGGCTGCTGAAGCGAAGAGAAGTCAATGTCAGCAATGGATGGCACGGAGGGTAGGGAGCCTAGATCCGTAACCTCGGGTTGCGGCAGGTACGGGCGCTGTGACCCAAAGCGAATGGCCCCGACGAGTTTGATTTTATTTCCCGGAATGATCGGTTTGGCAACCGGTGCCAGTTCCAATAGCTGAAATCCTGTGCTATCGAGAAATCCGAGGATATGACGTTGGGGATCCCACGAAACTCCCACCCCCTCCAATCGGGCGATAATATCGCCATTTGCATGTAGTGGGGTGCTTTTAAGTCGCTGCAGCCCCACCACCGGCAGTTCTTCCTGGGCGATATACTGCCACTGGACCCAACTGGACTTGTTGGTGACACTGGTTTTGCAAAAATCCAACCACTTGGTGCGTGCGTCATGATCGAAGAGCATTTCCGCTATTTCCATGGGCGGGTTTTCGGACTGGACCGAGACCACGATGGAGGTGGGGCGATTCGATTGGATGCCAGCGGGCAACGGTTCTATTTCGGCGATCTGGATGGCGTTGGCGGCGTCTGAGGCGCGAATGGCATCGATCCGGAGCCGGTACGACTGAAAATGGGCCGTGTGATCGAGGGTGAACTTGCGACGTTGAAAACGGCGCTGGAATAATTCGTTCCGTCTTTTGTCAATGGACTGCCACGTTCGTCCGGCATCGTTGGAACCCAGAAGTTCCCAAGCCTTCGGGTCTCGCTCCGGAGAATCGTTGGCGGAAACAATGGCATAACCCGCGAGCGGTTGGATGATTCCGGCTCCGGGCGTCTCGATGGTCAAAAGAATTTCCGCCGCACGATCGGACATCTGGCTGCGTGCTTGGGCCCGCCGCGCCTGGATCAGGATTTCCTGCGCATTTTTGACAATGTTCTCGGCGTGCAACACGTATTTCCATTGCAGCCAGCACCCCTTGCTGGTTCCCAATCCGAAACCGTGCCAGGAGGTCCCCGTGTCCCGATCAAACGCGTTGACGGCTGCTCCCAGCAAGGCGTGTTCTTGGGAACTGGTTATCTGGGCGTCGATTTCGTTCGTGCTTATCCCGCCGTAAACGGGACCTTGCAGTTCCAATTCGGAAATCTGGATTCCTTCGTCGGGCCGGTCCGATCGGTCAATCTGCAACCGGTACGTGGTATAAAGGGTGCGATTGGTGACGGGAAAAAAGAGTCGTTGGCCGGAGGCCACTGACATGTTGGTGCGGACATCAAGGGTTTTCCAGCTTCGCCCATCGTCGGACGAGGCCATTAACTGCCAGGCGGTGGGGATGTAGTACTGGAGGTCTGACGAAACGGTCAGGGCATAACCGGTCACGGTTCTGCCCACTTCAGCACCGGAAGCTTCTTGGGCCTGAGAGGTGTGCGCGCCTGAGGCGAGACCGATGGCCAACCGCACCCAGAAAACGAAAAACCAACCCAGCCAAGGTGTTTGGCCAGGCCTTCTGTGACAACGGTGGTTCCCGCCGCGAGTGCGGTGATCCACCTTGCATACTAGGTGCCGACATTTCGGAGGCATGTTCTTCTTGCCGACCCACCGCAGGTTTCGACTAACGACGCCCCTCGTTTCTTGTTTCGTCGCAAATAAGAGTTAGCAAGCGGGTTAGCGCGATACCTTCCCGAGGCTCGGCCATGGCCGAGGCAGGGGTAAAATCGGGCCGAATGTGCTCCTTGGTAGTATCGACCTCATTGTAGCGGCGCTAAAGATAAAAAACGGGGTCGGGCCTTTTGCCCGACCCCGTCTGAGGCCTGTTTTGTCCACTGCGTTCAGGGATTTACGCTGCCTCGCCTTGGCCCATGACCTTTTGCGCCACGGAAGCTGGGGCCGGTTCGAAACCAATGGGGGTCGTCGAATAGCCCGCCCGGCCTTTGCTCAAGCTCCGGATCGCGTTCGCGTATCCCCACAGTTCACCGAGGGGAGTCACGGCCCGGATCAGCGCCCCCGCCGGACTCGCCTCAATGCCCAAGACGCGAGACCGACGACGAGTGAGATCGCCGATAAGGACGCCTTGGTATTCCGACGGTGTGTCCAGTTCCACCCGCGCCATGGGTTCCAGCAACAACGAACCCGCAGTACGCAGGGCTTCCTTCGTGGCTGCCGCCGCCGCCAGCCGAAACGCCTGTTCATTCGAGTCCTTCACGTGCGCCGCGCCATCCAGGATGGCGACTTCCACGTCCACCACCGGATAGCCGAGCGTTCCGTCTTTCAGTGCGTCACCGATTCCGCGTTGCACTGCGGAGAGGTACTGCTGGGGAATGCTACCGCCCACAACCTGGTTTTCGACCACGTTTCCCCGCCCGCTTTCCAGGGCTCGCACGCTTAATATGACTCGCGCATACATGCCGACACCTCCGTTTTGTTTCCGCAGCAAATGATCGACTTCGGCCGATCCGCGGATCGTTTCCCGATACGCAATTTCCGGCGCCCCCGCCGTGGTTTCCACATGATGTTCCCCGGCCAGTCGTTGTTGGACGATGTCCAGGTGTAATTCGCCCATGCCGGCGATGATGGTCTGGCCTGTCTCCGGATGGGTATAGGTCCGAAAAGTCGGGTCCTCATCGCCCAGGCGTGATAGGGCCAAAGCCAGGCGTTCCCGATCCGAAGCGGTACGCGTCTCCAGGGCCATGCTGACCACGGGTTCCGGGAAAACGGGCGGTTCAAGCCAGCCAACCAATGCGGGACCACATACGGTGTCTCCCGTGGAAAACTCCCGGAAGCCCGCCACCGCAACAATATCGCCGGCGTGGGCCACCGACAATTCGTCCCGTTGATCGGCAAAGATTCGCAGCAAACGTCCCATTCGTTCGCGGCGTTGCGTGCGGGGATTAATAATCATATCACCTTTCTTGAACGTTCCCGTATAGACCCGCAGGTAAACCAGGCGGCCCGCTTGCGGATCATGAATGACTTTGAAAGCGAGCGCCAACGGCGTGGCTTCCTCGCGAGAAGGCAACAGGCGCACCTCTTCGTCCCCGGTATGAACCGCAATGGGCGGTCGATCCAAGGGGCTGGGTAAATAGTCCACCACGGCGTCCAACAAGGGCTGGACACCGCAATGACGATAAGCACTACCGCCCACTACCGGCACCAAACGATTGGCGACGGTCGCTCGCCGGATGGCTGCCTTCAGTAGGTCGGCAGGAACGGGCCTGCCGTCCAGCCACAGGGTGGCCACCGCGTCGTCGACTTCGGCGACGGCGTTGACGAGTTCAGCGCGGGCTTTCACGGCTCGTTCCAACCATTCGGCTGGAATCGTTTCAATGGTATAGCCACCGTTACCTCCGGTCTGGAAACGGAAGGCCCGTTGGTTCACCACGTCAATCTGTCCCGTCAGGCCTGCTTCCCGTCCCCACGGCAGGAGCACGGGCCACGCGTTTGCTCCGAGTCGTTGGCGCAAGTCCGCCACCACACGGTCGAAGTCGGCGCCCACGCGGTCCATCTTGTTGACGAAGGCAATTCGCGGCACGGCATACCGATCTGCCTGTCTCCAGACAGTTTCGGATTGCGGCTGCACGCCTTCGACTCCGGAGAACACAGCAATTGCGCCGTCGAGCACCCGGAGCGATCGCTCCACTTCGACAGTGAAATCGACATGGCCCGGCGTATCGATGACGTTGAGATGCGTCTTTTGGTTCGCAAAGAGCTTATGCACGCCGTCAGCGCTTTCGTCCCGCGAGGTCCACTCGCAGGGGACTGCCGCGGCGAATATGGTGATGCCCTTTTGCTGTTCGAGCGGATTGAAATCGGTGGTGGTCGTTCCGTCGTGGACCTCGCCCACGCGATGGATGGCTCCAGCGTAGTAGAGCACGCGCTCGGTCAACGTGGTCTTGCCAGCGTCGATGTGCGCGGCGATGCCAATGTTGCGGATGCGGTCGAGCGGAACTTGTCGATCAATGGATACACTTCTTGCGTTCATGGTATGATTCCTTGTTTCACGGGTCCCCGGAGCGTTGATGGAAAACAAAAAGCCCCGACGCTTGGCGTCAGGGCTTCGGGAAAAATAAGAAGAGGCGGTCCGGTGCGTCCGATCAGCTCAAAAGATTCCCGAGCCCTGATCCAATCAGGGCTGACAGAATTGTTTTGATGATGCGAATACGCATAACGTCCGCACCCAATCTAGGTAATCGCGGGGATTTGTCAATGGTGGCGGTGCCCGTGGGCGAATCTTCAAATCGTGGGTGATGCCATTCTATGTCCCGTCCTCAGGTTTTCCCCGGAGACCCTCGACTGACGAGGAGATAAACTACCCACCTGCACCGAATCGAATGTCCTTCCGATCCCGGAGGGATCAAAGCCAGTAGCCGGTCGGTTGAGTCCGCGAAACCACCGGTATTTGTCGCAGAATCAGCGGCTCGCGTCCGCAACGTATTTCGGATTCTCGCGTATCGCGAGCACGGATTTCAGCCAATATTTCCGGCATCAGGCCTGCCCCTCCTTCCTCTTCAAGCGTCCTTCATTCCATCAACGCTCGCGACGTGCCAGAGGAAAAATACACCTTGGGCGCGGGCGATAACTCCGGTTTCTATACCGGTGGTGTCGCTGCGCTCAACCAACCGGCCACTGGCCGGCATCCTCCGGACGCTCTTCCGGTCGAAACCAAACTTCCAACTACGGGCTCACCTGCATTCTCAACCACCTCAGCCCACGAGGCGAAGAGCCCCAACGGCTTGTTTTTAGGGTGGGTTTGCCGTACTCGCCTCGAACTGCACCCCTCAAGTTTCCGCTTCACCGGAGATCTTTCCGGGGGAGAGGGTTAGGGCGAGTGAGAAAGGGATTGATTTTGATGCCTCTCACAGGGTTGACCTCCGATGTTGCCTCGGGCAGCCTGAATAGGATCTATGAGTACTCCAAGCCTGCACTATCCGCCGGTCTCCCCTGCCATCGCAATCAACGGTGCTGCAGAGGCGGTCGAATTTTATAAGAAGGCATTTGGCGCCATCGAGCGCTACCGCATTACTGACCCCACTTCAGGAAAAATCGGGCACTGCGAAATCATGATCAATGGAGGCTTGATCATGGTGGCAGACGAATATCCGCCGATGAACAAGGCCCCCAAGACGTTGGGTGGTACGACGGTCAGGCTAAGCTTGATGGTCGACGACGTGGATGCCGTAGTGGCCCGCGCTGCCACCGCTGGCGCCACTGTGGTTCGGCCGCCTGCCGACCAATTCTACGGCCACCGTAGCGCGGCTGTGCAGGATCCGTTTGGCCACGAATGGTCGATCCAAAAGGAAATCGAAGCAGTCTCCGCCGAAGAATGCCAGAGGCGCTGGAATGCCCTGGCAGGCAAGGCGTAGTGTGCCGCCGTGGAGAATTTTTGATCCTGCATATACAAATTCTGCCTGGCCGGTGTCTTTCCAGTAGATGGGTATTCACAGGAAAGACAATCGAACTCTAAAGAGTACGGAGCCATCCGCTCGACGCGGCGCGCTGGACGTTCGGTGGTTCGCGATTCTCACTCTGGTGGGAGTCGTTGCGGTTATTTTTTGGGCATGGCGACGGCCATCGACACAGTCTGGTATCCGTCCAACCGGCATTTCGACTGCCGGGCGTCCGTCCGCCGATTCCCCTGAAATGATGACGGCGCGCTTGCTTGCCAGTGGGCCGGGCGCAACCAACGGGCATACGGCTGCCGAAATGGTGGCCCGCAAAATCAGTCAGTTGGCCATCAGCCGCAGGGACTTGGCACGGGGGATGGCCGCACAAGCCGGGCAGGAGGTGCCCGAAGCGGTGGAGCGGTTTTTTGCGGCCGTCGCGAAGGGGGATTGGCCGACGGCGGACAGACTGTTCCAACAATTGTTGGCCCTGCATTCGGCGGAGCCTCCATCGCCTGCCTTGGAGGCAGTCTGGCAGGCGATGCGGGAACTGTATTATACCGCAGAGGAGGCCAGTCACTGGCCGGCCCAAAAACTTCTCGACTACGGCTCTGCCGTGCTCGGTTCCCTTAAGCCGGGAACGGTCTATGTGGGGGGCACCGATCCAGGGCGCTGGATCCCCACGCTCCTGAACGAGACCGGCCCTGGAGAGCGTCATATGGTTATAACCCAGAACGCCCTGGCTGACAGTTCCTATATCGACTATCTCCGTTTCCAATATGGGAGCGACCTGGCCGGAATTGCCCCGGACGACGTCAAAAAGGGCTTCGACGACTATCTGGCGGACGCCTCCAAGCGCTATTTGCACGACCAGGAATTTCCCGACGAACCCAGGCAAATGCGGCCCGGCGAGTCCATAAGGATGGTCAATGGCAAGGCTGAAGCCTCGGGGCAGGTGGCGGTCATGGCGATCAACGAACTGATCTTCCAGGGACTGATGCAAAAGAATCCCCAGCTTTCGTTTGCCGTGGAAGAATCGTTTCCCTTTCGCAGCACCTATGCGGACGCCAAACCGGCTGGAATCGTCATGGAATTAGGACGGCCCGGGGACGGGGCGGGATTCTCTTCGGAGCTGGCGACGGAGTCGGTCGGCTATTGGCGAAATGTGTCGACGGAGTTATCCAAAGAACTCGACATGGAAGGGGCGGAGTATGCGCGCAAGACCTACTCGCACGATGCCAGTTCGCAGGCCAACCTTCTGGCCGCTCACAACTATTTTGCCGAGGCAGAGGAGACTTACCGGCTGGCCATTCAGATGTGGCCCGACAATCCGGAATCCGTATACGGCTTGGCCGACCTCATGAGTCGTACCGGACGCCGCGAAGAGGGGCTTCGCCTGGCCGACGAATTTGCCCGCAACCATGGTGGGCACTAACGAACCGATGCCTGGCGATCAACCTTTAAGCACCAGTTCCACCACCACTGGATTGCCCTCGCAATTGAAGTTGCAAATGATGCTCTTGGAGCCGGTTACGTGACAAATGGAGAAGCTGTTGCCGCGGACAATGGAGGGAATGGTGATGGCGCACGTACCGCCGCGATTGCGGAGTTCGGAGGCCACATTCCCGGCAATCATGTTCGTGATCTCTCCCAGGACGTCGTTGACCATCTCATTGCCGTCGATTTGCCATTCCTGCATTCCCAGCATGGTCGCGGTGATGGTGCGTGCGAAGGTTTCCGAGCAATTAAGGTGGATGACCCCGGTAATCGAACCGCTAAAGCCAATGGTCCCGGCAACGTGAGGCGTAATCTCCGGGAGCGGTGCTTGTCCGGGAGCTGGCTCTGCCTTCATCTGCAACATGGTGGCAAAGACCTTGTTCACTAACTGGGTCACCAGTGGATCCAGGTCATCAGTCATTCCATTAGTCATCGGCTAATTGGCAGGAATCTGGAGTCCTGAATTTAAAGAGTGTGTTCTGGGCGTACTTTGAAAAGTTGGTTGCGTGTCCAATCCACGCCAGTAGTGCCTTCGGATCCCGTTTATTCCGATGGTTATTGGGTGTCTTTGTCACGGGTTGTCCATCTTTCGTCACACCAAGCTGGCTGGCGGGCTGTCGCCACACTAAAAGTGCCCGATTGATTCGATGCACCCGCGCTTTGTATTTCTTTGATGAGCATGCCGTTTGCCAGCAAACAGGGGGGTAACACCCACGCCAGAGCCTGGCGTGGGCGCACTGTTCCTTTTTTCGTGGCGTGGACGATCATGACGGTGGCTGTCGTGGGGTGGCTGTTGACGGATTTTCCGACGTCACCCGATCTGCTGATCGCCGTGGATCGTAGTCCCAACCCTTCGCTGGCGGCCCAATGCCGCAATTGGGTTGCCACCTATCTGGGGGCAGGTTGGATTTATCCATGGATCTTGTTGGCTCCGTACGTCATGGGCGTGGGAATGACTGTTGGATTGGAACGCCGTGGTCTCTTCTGGCGTCTGGCGCTCCACGGAATCGCTGGGGGCGTGTTCGTCACTCTGTCCCAATGGCTTGCGGATCGTATCGAATCCCGTTTTCCACAAGCGGTTCTAATACGACGCGAAGACATCGTTCACCACCGATTTTCAGGCAAAACCAATGACTCCGCTGACCTGGAGGTAAATCAGGCAATAGGTTGGGGCGGGATTTCCGGTAGGCAATTTCGGTTCGGGACCGATACCAACGGCTTCTTCGAGAAAAGGATCTTTGCCGGTTCGGATGAAGCGATCAAAAGGCCTCCGGGGAAGGAATCGGCCCGTATTGTTGTCATTCGTTCGGACCGTTCGATGACTGAGACGGGTGACGTTCTCGTCACCAACCGGGTGGAGATATCGGGGACGAACGCCACAGCCCTCAGCCTGAGTTCCAATCTCGTGAGCATCATTGAGCATCATCTGAACAACGTCCCCATGCCTCCTTTGCCGTTGGCGCCACGCCGTTTTTCTGCGGTGCTAGATACCCTGGCCTACGTGGGCCTGGTGGGGCTGGCTCAGGCGATCCATTTTCGACGCCGCCTGGGCGAACGGGAAAAGCAGGCGATGCTGTTGGAATCCAGGCTTGCGCAGTCGCAACTGCAGGTCCTTCAGTCGCAATTGCAGCCCCATTTTCTTTTCAATGCCTTGAACGGCATTGCCATGCTCGTCCGGCGGGACCCGCGCGTGGCCGAAGACATGATTGGTTCACTGAGTGAATTGTTGCGCCTATCGCTGCAACAGGCTGGGAAGCAATTAATTCCGCTCCGGGAGGAATTGGAGATGTTGGATCGCTACCTGGCCCTGCAGCAGATGCGCTTTGGCGATAGGCTGATTCTCCGATCCCATATCGAACCGGCGACGTTGGATTGCCTGGTACCTTCCTTCCTGCTCCAACCTTTGGCTGAGAATGCGGTTCGCCACGGGGTCGAGCCTTCCCCTCATTCTGGCACCATCACCGTGGGGGCACGCATCGAAGGAAGCGAACTGGTCTTGTCCGTTGACGACGATGGGGTGGGTTTGGCGGCCGACGGCAGCGCGTCGATCAATGCGGGTGCTGGAATTGGCATTTCCAGTGTCCGAGACCGTTTGGCGGGACTTTACGGTTCCCGACAGTCCTTGGTGGTGGCAAACAAGGCAACTCCCGGCGTTGAGGCGGTTATTCGTGTGCCTCTGAATCCCTCGCCATCCGTCAATCCCGCAAGCGTGCCATGAGTTATCGGGCGATCATTGCCGAAGACGAACCGCTCGCCCGGGAACGAGTCCGAGCTTTTCTGGCCGAAGAACCCGACGTGGAGGTTGTGGGGGAATGTGCCGAAGGCGCGGCGGCCGTGCGTTCGGTGGAGGAACTTCGACCGGACATCTTGTTTCTCGATGTCCAGATGCCCCGGCTTAACGGCTTTGAGGTGCTGGAAGCCTTGGATCCAGGAGCATTGCCGGTCGTCATTTTTACCACCGCGCATGACCAGCACGCGATCCGCGCGTTCGAGGTCAACGCGGTGGATTACCTGCTGAAGCCGTATAAATCGGATCGTTTCAAGAAGGCCTTGGAACGAGCGCGCCGCCAACTTGCCTTGCGGACCTCCGATCCCGGGAAAGACACTGCGATCCAATCACTGCTGGCCCATCTGCGGCCGGGCACGGAGCCGAATCCACGAATCCTGGTCAAGTCGCCGGACCGTATCCTTTTTGTCAAACCGCAGGAAATTGATTATATCGAAGCCGACGGCAACTACGTGCAACTCCATGTGGGCACGGAAAGGCATATGATCCGGGAGACCATGGCCGCCATGGAAAGCCGCCTTGTTCCGGCGGGTTTCATGCGGGTCAGCCGGTCACACATCGTCAATTTGACGCGAATCAAGGAGTTGAAACCCGTCGCGGCGGGCCAGTATAATATCCTGCTCCGCACTGGAGCGCGGCTGGAAATGACCTGCCCCCTGCGGGACTTGCAGGACCGGCTGGCGCATATTGGGTAGTGGGGTGCTCCACAAGTTTATGTGGTATTTCGATGGGCGAAGAGCCTCTTGTCTCGTGGCATTTCGATGGGAGTGAAATACAAAAAGTATTTTCGCAACACCAGACTCAGTGCCTCCATTTTTTATCATCGTGTGTAAAGGGGGGATGGCACAACCGGCTGTGATGCTCTAGAGGCAGTCATTAAGAATTGAGGAGGCCAACGCTCAATCACCTTGGTTTTCAGAAACTCCATCAGTGTCAATACTATTCCAATCAATCCCAAATCCAAGCCGCATTTGGATCGGCCTTTCCAAGTGAGCTTCAAGTTTGTCTCGTTTAATATCATCAGCAAGATAGACTCTCAAGGTGTGCGCCCAACTGGGATTTTTAATGAAAATTTTCTGATTACTTTCACCGGTCATCACCAGGAAATCTTGCTTCCACAGAGCAAGGATGGCGTCGTCAACTTGAGCCCTGCCGTATTGTGATAGTCCCACTTCAATTTTTTCACGATCATGAAATTGTCCTAATCCATGATCATTAATATAAATTAAAACAGCCGCTGTTACTGGGTTGGAATTTGCTAATCTATGAAGTTCGGAGAATTTCTGGCGATATTTTCCAAAATTTTTAGCGTCAAATGCAGCGCATACTTTTTCAATTATAGATAATTTTATTCCACTGGTATCAGGTCCTACAGCTTTACAAATTTCAACTCCTAATTCTGTGAGTGATTTGAAAAGGCCGTCCGCAGCAAAGTAAACAGCTTTCATGGCTTTGCGCTCATCTCCAGGCTGTCCAAATTTGCTGTTCCCGGGGTAGAATTTTTGAAGCCTTGCAAATCCCATTTTCATGT
>DATJII010000111.1:0-29363 GCA_035493435.1 Candidatus Limnocylindria bacterium | reverse complement strand
TGACGGGGGTGACGGGAATAGTCGTCGAAGCACTCCCGGCGGGAATCGAAACCGATAGCCCGAATGGGATATAATCACTGCCAGCAGTCGCCGTTCCCGATACTTGGAAATATACGGTGATGGCTGCCGCAGTGCTCCCGGTACGGGACACGGTGAAGGCTCCGTTGTCACCATCCTCAGTCGCGCTGGGATCCGAGGCCGCCACCGATATCACGGTGGCGGGTGGTGTCGGAGGCGTTGGGAGGACAGGATCGAAATAACTGGCAGGAAGGGGTCGCTGCTGGGTTCCATCCGGGAAATCCGCCCCGAGGGAGAATGAATCACCGCCGGTGGCTTCCTTTTGCAGCGCCTCAAGATAGTAGCGTTGCCCGGCGATCAGGGTCACTGGCTGGGATTTTTGGGAGGAAAAACGGTTCCATTCGCGATATCCGGTCCAGGCGGATACGGAGGCGATGGTTTTTAGGTTGGCGGCCTGGTCATCGGTGCTCAAAGCCAGTTGGCTGGCGTCATCGGAGGCGATATAGAAGATATAGGCCCCAGACGCAGGCGGTGAGAACCAGCCACGCATGCGCTGACCGTAATTGTCCCCGACGCCCGGGTCAGCCTCGGCAATGTCAGTGAGGATACGCGTGGTATCGGGCTGCTTCGGAAAGCGCGGATTTCCTGTGAGATCCGCCACCGTGGCTCCGGTAATCCCAAGCCATTGTTCCAGCGTAAGCGCGTGCACCGGTTGCGCAACGGCCGTGAAATCCAGTCCGGTTGCACTGGTGGACACGCTAAAAGGCTGTGAAAACCGGGGTGTAAGAACGAAACCGTTCAAGGTCGCAGAAAGCGTCGTCAACCGGCCCGCAGGCTGACCACCTAACAGGTATCGGCCCTCGAAATCGGTATAGGCCTGATGCCCGTTCCCATCGTCCACCAGGGCTCCGGCCAGGGGCACGCCCGAGCCGTTGGCTACGCGGCCCGCGAAGACATAAGTATTGGGCGTTCCCACGCGGATGGCGACGGTGCGTGTGTTCACACCGCCGCGCCCGTCGCTGACGACGCAACGCACGTAATAGTCGCCTGCCGCCGCCCACCGGTTGGTCTGGACCGGCTGGTTGTCGATGGATCCAGTGTTGTTCCCGAAGTCCCACCAGTAGGAAAGGGTGTCCCCGTCGGGATCCGTGGCCGATGCCTGCAGGATAACCGCCTCGTTGACCCCCACCGACGTGGCGCTCGCGGCCACGGTCGAAACCGGGGGTGAATTTGAGCCCGCTTTCTCGAAGCGGACCGCGATGTCGATATAATCATTCGGAAAGATCCCGCCCTTCGAAAGGGGTGTGAAATACACGCCCGCGTCCGGGTCGCTGAGGGTGCGGCCGACGACCAGGGGCGAATCGGTGGTCCCGGGTTTTCCGCCGCCCAGGCTGAAGGGGTTCATGTCCAGCACCTCCGTGCCCAGCGCGTTCCCGGATGAAAATTGAATATTATTATAATGCCACATGGCGATGGCGCCATTGTCCGTCCCGCTTTCGTGCGCGCCGTCGGGATCGAAGCGGGGGCGCCATTCGAGCACGTACTGGCGGTTGTCCTTGGGCACCCGGAGGCTATAGGCCCGGCCAGCCACGAGATTGGTGGTCTCGGCATCGAAGATCCGCACCGTGGTGCTGAGGGTGGGCGTGGCGATATTGGTGGCGGATAGCCAGCCCATGTTCCAGCGTTCGGCGGTATTATAAGCCGGAGCCGCGAAGTAGAAGAACCCCGAGTTCATGGTCGAGTAACGGCCGCCATACTCCACATTGGCTCCGGGTCCGATGGGCGATTCCGTGGTGACTTCCCAGCGGTTGGCATGCCACAGCCCGAAATTGTGACCCCATTCGTGGGCAAACACCCGGGGCTGGGTGCAGCGGATCCAGGAACGGGTGGACCCAACCTCCGCCAGGCCGCAATAAGTGGTGCCGAAAAGAGTGGAACTGAAGACCTGGCAGGTGAAATCGAACTGACCGGAGGCGTAGGGATGATTGGTCCCGACAGTTATGCTTTGGGCCAGAGCCAGGATGTCCGTGCTGAGCAGGTCTTCGGCAAAGCCCGAGGCGGCATAAGCAGCTTCGGTTTTGGGCGCCGTGAGCGTCGGGCTGAACACGTATTCGGCCTGGAGTTTTCCGTAACTCCAGGCAGCCCAGTCATTCACCACGCGTTGCAGGGCGACTTGCAAATCCGCATCGGTGGCCGGTTCGAAATTTGCGGGCTGATCGGGAAAACGGACCCGAATCACGAGGAGACGTTTGTTTCCCTGCGCATGGGTGGGCGGGACCACGGCCGAGGTCCCTCCACTGGATCCAGAGCCGCCTGCGGCGGCGAGAGCATATTGACCGTTTTGTTGGAGCACCCATTCTTCCATATGACCACCGCGGCAAAACCAGTGAACATCCGGTCCGGTGGTGACCGCCTGTTCATCGTTTTGGGAATTGGATGCTTTTCCGGAGACGGCACAGATGGATTCGCTCTTTTGGGAGGCCTTGATCGCCGCCGCTTCGTCCTTGTCCAGTACCTCAATGCTGCGGTCTCGCAACGCCAGCAAGCCCGCCTGGCCGTCGCGACTAAGTCCCACCCCTACGATATTCACGTTGCGGGTGGTGATATGGTTCAGGCGCTCACCATAGGTATAGGTATCGTAGTATTCTCCGTTCAGGGACGTGACGCGGCGAATGGGCCTTGCTCCGTCTTGATTGCCTTCGCCCGACGAGCCGAGCACCGAATAATCACCCCGTCCACGGACGGGTTTTTCGATGACGGAGGCGATTTCGGCGGGCAATTCACTGCGAAGCCGGTAAGGCAGAACATTCGCTATGGCGGCCTGTGGATCGCGTTGTATCAGGAGGGCCATGGCTTCATGGCGGGCCTGGGCCAGCAACCGTCCTTCAGCCAGCAGCCCTGCACGATCCGAATCCGTTGCAGTGGCATACTTTTCAGACCAAAGTCGGAAGGGATCGAGTGCCGTTTCAGAACGCCGGATGATGGCAGAGAGTGGTGTGGATGGCCTCGCCGTCGCGCCGTTGGCGGCGGTTTTCCCGTCACGCGGATCCCCAGAAGGGTTCGCGATGGTCCTGGTGGATGTGGCGGGGCTGCTTTCCGGAAGAGGTCTGAGCAACCAACCTGCGAGCAGCGCCACCCACGCCACCACACCCAGCAACAAACGACGGGATTTCATTACACTGTTCCAATCCAAGGGACGCAAATGGACACGAAACATCCCGGGCGGCTATTTCCGCGATAGCCGTCGCCCGTGAGGTTCTCCAATGAGGCAAGCTGGGAGTTGTTTCGGGAAGGTTACCGGGGAAATCGAAAACGATTTTTGAGCCGGATCTTTCGGGTCTTCCGGCGGGCGGACAGTGTGGATCCCGCCAGAGATGGAAAATTCCCCGACAGTCCTTAGGGGAACTTTCGACGCATCCTTTCCCGCTTCTATCGGGGTTCTTTTTACGGCAGGCTGCCGGGCATGGGTTCATATCGCGTACTCGTGACCGGGGCCGCGGGATTCATTGGATCGCACGTGGCCGATCATTGCCTATCCCTCGGTTTTGAAGTGGTCGCGGTCGATAATCTCAGTGGTGGTGTGGCGGAAAACGTGCCTGCCCGGGCCACGTTCGTTCCCGGGGATCTCGACGATGTCGATTTCGTTACCCGTCTGTGGGACTTGCATGGGCCCTTTGACTATGTCTACCACCTGGCGGCGTACGCGGCAGAGGGATTGTCCCATTTCGTCCGGCGATTCAATTATCGGACGAATCTCCTGGCCTCGATCAATCTGATCAACGCCTCGGTGAATCGGGGAGTGAAGCATTTCGTGTTTACCTCATCCATTGCGGTCTATGGGCCCACCCAGGTTCCGATGCGCGAGGACACGGTGCCGCGTCCTGAGGATCCTTATGGCATCGCCAAATATGCCGTGGAACTCGACCTGGACGCCTCGCTGCACATGTTCGGGCTCCCGTATACTGTTTTTCGCCCCCATAATGTTTACGGTGAGCGCCAGAACATCGCCGACAAATACCGCAATGTGGTCGGCATCTTCATGAACCAACTGCTGCAGGGTAAGCCCATGACTGTTTTTGGAGATGGCGGCCAGACCCGGGCTTTCACCCACGTGGACGATGTGGCGCCCCTGATTGCGCGAGCTCCGCTGGTTGAAGGCGCCAGGAACCAAGTCTTTAATGTGGGCTCGGATCGTCCGTACACCGTCAAGGAACTAGCCATGGCGATATCCCGAGCGATGGATTTGCCGTTGAACTTGCACCATTTGCCCGCGCGGCAGGAAGTCGTGCACGCCTTTAGCGATCATGCCAAGGTTCACGAGGTCTTTGATCCTCCCCCGGCAGTCACGTTGGACGAGGGTTTGCGCCGGATGGCGGCCTGGGTAAAGAGCCGGGGGCCAGCCCAGCCCACGGAATTCAAGGATATCGAGATCCGGCTGAATCTCCCGGCGGCCTGGCGGTAATGATACTATTTATGGAACGCGTGACGGAGAGTTCGGTTTCGGTGATCGTCTCGAATTTCAACGGGGCCAGGTATCTGCCGCGCCTATTGAAATCGTTGAAATCCCAGCGTGGAGTGGCGGTGGAAATCATCATTGTGGACCGCCATAGTCACGATGAATCCGCAGCGATCCTGGCCGGGCATCCCGATCTCAAAGTCATCAGTGAGCCACCCGAGACCGGCTTGGTGTCGGGTTATCACGCAGGCAGCCATCATGCCTCGCATCCGTTGTTGTTCTTCTGCAACGAGGACATGTGGTTTGATCCGGATTGCCTGCGCTTGCTGGCGGCGCGTATTGACCTCAGTGCGAGGGTCGGAGCGGTTGACGGATGGCATTGGACTTACGACGGGACTTACTGGCTTCACGGGGCCACCCGTTTTGTTCCGAGCCGCTGGGCCATCAATTCACCGCATCCCCGCCGGGCCGCCGACTTCCAGGTGTCCTTGGCGGCCGGCGAGATCACCCCCTTTCCGTGCGCCGGCGCCTTCCTGATCCATCGGGACGTGTACCGTGAACTGGGTGGCTGGGATACCGGCTTTTTCCTCGACCACGAGGACATCGATCTATTCATCCGCGCCTGGCAGCGGGATTGGCGGTGCGTGATGGAGCCGGGGGCGAAAATATACCATGCTGTCAACGCCTCGAATAATCAGACACTGTCCAGCCTGAATGTCCGGGTGAGCGATCGTCGGTACCTGTCCCAGCGGGCGAACCTGTCGATCATCGCCGCCAAGTACTATAGCTGGCGCGGCCTGGCGTGGGCCGCGCTGGTCTGGCCGGCCGTCTTTCTGAACAACATCCGCAACGGGTATTGGGGCCTGGCGCGCCGCGACTTCCGGGTGTTGTGCGAAATCTGGCGGCGCCTGCCCGCCGCCCGCGCCTATCGCCAGGCGAACGCTCCTTACAATCTTCGCCGTCCGGGTGAGGCTTTCTTTTTCGACCGGCGGTTTTCGCGCTGACGATCGGGTATCATGGTGCGGGAACTATTTATTTATCCCTTCGGGAACATTCCCGCGGTCCAGCCGCCGTCCACTGCGAGGACGGAACCTGTCACAAACGAAGATTCGTCACTGGCGAGAAACAAGACAGCGTGGGCCACTTCCGAGGGCAACCCCATGCGTCCAATAGGCTGGGTGGACGACATTTCGCGGCGGGCCACTTCCGGGTCGGGATACTCGGCGAGCCGGGCCGTGACGAAAGGGGTCTCCACCCGTCCGGGCGCCACGCAGTTGATGCGGACACCGCATTTGGCGTGGTCCAGGGCGGCACTGCGACCCAGACCTACCACCGCGTGCTTGGTCATGCTGTAGGCCAGCCGGTCCACCAAGCCTTCGACACCTGCGGTGGAGGCCATCAGGATGATGGATCCGCGACCCCGCTCCACCATGCCCGGCAGCCACGTCTTCATCGTGAGGAAAACGCCGCGGACGTTGACAGTGTAGAGCCGGTCCAGGTCACTGGTTGCCGTCGTGAGCACTGTACCCACATGCCCGATGCCCGCGTTGGCCACGAGGATGTCTACGCTGGGCACGGCCTTTAGGGCTTCGGCAAAACTGGCTTCCGAAGCGACATCCAACATCACTGACCGGGCATGGCCCCCGGCATCCGTGATATTTTTGACCGTCGATCCGGCTTTGGCGAGGTCGATATCGGCGACGAACACCTGGGCTCCTGCTTGGGCAAACACTTCTGCGATGGCCTGTCCGATGCCTGACCCGGCCCCGGTTACCAGCGCTGTCTTTCCAGCGAGCGAAAACATGCGGAGATGATCCACTTAGGAGCGCATCTTATCAATCAGGTCTGGGAGAAACCTTGGGTTGCGCTGCGTGAATACCCAAAACCAGATAACCGCTATGGCCACCATGACCCCGAACACGATCCAGAGAACCTGCTTTATCAACCGGGTGCGGTTTTTGTATTCGCTGACGGCTTCTATGCGCTGTGTTTCCCAAACAGCCATGTGTTCCCGGATGATTTCCTGGGCTTTTTCCGGGTTGAAAAGCGGAAAAACGAGCCAGTCTCCGGTCTGTTCGAGGAACGATGCTTTCGCTTCGGTCACGATGGCAGGGGTGGCCTTGGTAAAGCCAAGGGTCTGCCAGAAAAGCGCATCTTCCTGGGTCCAAACCCGTTTGGCCCCTCCGGCGCGAGCCAGGTTTTGCACCCGTTTCCACATGGCCTCGCGGACTTCGTCGGCGTCTTCGACCACCATCAGGGCCTCGCTGTGAAGCAGGGCTTCGATGCCTTCCACCATGATTCCCAAGGCGCCGATCAGTACCCCTTCGGGGCCTGGAACCACCACGAACTCATCAATATACGATTCCAGCTCGTTCCACGGCAGCTCGGCTTTTTGCCAGAGCGCCTGGAGGGCGGGCACGTCGTCGGGTGTGGCTCTCCGCGACTGGTAGGCAAGGTGATCCACGGCAGGAAACTGGCGTTAATGAACCTCCGGGGCAACGTGAAATTCGCGTTTGTCCCTTGCGTTTTTCGGGTTCTGGCGTGAACTCCCCCCGCTTGCGTTTCGGAAAATGACAGCTAAGGAAGCAGTAAAGGTGCGCCAAGGAGGCCGCGGGTTGCTCGCGGTGCTGGGATACCTGCGTCCGTACCCGGTGTTCGTCGCCCTCGCGGTAGGTTTGTTGCTGGTCAATATCGGCATCGAGATGACGCTGCCGCGTATCGTGGGTGCGGCCGTGAGCGCTTACCAAGAGACGCTGGCAGCCACCGAATCCTCACGACCCTTCCAGTTTGTCTGGTTGTTTGCCGGGTTGGTAGTCACGCGATTTTGCGTTGGGTTGATCCTGGGGCGGGTACGAAATCGCCTGGTCCAACGATCCCTCGCAGACCTGCGCTCGGACATCTACGACGCCCTGCAGCGCCACGCGTTTTCGTATCACGACCGGATGAGCACCGGGGAACTCATCTCCCGCAGCACTGCCGATGCCTGGAAACTACAGGACTTCTTCTTCGCCTGCCTGTTCCTGAGCGTCGATATTGCGGTGGCCATGTTGGTCATCCTGGTGCTGGTCTTTCGCATCAGCGTTCCGTTGGGCGGGATAATGCTGGCCACCCTGCTGCCCACCACCGCCTTGATCGCCTACTTCGCGGCCAAGCTCCAGCCCCAGTGGCGCAAGGTCCATGACCAGCACGGGGCGATGACCACGGTTATCCAGGAAAACATCGCCGGAGTACGAGTGGTGAAAGCCTTTGCGCGTGAGCGGGACGAAATCGTGAAGTTCCAGGCGCGCCGGGACGAGTTCCTCCGCACGGTGATGGCCACGGTGGACGATTGGGCGGCTCGCGTGCCCATGGCCCAATTCCTGTTTGGCCTGAGTATGCCGCTCGTCCTGTGGGTCGGCGGCCGGATGGTAATTCGTGGTGAGCTGACGGTGGGAGCCTTGACGACGGTGGTGCTATACCTCATGGCCGTGGGCCATCGGTTGGGAATGGTTGGCCAGTTTACCAATATCGTCCAGAATGCCAGCGCCGCCGCAGAGCGGATCATGGAGATACTCGACGAGCCCCGCGCCGTGGTAAGTGGCTCGAAGGCACTGCCAGTTCGGTTCGATGCTTCGGGCTTCCAAGCGTGCTCCGTGGCGTTTGAGGGGGTGTCGTTTGGTTATGCCCAGGACAAGCCTGCACTTCGCGATCTCCGTTTCAAGGTCGAGCCCGGGCAGACAGTTGGCTTGGTCGGACCCACAGGTGCCGGAAAATCCACCTTGGTTTCCTTGATTCCTCGCTACCGCGATGCCGCCGCAGGCCGGGTGCTGATCGATGGGATCGACGTGCGGGAATTGCGTCTGCCGGAGCTTCGGGGAACGGTGGGAACTGCGTTTCAGGAACCGTTTCTATTCAGTACGTCTGTTCGCGAGAATATTGCCTTCGGCCGTCCTGGAGCCTCCCTTGAGGAAATAGAGAACGCGGCTCGGGTCGCCCAGGCAGACGAATTCATCCGGCGCTTGGAGCGGGGATACGATACCATCGTTGGCGAACGCGGGGTGAACCTGAGCGGAGGCCAGAAACAGCGGGTGGCGTTGGCGCGGGCGTTCCTTTTGAATCCACGTATCCTGATCCTCGATGACACCACCGCCGCGGTAGATTCAAAAACCGAGCATTTGATCCAGGACGCGATGCGCGCCGTGTCCCGGGGGCGGACCACCTTCATTATAGGACACCGGCTGTCTTCGGTGCAGCATGCGGATGTCATCCTGGTATTGGTCGAAGGACGGCTCGTGGCGCAGGGCACGCACACGGAACTGCTGGCGGGCAACGCCTATTACGCCGAGATGGCCGCGCGGCAGGCGCATTAAGTCGGACTCATGCAATCAAGCAAGGACGACGGATTCGACTGAATGAGTCCGGCCAAGTCCGGTGCCCGATATTATACCAGGTTCAATTCGCCCGTTACCGGCACCTTGTCCTGCGGCTGGATGCCTCCATGCTCCAGCTTCTGGTCGGGGTCCGCATAGCCGGGGATGATCTTTCCCAGTTGTTGCGGGGTGGCCCCCAGGTGGTCACGGATCAATTCGCCCAGGACGGAGCGATAATCCGTAGCCCGTTGGAGATAGCGTCCGGTGGCGCGGAACAGGGTGCCGTTGGGGCCCGTGACCCAGGGAATGGGGTCGGATGGCCCGCAATTATAGACACCGCCGCGTACCGACCCGCCGCCTATGAACATGGCGCTCGCTTCCGCGTGGTCGGTGCCGTTGTTGGAATTCTCGATCGTGGTACGGCCGAATTCCGACAGGGTAACGATCACCACGTCCTCCCAGCGGCACTTGTCGGAGTAATTCTGGAAATACTTTTGCAGGGCGTAGAGGGACCAGCCGACCTGGCGCAAAAGATTGGCGTGGGTTCCCGTATGGGGACCTTTGCCGGCGGCCGTATCGACATCGTCCACCTGGTTGCCGTGGGTATCCCAGCCGTCGATCTGCGTCCCGGCCACGATGGCATCGGTCTTGTTCAACACGATGGCCGCCGATTTCAATTGCTTGAAAAAACCATAGGATGACGTGGGAACCACATATTTCGTGGCCTTCTGGTTGGTGGCGTATCCCCCATTCTTGGCGTTGGCGGTCGGAAATAAGTAATACGGCTGGTCGCCGTCGGTGGCGAGGTTGTCGACAAACGTATTGCCGGTCTCGCTGAAATCGAGCGAGCTGAACAACTCCATCGTGTCTTCCAGGTTCTGGTACTGGAGCGAAAGCATCTCCCGGTTTTGCCGGTCAGGAAAGGATTGCTGGTCAAGGCCCTTGATCATGGACCGGAACTTGGCATTGGAGACGGTCGTGTTCGGAACGCCCAATAGACCGTAGCGTGTGGGATCGCTCAGGTTAGTCATCGCGGCACCCGATCCGCGCAAAATCAGGGGCAGGGACGATTGGAACGAAACTCCCGTAAGTGGTGAGGTGTGGGAAAGGCCGGATTGCACCATCGCCCGGTAGAGGATTCCGTCGCGAACCAGGTTATTCCCAGGCACGCCAGTCTCCCAATAGGCCTGCGAATCGAAGTGTGACCGGGACTGTTTGGGATAGGCTACGCGATGCACCAGCGCAAGTTGCTTCGCGTTAAAAATCGGGGCCAGGAACTTAAGCGAAGGATGAAGCCCGGCAAAGCCATTGCCCAGGGGCAATCCGTAGGCATAGCCGTAAGTGGCTCCGGCAGCGCCTTGCTCCGGGAATAGGGCGGGGCCCGTCGCCGTGGGGGGATTGGCTGGATCGGTGGGCAGATAGAGGGATGGCCGAATGGTGGTGTTATAGGACGGGTCGCCATACGGAACCACGGCGTTCAGCCCGTCGTTCGCGCCGCGGAGGAATACGAATAGCAGTTTCTTGACCCGCCCGTTAGGCCCTGGCTGGCCGATGGTACCTTCGGCAAGGGCCCGCTGAACGACGAGGGGTATGTCCGTGAGTGTGCCGAGTGCGGCTAATATCCCAAGCGAACTCGCGGACCCGAGAAAGGACCGGCGGTTAAGAATGCTGGAAGATTTCATTCAGCGAGAAAGGTGAAGGGTGACGATTATTGTTCCTGGAAACGCTGGCTTGCGAGGAGTAGCGCAGTAAGGCCACGGAGGCGGGTATCGTATTCGGTGGAGTCCGGCGAGAGCTGGTCATAGGGAGAGGCGGTCTTCCCGTCAAGCGTGGTATTGAGGTATTGGACCGCTGTGTCTCGGTAGCCCGCCAGGTTGGCCGCACCTTCGGCGGGACAAATCAGGCCCAGAAGGTAGTCTGCAACTGCCGCGGGATCGGTGAGGGTGCCCGGGATCTTGAGGCGCAGCAGCCCTACCGGATCGATCCGTATATTCGCTCCAGCCTCCGTGGTTCGTCCCGTCATGGCGGGGGTCATAAGCGCCGATTCGACGAATCGGATGCGATCCGCGAGCGTGCCGGCGCTAATCCACGCCCCGCCGTCCTCAGGGTAGCCATTGGGTTCTGCCCGATTGAACAGGGCCATGCCGCCCATGCGGGCCAAAGACGCCACAAAATCGGCCCCGGCATCGGTGTAGGCCGTATAAGATCCATCCGGTCTCGCCGCTCGCAATGCCCGCACGGTGCTGGCAATGAACTCCAAAGGCGTCTTGACCTTCGCGCCGGTGGAGGTGTAGGCGCGGAATAGGGCCGAGTCGAAGATGGTTTTCAAAATGGGCCGCAATTGCCCCTTGGGCCCTCCGTTTGGCGGATTCTCCCAAGCCATCATGCAGGCATGGACCAATTCTTCCTCCGGCGATGTTTCCCCGTCCGTGAAGTCGTAGCCTATATTAAAATTCTCGTGGACAAATAGACGGCATAGCTTGACGGAAAGGAACTCCTCGGTGAACGGCTGGCTGGCCATGTGTCGGAGGAGCTGATAGCCGTCCTGGATACTGTTGGTCCCGGAGCCGCTGTCCAAAACCAGGCCATAAGGTTGTCCGGCCCAAGGTGGCCCAAAACGTGCGGGCACATGTTTCGACTGGTTGGTCAGGACGTTGCCGTTGGTATCCTTCTCGAAGAACACGTACTTCACCCGATTATCGTGACGCGCGGGGATATAACGGAAGGACCACGTCCCCAGAAGGTTTGTGATCGCCGAGAAATTGGTCGTCACCCCCGGCTTGTTCACCTTGCTTTGGCCCGAGAAAGGATCGTTTTCGAATCCAGGCGCCAAGATGTCTACGCGCCAGCCGGTCCAGGCACGGGAGATTTGGACGATGTCCCCCTGGTCATATCCGTTGTCGACGCCAAACGTGAACAATTCGCAGAGTTCCCGCCCGAAGTTCTCGTTGGCGATGTTCTGTTTTTTGTTGACGATGTCACCCCGGGAAAGTGCGGTATCCAAATAGATGATCATCGCCGGGCTTTCGGCGCTGATTTTCAGGAGGTCGTTGAACGTTGTTTCGGGCTTTAGCATCGCGTTCCGCCAGGCCAGGTTTTCCCGAAACTCGAAATTCACGGCCTGGGTTATGGCTTCCGAGGTGGGCAGTCGGCCGTCCATATAGTCCTGCGATTTGGAATTCTGGGTGACAAAATGGTTTTCCCAAAATTGCCGCATGACCTCCAGTAACTGCCGTCGCGATTGAATGGCGTGTCGCAGGTGCCAGCTTCGTAGCTGGTCGAGGGTGGCGGTATTGTTGGTCAGGACGGAGTAATACCGGGCGGGGCTGTCCGCGGGATTGTTCAGCGCGACGGATTGCCCGGGACCGTTGGCAGACATGCGGACATCCAGGCGGACGGCTTGGTCACTGGGCAGATACCAAAAACTGAGGGTATAAACCGCCGTGGTCTTCAGTGCGGAGGCGAGCTTTTGAGAAACCGAGTTGGCCCCGCCATTCTTGCCACTCCCAGCGACCAGGTGCAGGCAGGCCGCCCCGCTGTGAACCGGATTCCCGGACCTGGCGGAGGCGATATAATTGGTGGTGGTCGTCCAGGTCCCCTGCAACACGGATTCGAATCCGCTATTCTGGACGAGGTTGTTTTGCGTGCCATCGTCGACGGATCCCGCCACAAGGCGGACGTCGTCCACGTAGGCATCGCCTTGACCTTCGAGGTAGAGGTAGAGCGAAGCGCCCGCGCCGGGGCCGGTAAAGGTCACTTTTTGCCATGCCCCCTGCAGATCGGGCAGGGTGTCCAAATCCTGGAGGATGGTTTCCGGAGCCAATTGTTCCGCGAGATAGGCCGCAGTACCAATCTGTGCGATGCGATCCAATTCATCGGGCGTGGGTCCATACCCAATCCGGTTGAGCAAGTTGACTGCGGCTATCCGATTGGTAGGCAGCACGTCGGCCTGTAGGCGAAAGTAGGCGGACAGGGAGGAGTCAGCGGCGCCCTGCCAGGTAAACCCGGAGAAAAGCCCGCTGTCATCTGCCTGAAAGGCTTCCAAAGGACTTCCAGCGTGTTCCATCCGGTAGCGAGTCACGGCGTCCCCGGGGGTAAAGGTGAGGACGATTCGATTGGACGCGTAGAGGGGCGTTTGCAGCACCGGGGCGGTCGGTTGCAGAAGGTCGCCCATTCGGCCATTCAGGTGGCCAACGCAAAAAAGGACCACCACGCTGGCCAGCCATCGCCATTTCATAGTTTTCGCCATTTTGGTATTCGCCGAGTGGAAGCAGTTGCCATACCCGGTTGTGCCTCAGAACGCTTGGAATGCTTCGCCTCGGCTCATGGGAAAGCGTCCCCGATTTTTAACTTCCACTCGTGGAAGGGATTGAAGGATGGGCAGGGGCGAGTTGGGAAAATGTACCCAAATCGCGACCATCAAATCTCGCTTAGCAAAAGGGCGAAAAGCCCCATCGTAAGCGTGAGCTCCACTCAGGAGATCCCCAATTTCGAAATGACTTCGCTGACGATTTCCGCCGGAGGCAAAGCGATATCGACCCACACGGCGTCCGCAGGAGGTTCCAAGGTGGCCAACTGGGAGGTGAGGAGGGAAGGAGGCATAAAATGACCGGTCCTGGCGTTCATGCGTTCTGCAAGCAATTCGCGGGTGCCATGCAGGTAGATGAACCGCATATCCCCACAGCCAGCATGCAAACGGTCTCGATAGGCCTGTTTCAGAGCGGAACAGGCGACGACAGCGTTCCCTGCATTTTTCTCGGTTTCTCGTGCAAATTGCGCGATCGCGTCAAGCCAAGGCCAGCGATCCTCATCAACCAAAGGAATGCCCTGGGACATTTTGGCTCGATTGGCCGGAGGGTGAAAATCGTCGCCGTCGCGAAAGGGCCAACCAAGCTTCGCCGCAATGGCGCTGCCGACGGTGGATTTGCCGGATCCAGACACTCCCATGACCACGAGAACCATGGAGAAAGGTTAACGGGATCGGATTTGGGTCGTCGAGACGGGATGTCTGGCAAGCGGAGGTGCCAAAAGAGAAGTTTTCCTGACTTTTTTTAAATTTTTGGAAAACGGCGCGAGGTTTGCTTCAGCAGGATTTCTCGTGGGTGCGAGAACCACTGTAAATAAGTGGTTTACAGCGCGATTGGATTTCACCATTGTCCGGGTTTGGTGCGGATACCGAAGGGGACGGTGGAAGCGCTGCGAATTCAAAACTGGCAAAGCATCGTGGGCGGGATTCGCCTTCCCCGGCTGGAGCTGTTTTCGGATTCGAACAAATAACCGAAGCAGTTGTCTATCAGAGGCTTGATGTTACAAAGAACCTATCCGATGGCGTGCGTGGCGTTTACCGCCACCTTGGCTGTATCCCCACAAGCAGCCGCTTTCGACCTGGATTCCGCCCAACAGTGGATGGTTTACAACATCGGTGAGCTCCGGATTAAGCCCCAGTTGGAGCTTAATACCGAGTTCACGGACAACGTGTACTACGCAGGGCTGAAACCGTTCGATTACGTCGCGCATCCGCTTTTGTCGCAAGGACAGATCGGAGGCAACACCGTTGTTTTTGTGCCGGTGGGCTTCACTGACATAAATGGCACCACTGTTCAAGCGGGCAGTATTTATACAGGTCCCCTCGTCAACAATGGAGGTGCGTCAGGCATCGCGGCCACCAATTACGTCGTTTATCACCAACCCGTTTCGCCCCGAAACTCGGAGTTGATTTCCTCCGCGTCGCCCGGCATCAAGTTTCAGTATGGCGACGAGGTTCTTAATAACATTTCACTTTCCTACGCCGCCACCCTCTCCAAGTATCTGGTCTCGGGTTTGGAGCCGTCGCCCCAGCATCTGATTCACTTGTTAAGCAAGTTCGAATACAGCCGCTTGAGGCTGGATGTCGATGCCGGAGCCCAATTCGTTTCCAGCTTTCTGGGAGGCGGACAGAATTTCGGCGGCCAGCAGGTGCTGATTGACCGCTGGAGCGAAAACAGCCGTGCGCGGCTGACGTACCAAACGACCACCCGTATCGATACGTACGGGGAATTCCAACACAGTCTGACTTCCTATGACACACCGATCGCCCTTTATGGCACGGCGGAGTGGTCTGGGAACGCTGGGGCGGAATACCAGTTTTCCCAGGATTGGAAGCTATTCACGGAAGCGCACTACGGTCAAACGACCGTTGAGCCCAGCACGCCCGAACTGCCTACGAGTCCCCACTCGATTTTCTACGGTGGCTACGTGGGCGCCCGGGGCACCTTTTCCCCCCGGATCACCGGTTCGGTAAAGGCGGGTTACGAACTGCGCGAATACCCCTCCATTGCGGATAGCGCGGTGGGAGCCCCGGCTTTTGAATTCGACGTCAACTATGCCCTCGGTCCTTCGACTCAGTTGGGACTCAATTACTCGCGAAAGACCAGTGCGTCCTCGCAGGTCGCCAACCAGTCGTTCGTTTATGACTCGGTGAAATTCACCGCCAACCAGGGTCTCGATGGGGCCGGGTTCTGGTGGGCGCTTTTCAGCGCGAAATATATCCACGATGAATTCAATTCAACACCCGGATTTGGATCGTTTTACGTTCCCAACGGGCCGGGCGGCTACCTGCTTTTACAACAAGGCACCGTGGATTACGGACGGACGGACGACCAGATCATCATGTCCATCGGTGTGCAGTATGTTCCACGCCCCTGGCTGCGGGCCTCGTTAACCTACGAGTACGAGACTTATACCCCCACTTTTTCCGATTCGCGCCTGCAGGGAATCACCCTGCCGGAGTACGACAATCACCGCGTGATCCTTTCCTTGAACCTTGGCTATTAACAACTCGTGACTATGAAAATGCGCATCTGGATTCGACTTCTGTGGCTGATGCTCCTTTCACCCGCCCTCCTGCGGGCTGATGATGGGGTAAGAAAAATTGTACCCGGCGACACGTTGTCCATCCGTGTCAATGCGGAGCCGGAATTGACCATGCCCCGGACAGTGAACTCCGACGGCAAGATCAACTACTGGTTGCTGGGGGACATCGAAGTCAAGGACAAGACGCTTGGCGAGGTCGAGAAGATCATTCGCGAGATGCTCGACAAGGATTATATCATCAATCCCTCGGTGTCCGTCGAAATGCAGACCTTTTCGAAGTTGATGATCAACGTCATCGGCGAAGTGCAACGGCCCAGCCGCTATGATCTTCCGACCGACCGTCGGATTGATATCCTGGACGCCATCGCCTTGGCAGGGGGCTATTCGCCCAAGGCCAACAAGGACAAGATCATCCTCAAGCGCAAAAACAAGACGATCACCTACTCCAAGAAGGATCTGGATAAGCTTCGCGAGGAAGGCAACAGCATCCGGGTGGAGCCGGATGATGAAATCGAAGTCAAGATGGGCATCCTCTAGTCTGGAAGGCATACCATGGATAACCGAACAAACGCCAATCCCTCCGCCACTTCGGGTGAAAACCCGGAGCAGGCGAATTACCTGCGCCAGTACTGGCATATCGTCCTCGAACGGCGATGGCTCATCATTGCCACGTTCGCCGTTTTTGTGGTCGCTGGTGTGTTGTATGCCTACAAGGCGACACCGCTTTATGAGTCCACGGTGCAACTCCAGATCGATCCAGAGTCGGCGGGTGTCCTCAGCCTGAAGGACGCTAATCCGTATGCTCCGCGCGATACGGATTACCTCCAGACCCAGTACCGTAATCTGGAAAGTCGCACCCTGCTCCAGAGCGTCTTTGACGCCCTCCATTTGGAAGAGGATGAACGTTATCGTTCCGAGCCGGACCGTATCGCCGCCCTTAGCCGGGATATCCGTATCGATCCGCAGCGTTTGACCCGTCTGGTGGCGATCAAGGTGCGCCATCCCGAGGCTACCAAGGCGGAGCGTATCGCCAACAAGCTCGTCACGCTCTTCCTGGATCGTAACCAGGATCTGAAGAAGCAGCGCGCGTTGTTTGCTTACCGCATGCTCAATCAGGAAGCGGGGGCCAAGGAAGCGGAGTTGGAGCAAACACTCAAGGACTTGCAGCAGTACCGGCAGTCCTCCGGAATGGTGTCCCTCAAAGACGACCAGAACGTGGACGCGGGAAACATGAAAGAGGCGAAAGGCGCCTACGAGATCCAACGCGCCAAGACCGACGCCGCCAACCACACCGCCGAAATGGCCAAAAAGTGGAAAGATGACGGTAGGATCCTGGCGGATTTCCCGGACATGACCCGCGACGTCCAAGTCGCCAAACTGAAAGACGACGTGAACACGCTGTCATCAAAGCTCGCGGAATTACGGACCCGTTACCGAGAGAAATGGCCTGCCGTCAAGGAGACTGTCGCGGCGTTGGAAGTCAACGAAGCGAAACTCAAATCCGAGTCCGAGCGTGCGTTGCAAGGGCTGATTGAAGAGGCCCGCCGCGAGGCAGGTCGGGAAGCGGACGCGCTGGCGAAATATAAGGAAGCCGAAAAACGCGTATTCCAATTGGGTGCCGCAAAGGTGCAGTACGACGTGCTCGAACAGAAGCGGACCCGCGCGGAGTTTCTCTACAACCAGTTGCTGGCCAAGGTGAAGGAATTTGACCTGGGCTCGAAGGATATTCTCCAGAACATGACGGTTGTTGACGCCGCGGTGGCGGCGTTGAAACCCGTCAGCCCCAATAAACCCCTGGTCTTGGTGGCCAGCGTGATTGGCGGCGTGGGCTTCGCCTTCCTGCTCGCATTCTTCGTCAACTATCTGGATGACTCGGTGAAGAGCCAGGAAGACGTCGAAAACTACCTTCATCTGCCCTTCCTGGGTTACGTCCCAAACATCAAGTCGGTCAGCGTCGTCGAGCGCGATTTGCAGTCCCACTTGCATCCCACGTCGAGCGCTGCTGAAGGTTTCCGTACCTTGCGCGCTGCGGTTTCGCTGGCTCGCAATTCCGAGAAGCTGCGGGTGATCGCGGTGACCAGCACCATTCCTTCCGAAGGAAAGTCGCTGGTGGCTTCCAACTACGCCATCGTCACCGCTCAAACGGGTCTGCGCACGTTACTGGTAGACGCTGACTTGCGCCGTCCTTCAGTGCACAAGGCGTTCCAGCTCCAGAGCCCCATCGGTTTGTCGGCTTATCTAGCCGAGCGTATCAACGACATCGGCGAGATCGTCCGTACCACGGAAGTCCCGAATCTGGACGTGGTTTGCTGCGGTGCGGCACCCAGCAATCCGTCCGAGCTGATCAGCTCGAAGCGGATGATCCAATTCCTGGAAGAAGCTTCTTCACGTTATGACCGGGTGGTCTGCGACTGTCCGCCTGTGTCGGCCGTTGCCGATCCGCTCGTGGTTGGTGCCATGGCCGACGGAGTAATCTTCGTGACGAAGTTCAACAAGATCCGCCGCCAGCACGCGCTCCGGTCGGTCCAACGTATTACGGACGCTGGGATCCATTTGATTGGCGTCGTCTTGAACGACATCGATTTCGAAGGCAAGGACTCGTACTACTACAGCTACCACTACTACCAGAATCGCTACTACTCCTCCCATTATCGGAGCCGTGGCGCCAAGGATGGTGCTGCCGCCGCAACCACCCCTGCCGGTGGAACGGCCAAGAAGGGCGAGGATTCCGCCAAGTCTCCGGTCACCAAGGCTTGAGCGAGTTAGAACGAAAAAAGGCCTGCCGACAAACGGCAGGCCTTTTTTATGCCCGTCATTCACAGGAACGACGGCGAGTGGCGGTCAAAGGTATTTGGCGAGAATAGGTCCGAGCTTTTCCACCGTTTCTTTCGGCCACAGCTTCCGGTCGGTCATGATGGCGTTGCGAAGCGCCCCGTGGCAGCTCCAGGCTGGTTCGGTGGGAATCAGGGGAATGGCGTCGGCAACAATGGCTTTGGCCATGGCGGCATTCTTCATCAAGTTGTCGATGACCATTTCGACGGTGACGTGGGCCTCGTCCACCTTCCAGCAATCATAATCCGTGACCATGGCCATCGAGGCGTAGGCGATCTCTGCCTCGCGCGCGCATTTGGCTTCTCCCAGATTGGTCATACCGATGACGTCGAAGCCTGATCGATGATTGAACAGGGATTCGGCCCGGGTGCTGAAGGCAGGGCCCTCCATATTCACGTAGGTACCGCCATCGTGTACGTTGGCTTTTCGGCCTTTCGCCGCTTGGAGGAGGATTTGCCGGAGTTCCTCGCAGATGGGATCCGCGAACGCGATATGGGCGACGATACCGTTACCGAAGTAGGTGTGTTCGAAGTCCCGTTTGGTGCGATCCACAAACTGGTCCACCAATACGATATCACAGGGGCGGTACTTGGCTTGGAGTGAGCCGACGGCGCTCACGCTGATGACCCAATGCACGCCGAGTTGCTTTATGGCCCACATATTGGCGCGGTGATTCAGTTCCGAAGGGAGGATTCGGTGTCCCCGGGCATGGCGCGGGAGGAAGACCACGGAACGTCCACCTAGTTCGCCGGTCAGAAACTCGTCGGAAGGATCGCCAAACGGAGTTTTCACTGAGACCCATTTTTGATTGGTGAAGCCCTCAATATGGTAGAGGCCACTACCGCCAATGATGCCAATGCGTGCGGAATTCATCGTGCCGACGATTAAAGCCGCCGATTCGAGAACAGCAAGGACAGTATCCGCATCGAAAGGGAATGAATTTTGCTAAGCAAATTTCCTCGAACAGTTCCCCTAGTGTGTTGTCCTCCTCGGTGTCGTTGAGGAGTCTATGGCAGTCGAGTTGCCAGACCTCGGTGGCTGGGTTAACGTGCATAAAGTTCAATGTCGGAATTTTTTGATAAAATTGTGATAGGCGTGGAAGTCCTCGCCCTTTTTGGGTTGTCGATTTTCGTGCACGAATTCGGGCATTACTGGATGGCTCTCCGCCGGAAAATGGTGGTGGAGGGCTTCTCGATCGGCTTTGGACCGAAAATCTTCGGTTTCGTCGATCGAGTGGGAGTGGCATGGGCTGTCCGTTGGATTCCCGCCGGCGGTTTTGTGAAGTTACCGCAGATGCAAACTTCCGACGCCATTGAGGGGAAGTCCGAAGGCAACGTGCCGCCCGCTCCTCCGCTGTCCAGAATTCTGGTGGCCTTGGCCGGTCCGGTCATGAATGTCGCCCTAGCCTTTCTCGTGGCAGTGATCATCTGGATCTTTGGGCTGCCGGTGCTGATTGACCCCAGTATCATCGGCTACGTCGAACCCGGCTCCGTGGAGGCCAAATTGGGCGTCAAAGCAGGGGACCGCATTGTGGCGGTTGACGGCAAGCAGGTCCGCTCCTGGCTGGACGTCCAGATGTTCACGAAGCTTGCGCGGTCCACGAATTCGGTGCAGGTCAAGTTGGAGCGTGACGGGGTTGTCACGCCTTACGAGTTGCCGTTGACCAACAACCTGGAATTTGGCCTCAAACTGTTGAATCTCACCCCCAAAGATCATCCGATTGTGGCGCAAGTGGTTCCCGGTAGTCCCGCCGAGAAAGCGGGCCTTCTCGCCGACGATGAATTCAGCACGTTTGCCGGCGTTCCGGTATTGGCGCAGTCCCAATTGGTGGACCTGATACACCTACGACCGGAAAAGCCCAGCGAGGTGGAAGTCCTTCGGGGTGGTAAAGTGCAAAAGCTGACCGTCACTCCCCGGTTGGATCCGGACACTAAGACAGGTCTTATTGGTGTCCATCTGTCCCCTAGCCGACAGACGGTCTACCGGGTGCAAAAACCAGGTCCGACGCCCGTGGAGAGTTTTTCGAAGGTCCTCGGGACTCTACGCGACACGGTGGGAGCCCTCGTTCACTCCAAACAAACCGGTGTGAGTGCGAAGGACATGAGCGGCCCGGTGGGTATCTTTGGTGTCTTGGCAATCCAGGCGAAAACCGACTTCCGGCTGGCGCTGTATTTCATGATCGTCGTCAACCTGAACCTCGCAATCCTCAACCTGATGCCCATTCCGGTCCTCGACGGCGGGCATATCGTCATCGCCCTTTACGAGTGGGTGACCCGGCGTCGTCTCGCCACCCGCTTGGTGGAAGCATTGACCATGACGTTTGCGGTGCTCCTGATTTCCTTCATGCTCTACGTCACGTTTTTTGACCTGACGCGCCGTGGGCCGATTATCAGGAATCTCTTGAAACAGGAATCAGTGGTGGAGTCTGCCACCCCTGAGGGTTCGAAGTAGGTTCGGCCGAATTCGTTGACTGCGGACCTCGTTTGACCGTTCATTAACGCTGTTCGATGAACTATTGCCGTTCACCTTGGAATTTTGCCCGTCGCATCACCCGTGAGGTGGTGGTCGGAGATCCGCAGCGTGGTGGAGTCGTGATCGGTGGTCAGCATCCGGTTGTGAAGCAATCGATGCTCACTTGCGACACCATGAACACGGCGGAATGCGTGAAGCAGACGCTGGAACTGGTCGAAGTGGGTTGCCAGATCGTCCGCATCACTGCACCTACGGTCAAGGATGCGGCGAACCTGCAAAACATCGTCGCCGAATTGCGGGCTCGCGATTGCTGGGTGCCAATCGTCGCGGATATCCATTTCAAACCGGACGCCGCGATGGAAGCGGTCAAGTGGGTGGAAAAAGTCCGGGTGAATCCTGGCAACTACGCCGACAAGAAGAAGTTCGCTGTCCGTGAATACACCGATACGGAGTATTCCGCAGAGCTGGAACGAGTACGGGAATCGTTTGTCCCCTTGGTTGTCGAAGCCAAACGGTTGGGCCGCGCGTTGCGTATCGGTACGAACCACGGTTCCCTTTCTGACCGGATCATGAATCGTTACGGCGATTCTCCGCTGGGCATGGTTGAGAGCGCCTTGGAATTCGCGCAGATCTGCCGTGATCAGGGTTTCCACAACTTCGTGTTCTCGATGAAATCGAGCAACCCGAAGGTCATGATCGAGTGCTACCGGATGCTTGCCACGCGGTTGGCCGAATTGGGGCCGGATTGGAACTATCCCTTGCACTTGGGCGTGACGGAAGCGGGCGAAGGCGAGGACGGTCGCATCAAGTCGGCCATCGGTATTGGATCGCTGCTGTGTGATGGCATCGGTGATACCATCCGAGTTTCGCTGACCGAAGACAGCCCCCGCGAGATTGCCGTCTGTAACGACCTGCTGGCGCAGATTCCGACTCTTACGAACGTGCGTGGAGGCCTCCGGGAAGCGCCATTGCCGTGGGACCCCTTTAATTTCAAGCGCCGCGAAAGTCTGGAGGCCAATCTGGGCGATGTGCGCTGCGGTGATGAGCAGACGGTGCGAGTCGTGGTGACCCAGGCCGTTTTCGACAAGGTTGCCCCCAGAATCTCTCCCAAGGCGGACGTCAAGCCAGAGGGGATCTATGAGGACTTGAACGTCCTGGAACTGGATCCGACGATCGAATTGCAGTTGGAAGACGTCCTCTGCGAGACCCAGTTGGTGACGGTCCGTGACGGAGTCGATTTGCCTCCGATTACTGCGTTCCGTTTGCTGGCGGCCCAGTTGAGCCGGTTGGGACGACGCAATCCCATCTTGCTGAAGGACTGCCTCGCATTCACGGCCACTCCGCTGGATCCGAATATCGCCCTGCTGCGGGCCGCAGTGTCAGTGGGAGCGTTGCTGGCGGACGGTGTGGGCGATGCCATTCTGATCCGAAGCGAAGCGGGAGCCGGACAATCCCTGCGCCTGGCTTATAATATTCTCCAAGCTGCTGGGTGCCGGAGCTTTAAGACTGACTACGTGGCCTGCCCGAGTTGTGGGCGCACGCTCTTCAATCTTCAGCATGTCACGGCCCGGATCAAGGCTCGGACCGAGCATCTCAAGGGCGTGAAAATCGCCATCATGGGTTGTATTGTGAATGGCCCCGGTGAGATGGCCGATGCCGATTTTGGTTATGTCGGTGGGGCTCCCGGGAAGATCAACCTCTACGTCGGTAAGACTCCGGTGAAGTTCAATATTCCAGAAGTCGAGGCTGTGGATCGGCTGGTGGACCTGATCAAGGACCACAAGAAATGGGTCGAGCCAGAGGTTCCGGCGACGGCCGTCCAGTAAGTTTGCGCCGGATCTTGCTGGCGCTTTCCTTGCCCACTAGGCGTAACTGCAGCCAGAAGTCGGCGGTCAGGCAGTAGTGGGGATTCGTCGTGGGCTGTCACGAATTGGAATCGAAACCGCTCCCTCAGGGCAGCCTTTCGGTGGGGATTCACCTTTGGCATCAGCACCCGGTCTCATGTGCCGCTTTCCCAAGCGTTTGATATAAATAAATCACAAACGAAATCAAACCTTTATGGACGTTGGCCTGTCGTCCGGATGCGCAAGATTTCTCAACTCTCTTCCAGGGAATATCCACCGAGAACGGCCATTGGCATTTTCAATGCTAGAAGGCGGCGGTCCAAGGCAGCATTGGGGACATTCCCCAATGCTGCCTTGATTCCAATAGATGCCTCCCCATGCATTGGTGTGCGGGTCAGAACTGGTTCACGGATACTACGGGGGCGGCAGGTGCGAAATGGAAATGAAAGGCAGCGAAGTATGGTGTCGGTGATGGTCTGTGACGAAAAGACAGCGGAGGCGGGAGCGACGCCAGCCCAGGTATCGTGGGACGGCAGTTTCCGGCAGGGTTTCTGTGCCCGATACGGATGTTCGCCCGAGGACTACGAGAGTCGGGCGTTCGGGCTCTTCCTTTATCGTCACGCCGTGCCGCTGGCCAGGTTGTGGATGCGTGTTGATCCATCGATCTTCCGGGAAGATTTCGAGCTCCTGCACGAAATCGCCACCGTTAAGAACATGGACATCCTGAAACAGGAGTTGGGTCGTTTTCACGGTCGTAACCTAAGAGACAAAGGCTGGCTGCGGCGCACGTTCCTCATGCGAATCTCCGGCAAGCGCATCCTGCGGCTTTGCGAGGGGTTGCTGCCCCGGTAAACACGAAAAATCGGCCCGATATTGTGCTCCTGCACGGGCGGCTATTGGAGTCCGAGCTCGTGGTCTATTTCCGTTCCGTTGATGAGGAGCGGGACGACTCTTCCGGATTCGATTCCGGCCGCCCGGACGCGGAACGGCGGGCGGCGGCTTTCTTATACTCGGCCACCATGGTAAGGACTCCCAGGCTGAACAACGCGCCGCTGGCAAAAGCGGCGAACAACAGCAACATCAGGTCATTGTGTATTACATTCTGGAACGACATGTGGCTTGATGCTCGGAGTCTGGGGTGACTCCAACACGTTTTCCATGAATCGGCAAGTGCCGGAATTGGCGACCGTGCGTTTGGGACCGTATCTTCCTCTGATGGGCGGGAGGCGGTTGGAACCAATGGTACGCCTCCCCCTTATCCGGCTTGCGGTCACCTTCTTCCCCAGGGAGCGAAGGATGACGTTTCGCTTCATTGGCACCTCCGCTGATCCCCTCGCCCCGAGATTTTTCGGGGGAGAGGGCCAGGGTGAAGGGGCGAAACCTACGATAATATAATGCGCCCGCGCATTTCGGATTCTTGAGGGCGTATCGGTTAGGGACCGATGCCGGGAGCCTGTAGGCGCGAAAGGGCGCCAGTTGGAAGAAAACTCGGTTAGCGCAGCTACTTGGCCGTGACCACTTCGTGCTCGGTGGAGGAACACTCGGTCGCACAGTGTTCGGGGCGACCGTGGCTGAACGGCTCGCGCATCTGCATACCCAGCGCGGTCAGCAACGTTTTGTCGGCATCGTAGCTTGGCGAGGGAACGGCCTTGGTGAGCATGAATTCGGTCTCGCTCGAGAAAATGGAATTCGCGCCTGCCAGAAAACACAGGGCTTGAGCCGTCTGGTCCAGTTTGATGCGCCCGGCGGTCAGGCGGACATCCGATTGGGGCATGACAATACGGGTTGTGGCGATCATCCGGATCACGTCCCAGACAGGAACCTCGGGGTTGGACGCCATGGGAGTGCCAGCAACCCGGCTCAGGATATTGATGGGCACTGACTCTGGATGGGGCTGAATCGCGGCCAGGTTCCGCAGCATCTTGAGCCGATCATCAACTGACTCGCCCAAGCCAATGATTCCGCCCGAACATACCGTGACGTTGGTCTTGCGGATGTTCTCCAAGGTGTTGAGCCGATCCGCGTAGGTGCGCGAAGTGATGATCGTCTCGTAGTACTCTTCGGAAGTGTCGAGATTGTGGTTGTAGGCATAGAGCCCCGCTTGCTCGAGCCGATGGGCCTGGCTTTCGTTCAGCATGCCCAAGGTACAACAAACCTCGAGGCCCATGTCGGTGACCTCCCGGACCATGTCGATGACCTTATCGAACTGACTGTTATCCTTGACCTCTCGCCAGGCTGCCCCAAGGCAAACCCGGGAAACTCCAGCCGCCTTCGCCCGGGCCGCGATTTCGACGACCTTTTCCTTCTCCATCATCCGTTCGGCCTGCACACCGGTCGAATACCGGGAGCTTTGGGCGCAATAGGCGCAATCTTCCACGCAAGCCCCGGTCTTGATGGAAATGAGCTTGCTCACCTGCATCTCGCGAGGATTGTGGAACTTGCGATGGACAGTCGCCGCTTGGAAAACCAGTTCGAGCAACGGCAGATCGTGGATCGCGCGCAGCTCTTCAACGGACCAATGGTGTCGAATCTCGGCAGTCATGGACAAAAATCCTGCGTGAAGATGCCTCGCCGACAGGCGATTGTAAACCCGTCAATGTGGATTTGATCGGGGGTTGACGGGTTCTTTCTGAGGTCGTTTGTTGGGCACGGAGCCGTTTTGGAGAAGGACCACCTGAACCTTACTTCCAAAGCCGGTAGAAGATCTGGCCCCCCGCGGGCGCTGGAATGGGATAGGGGCCGGCGGCGATGGGACCGGGGAGGGTGGTCCAGGGGCCATCAATGTTGGGGGCCTGCTGGAGGACGTAGCCTCCGGCGGTCCAGTCCAGGTTTCCGGTGCCGTTGGTGGTCGACAGTAACAGGCGCGGGGGGAGGGCGATGCGGTCGGTCACGGTGGCTTGCAGGCCGAAGGTGATGTCGGCGCTGTTGGGGTCATAATTATGAACTTCAACCGATAGCACGTTGTCCCCGGCGCGGAGCCGGCTCCCGACGCCTAATGGGAGATCGAAGCCATCGAGGCAGGTGGCATCGCCGTCGCAGGGGAAGGTGACGGCCAGGGATTGGTTTGAAATGGTTGTCGGGGCATCCTCCATGCGAAGCCGGGAGATCTCGGTTCCATTCAGATGGACGACAGCCCCGTCATCGATATAACCCGTCAAGACAATGGACGTCCCGGATGAAACCGAAGGGAGATCGAAATGGGTCCGGAAATAGTACGTGATATAGGGTTCCTGTGTGCCTGGGTCGGTGGGCAGCGAGGCCCCTTGGGGTTGGATGTCAGGATTCAATCCACGCAAATCGACCAACAGCAATCCCTGTCCGGAACCTTCCCATAAGCTGTCATTGTAGGTACGATCCGTCCAATTCAGGCCATCGAGATTGGCCACCGTGTATTTCCAGGTCGACGGAAAATCCACCACGAGATTGGTGGTGACATAGTTGGAGGTGGTGAAGAACAGGTTCGACGAAGCGTAGGCATTGGCGCCAATGCTGGAATGGGCCCGGAAATAATATCCCGTGTTGGGCAGCAGGTTGGTCAATAGCACGGCGTGGTTGGTTACCAAGGTGGTGTTTAGAGCCGTGCTCAAGCCAAAGCCCGGGGTGGTGCCGTACTCTACCTGGCTGGTGGAGGGACTGGTGGTGGTCCAGAGAATAGTGGCCGCGTCGTCGTCGGCACGCGCGATCACGTCGTTGATGACGCCTGGGACGGGTTTGGCAAACACTCCGAAGTGCGCCCCGACCGTGCGTTCCTTGCCTGAATCCGCCACCGCGCTGGAGTGGTTTACCTCCACGCTGCCACCGGTCGAGGTTTCCATCACCAGGGTTGTCGATCCGCCTCCGTCCATGTTGGCGGCCTCGTACGCACCGGCCATAAGCATCCAGCCGGCGCCTTCCCAATCGAGCGCCCCGGTGCTATAAGGAGACTGGCGACCATCAATGGTCATCAGGTAGAGGAATCGGCGGTCCTTGGAAAGGCCGTAAATCGTTCGTGGCTGGACATCGTGAACCGTGTCTGGGTCGCTCAAGTATTGCCGTCCTATATTGATACCCGCGACCACCACGGGATATTGCCCGGACACGGCGTTGGAAATGCCCGCAGTGCTGGCCGCCGGCCAATTGGTCATCACGAAATGAGCTCTGTTGGCTCCGTCTATCAACAGCGATGAGGAGTCGATCCGGCTGTTTTGCTGGGAGACAAGGTCGCCCTGGCTGATAAACAGGCCGGAGACATCCATGGGTGTTCCCGGAGGCAAATAATATTGCGTGGGGTTGAAGAAATTGGCGTTGATCGCGAGCTGGACCTTGTTCGTCCGCAGGAACTGCGTGACGGTGTATCCGGCGGTTTCCCGTGCCCCCGAAGCGTAATTCACCAGGATTCGGGGCGTGGGCAAGAAGCGAATATCGGGATCGGAGGTGTCGACCCGCATGACATGCATCACCATCTGGTTGTCGAACGAGGCTCCCGCTCCCGGAACGTTGGTTCCTATCGCATGGTCAATCCCTTTGAACACCGGCCTCCAGGGCGTGAGCGTGGTCCTGCCCGCGTGCAGGGGCGCGGCCCCTAAGGAAAGGAGTACCGCGAGCAGCAGCCCGGCGAAGATGCGGCAAGGCACGCCCTGGTGGAGGTGTATCGGCTGGAATCCCATTCATCCAGCTTAAGGCCGGATTTTTACGATGTCATGACCCCGGCGTGACAATACAGTCATCAAACCGTCATGCCTTGATGCTGATCCCGACCCACCTCGGCGGGTTCTGCCTCGGGTTCCAGGGCTGGTTTGTAGCTGCTGGAGCCCACGAGACGCTCAAAAATGGGGGAGGCCATGAGCGTGGTGATAATGGCCATGATCACCAGAGTGGCGAATAGCCCTTCAGAGATGATCCCGCGCTGGAGCCCAATGTTGATGATGATTAACTCCATGAGGCCACGCGCATTCATCAGGATGCCAATTCCCATGGCTTCCCGATTCGAGATTCCGGTGGCCCGGGCGGCGAGCCAGCAGGAGACACCTTTGCCCACGACGGCGGCGACGAGCACCGCACCGCACATCAGCCAGAGGAAGCTGGTGTTCAGGAGTCCAATCTTGGTGTTCAGCCCGGAGTAGGTGAAGAAAAGTGGCAGCAATAGCGCGACAGTGAGCGGTTGGAGCCGCTTGATGAGGTCATGGGCGACTACCCCGCGGGGGATTGCCGCTCCCATGATGAAGGCCCCAAACACGGCGTGGAGTCCGATGAAGTCAGTGATCCATGCTCCCAGTGACATCACCGCCAGGCCGATGACGAGGCCCGCCTCGGTAAGAGTCCCCTCTTTGACAATCAGGGGCTTTATCCGCGCCAGGAGTGGGCGGACGATGAGCAGCGTGGTCGCGACGTAGGCGGCGCCACCGGCGATATTGATCCAGGCGTGCGCCCAATTGTGGTCGAAGCTGGCCAGCACGACCGCCAGCAAACACCACGCGGTCGCGTCATCGATCGCGCCCGCGCCCAGGGCCACGGTGCCCATGGTCGTGCCGGTGAGCTTTTTGAAATGAATGATGCGGGCGAGCATCGGAAACGCCGTGATGCACATGGAGGCGCCCAGAAACAGCATGGCTTCCGGCAGGGATGTCTGTTTCGGGAACAGATCGGTATAACGAAAAAGGATCCATGCCAGCCCGGCGCCCAGGACGAAGGGGACAACCATGCCGGCCAGGGAAACCGCGATGGAACTCTTGAGCCGTTTCCGCACGATATCCACCCGGAATTCCATTCCAACCACGAACATATAGAGGGCCAGGCCCAGTTGTGAGGCGGGGAAAAGGTAGCTTTGGGTGTCGCGCAGTTTCTGGGCTTTGTCCCAGGGGAAAAGCCACGCCTGGGCTTCCGGCCAGATAAGTCCAAAAAGCGACGGGCCGAGCAATACGCCCGCGAGCATTTCGGCGACGACCTGGGGCTGGCCAAATCGTTTGGCTATGGCGCCGACCACTCGGCAGAATAGCAAAATGACAGCAATTTGCAGGAAGAACTGAACGGCGAGGTGTACGTTGTTCATGGCTTGGCGATCTTCTCGGGAACCAAATCGGCGGCGAATCTATCAACAGCGAGCGAGTAACGGAAATAGGATTTCATCACTGGGTTTAGGGAGGATTCGACCGCCTTCCGCAGGATTGGGATACCGGCTCTTGAGCCAAAGGCAGGACTTGTCGGTGAACAATCAAGCAGGGGTGAACGGGTGGTTTTCCGGGGCTAACACGCTCGTGCCCTCGAGTTCAGCCAACCGGGACGAGGATGATATAATTCCGTCCGGCGGACGAATGGCCGAAACTTCCACAGGTGTCGCATTTGGGACAGAATTCGGGCGTGATCCCTCGTCCTACTGGCAGTCACAAACCTTGTGATCAGCCACCGACACCAAAATGGATATGGGTGCTGCCAGCCAAGCGATCTGCCGCGCTGATACTGGCGGCCATGGTTATGGGAATTCGTGGCGTGGTGACTCTCAGGTGCCACACGAGCTGGATGGGGCCTTGTTGCATCCGTCGGAGTAGTCCCCGCAATGGCTAT
>DATJII010000110.1:0-8435 GCA_035493435.1 Candidatus Limnocylindria bacterium | reverse complement strand
CTTGAACCTGCACGGCTTGCGCCAAGGGATCCTAAGTCCCTCGTGTCTGCCAATTCCACCACGCGCCCAATGCGTCCGGCGCGGATACGCCGGACCACGATTTACGGATATCCGGCGGCGAAATGCAAACCTGACGATGGGCAATTCGATTGGGGAGGGCTCGAGACGCCCAACGAAGGGATTGGGCAATTCGCTCGGCAGCGGTCACGTGCATGAATCCCCACTTGCCAGCCAACACCCGCGAGCAAAGCGGCAGCAACTGCCGCACTCCGGGACGCTACGCGAAGTTTTGCGTCATGACGCCCTCCCTTGGGCGAATCGTGGTTGTCAGGGTCTTTGGACACTGCCACAAATCGGTATGCACTTTCCTCGTTTCCGTTCGCTGGCCGTATTTCTTGCGGCAGGGACGCTGGCTTTTCTGGCCGGTTGCTCAACGTCGACCGGTGGATATGGCTTGGCAGCCAAAACGCCGATCACACTGACTAGCCCAGTGGGGGCGCAGTCACCGGAGCAGTTCTCCAAAACGGTCACCAAGACAGTCGGGCTCAACTACTTGAAGTACCTGCCGAAGGATTACTCGGTCGATGCCACCAAGGCTTGGCCCCTGGTGATCTTCCTACACGGTGCGGGTGAACGAGGCACCAATCTGACCGCCGTAGCGGTTCATGGACCGCCCAAGCTGGTTCGGGAAGGACGCGATTTTCCGTTTATCCTGATCTCACCCCAGTGTCCCGAAGGACAGATTTGGGAGGACGACACGGTGTTGGGAATGATTGACGAGGTGATGGCCCATCATCGGGTGGATCCGAAGCGGGTCTATCTTACGGGATTGAGCATGGGCGGCTTCGGGACTTGGAGCCTGGCTTCCCGGCATCCCGAGCGATTTGCGGCCGTGGCCCCAATTTGCGGGGGCGGTGAACGGCTCCGCATTCTCTTGCAAACAAAGGAACAAAAGGAATCGATGAAGACGCTTGGGGTCTGGGCCTTCCATGGCGCCAAGGATCCGGTGGTGGTGCTGGATGAAAGCCAACGGATGGTCGCGGCTTTCAAGACCGCAGGGGTTAAAGACATTCAGCTCACGGTTTATCCCGAGGCGGGACACGATTCATGGACGCAGGCCTATAACGAACCGACGTTCTTTGATTGGTTGCTGAGCCACAGCCGATAATCACAGGTCCTCCCACCCACCTGCCATGTCTCGACTCAAAGTCTCCGCCGCAATTGCTGACGGTCACGGCGGTTTCCAGCTCGATGAAGTCGAGGTGGATGAGCCCATTGGTCGCGAGCTTCGTGTGTCCATCAAGGCAGCGGGGCTTTGCCACACGGATCACGCCTCGCTCAGCTGGAAGCGACCCCTGTTGATGGGCCACGAGGGCGCTGGAATCGTGGAAGCAGTAGGCTCGGAAGTGACCCAGTTCAAGCCCGGCGACGCTGTGGTATTAAACTGGGCCATTCCGTGCGGCGATTGTTTCCAGTGCCAGCGGGGCCAGGCGGTGCTCTGTGAGGTGAGCCGACCCGCTTATGTCATGGAGCCTTCGGCTGCCCACGCGCATCGGGAAGGAACGCTGTGGCGAGGTCAACCGCTTGATCGGTCGTTTAACCTGGGGACGCTGTCCCCGCTGGCTCTGGTGCGCGAGGAAGCGGCGACGCTTTTGCCACCAGGGATTTCCTTTCCTTCGGCTTGCATCGTGGGCTGCGGGGTCATGACTGGCTTCGGCTCGGCGATGAACGTCGCCAGGATCCAGCCGGGTGATTCGGTCGCCGTCATCGGCTGTGGCGGAGTTGGACTCAACGTCATCCAAGGTGCCAGGCTCGCGGGCGCAACGACGATCATCGCCCTGGATCTCCATGCGGAAAGCCTTGAAAGGGCACGGCGTTTTGGAGCCACCGACGTCATTCAAACCTCCAAGGACTCCAGTGGATGGGACGCGATTGTCGCCCGGGTGAAAGCCCTCACGAAGGGGCGTGGGGCCGACTTCGCTTTTGAGGCCACGGCAGTTCCGGCACTGGCGGCGGCTCCCTTGCAACTGACTCGCAATGGCGGGATGGCGCTGCAGGTCAGTGGCATCAACGATCCGGTCACGATCGATATGCCGCTGTTCATGTGGAACAAGACTTATATCACGCCGCTCTACGGTGGCTGCGTCCCCTCACGCGACTTCCCCCGGATCTTCGGGCATTACCTCAAGGGAGAATTGTTCCTCGATGAATTAGTGACACGAACCTACCGGCTGGAGGAACTGGGCGAGGCCTTTGACGATATGCTGGGCGGGCGGTTGGCGAAGGGCGTGGTGGTGTTTTAAGAAGATGGCCTTGCAAGGCGGCCCATAGACGAAAGGACTAGGCAAAGTTGATATTATTCTTGAGACCCGTTTCGCCCGCCGTATCGATAAGATGGAGCAAATGAACGCACTCAGCCTGACGCGTACGACGACGATTGAGTACGATCAAACCAGCGGCAGGTGACGTTCCCGCCAATTCCAAGAAATCCTGACGATTGCAGGTAATGACAATCAACCCGTTGCCGCAGGCGTATTCCCAAATATCCACGTCATCGGTCCGAAAACCCAAAACCTCGGCAACCCTCACCGTCTCGTGCAGGCCTTGTCGCAGGCAACGATCGATTTCGATCGGCACGTCTTCGTCGACCAGAAACGTCACGCGTCCAGTTCGGCGGTTTGGGAGGTGACGAGAGGTTCCAATTGTTCCCGGTGGTCTTCGTAGTAAGCGAGTGATTCGTAGACTTGGGCGCGTGAAAGTTTTGGAAAAGAAGCCACCACCTCATCCACGGTGCAACCGGTTCGAATCATCGCGATCACGTCATGCACTCCTATTCTGGTGCCTTCAATGATGGCATGGCCCGAGCGCACTCCGGCCCGACGCACGATGTAGCGATAACTGGTCGCGATCACGGCCTCATCGTAAGTCCACAGAGGACGACACGCAATCCATTGTACGCCGGCCTTGGCCAAGGGACGCACCGATGACAAATGGATGATCGCCTCCACCACACCCCTCCCACGTCGTTACCTCGGTGGCTACAGGCGAGGGATCAGGCGCGGGGGTGGAATTTTTCGTGGACGGCCTGGAGGCGGTCGCGGGCCACGTGGGTATAGATTTCAGTAGTGGCGATGCTGGAATGGCCGAGCAGTTCCTGGATAACCCGGAGGTCGGCGCCATGTTCCATGAGGTGCGTGGCGAAACTATGGCGCAACATGTGGGGGGTCACATGGCGGGATACCCCCGCACGTTCGACCGCTTTTTTGATACGCAGCCAGAGGGTTACGTGGCCAAAGGAGGTGCCGCGCTGGGTGAGAAAGACGGCGGCCGGGGTCTTCGGCTTAACCAGCGCGGGACGCCCCGATTGGAGATAACGATTCAGGCATTCGATCGCTTCCCGGCCCACCGGCACCAAACGCTCCTTGCTGCCCTTTCCCAACACGGTGACGAAGCCCGATTCCAGGTGCAGTTGTTCCAGGCGCAGTTGCCGCAACTCGGCCAGCCGTAAACCGCTTGCGTAGGCGAGTTCCAGGACCGCGTGATCGCACAACGCAGACGGGGTGGCTTCTACCGGTGGTTTCAAAATCGCCTCGATCTCGGCTTCGCTCAATGTCTTGGGAATCTTTTTGCCGCGCCGGGGCAACGACAGGTTTTCCGCCGGGTTCACCTTCACGAACCCCTCGTTTTCGGCGAAACGAAATAGCGCCCTCAAGGCCGCCACTTGCAGGTAAACACTCGCATCGCTGAGCTTGGCCTTCTTGCGGCCTTCGGTTTCCAGGGCCCGGTTTCGCTCATGATCCAGGAATTTCAACAGCAGGTCGGTCTTGATATCCCCCCATTCTCCCACGCCCTGCGTCTCGGCCCAGGTGGTGAAACGATCCAGGAGCAACTTATAGGTCTTCTGCGTATGGTCCGCGAGCCCGCGCTCGTGCCGCAGGTGCACCAGGAATTCCTCCGTGAGCGTCGAGAGCATGTTTCTAATTTGGAACCTGGCACCGGGCGGTCGCCGGGCCACACCGATCAACCCGCCTTGCGGCCCGCGAGCCAATGGGCGGTGACCCGGTTATCGAACCCGGGCTGGAATATCTTTATCTCTCCGCAACCACCGCGCTTCATCTCGGCTATCAATTCCGCCTGGCTCATCCCGATCTCGTGGGTATTGGTCAGGCGGGAGATGCGGTAGCTGACAAACGTGTGACTTAGATTCGGTTCATTCGCCAGCAGCAGCCAGCCGCCGGGTTTCAGGCAACGGCAGGCGGCCTGTGTTGCCTGGCGCCAATCGAACGCGTGGTGCAGTGCCTCGAACACGAACACGGCGTCGAACTGCCGGTCGTCGCCCATGGCCTGGTCGACTGTTTCCATCGGGGCCACCTTGAAACTCATCAAGTCCGATGACAAGCCACGGGTCGCCAATGCCTCCGCCCGTTTATTGGCGATCAGGACGTCGTCAGGCGCGATAGTAGTTCCCACGACGCGATAGCCTGACAACGCGAGGAATTCCGCCGTCCAGCCGCACCCGCACCCGAGTTCGAGCAGCCGGTCGCCCTGCTTGAGACCCAAGGCGTCGAAGCACTCCTGCAGCTGGATGAAATCGCGGCTATATTTGCCGAAACTGTACGCGCCCCAGAATGGTTTGACGATGTGGCTGTGGATCATCCGTTCCTTCTCCGTTCCCGGGATGGAGCCAAAGTAGTCAATCTCCGCCTGATAAGCCTTGGCCTGATCCGCAAACGTCGGGGGAAAAAGTCCGTTGGAGTAGTCTTTCAGGATAAGGTAGCCGCCCGCCGAGAGTTTCTGCCATTTGCTCAACGGCAACAGGCAGTCCTTCCAATTGCGCTCCATGACCGACCGGCCGTGCAACATGAGAGCACTGTCGGCCAGCCAGCCAGCCAGCTTCTGTCCGAAGGTACGAGATCCGAGGCCGGTCTTCTCGCCAGTTGTAGCATTCGATCCCATGGGCGATAGAAAGACACCCCATACAGGGCGGGCATCGCTGTGTCACTTCAATTTCGCCAACGAGGCCTACGGGAGGGCGCATCTCCAAATCGTGGGTTTCCCCCTCACCCTAGCCCTCTCCCCCAGAAAATCCTGGGGGCGAGGGGACACGAACGCGTGTAAATAAAGCGAAGCAACTTCCTTCGCCCCCTTGGGGGAGAAGGTGGCCGCAGGCCGGATGAGGGGGGTGGCGCACCCCTGATTCTATTCGCATCCTTCCCACGAATTGAAGATGCGCCCGCCTACGGATGCGCGGCTTCGCCAGCCAAGGGAAGACCTGGATTCCGACGACTCCGGCGGGCCGCCTTCCACGCTTGTGTCCCTTGGCGCATACGCTCGAAGGTCAGGTAGATGACCGGCGTAGTGTAGAGGGTCAGGGCCTGGGAAAGGATCAGGCCCCCGACCACAGCGACGCCCAGGGGCCGGCGCAATTCTGAACCCACTCCGAAACTAATCGCGAGCGGGATCGCCCCAAACAAGGCGGCCAGGGTGGTCATCATGATGGGGCGAAACCGAATGATGCACGCTTGATAGATCGCTTCCTCGGGCGACAGATTTTCCCGTCGTTCCACGTCCAGCGCAAAATCAATCATCATGATGGCATTCTTTTTGACGATGCCCATCAGCAGGATGATGCCAATGAACGAGACCAGGGAGAGGTCGATGCCCACAACGATCAACGCCAGCAAGGCTCCCACGCCCGCCGAGGGCAGGGTCGAAAGAATCGTGATCGGGTGAACGAGGCTCTCATATAACATTCCCAGTACCACGTACACGGTCACCAATGCCGCGAGCAAAAGCAGGGGGGTGGACTTAAGCGAGGCCTGGAACATCTGGGCCGTTCCCTGAAAGCTGCCCTGCACCGACGAAGGGATCTTCAAGGCTTCCGACGCTCGCTGGACGATTTCCGTGGCCTGCCCCAGGGCGACTCCAGGCGCGAGATTGAAGGAGATCGTGACCGCCGGAAACTGCCCCTGGTGATTCACCGAAAGGCTGCCGGGCACGGTGCGGAACTGGGCGACACTCGCGAGGGGAATGGCGGCCCCATTGGTGGATTTGACGTAAATCTTGTTCAGCGCAGTGGGATCCTGCTGGTACATGGGGTCCACCTCGAGGATCACGTGATGCTGATTATACCGCTGGTAGAGAATGGAAACCTGTCGCTGGCCAAAGGCATCGTAGAGCGTGTTGTCGATGGAAGCCGAACTGACCCCCAGGCGCGTCGCCCGATCCCTATCGACCACCAGGCGCACCTGCAAGCCGCGCGTCTGCTGGTCGGCAGTCACATCCTTCAATCGCTGGTCTTTCTTGAGGTAACTCACCAGCTCCGCCGTCCAATAACTTAGGTCATCCAAATCACCCGATTGGAGCGCGTATTGGTATTGAGCCTTGCTGGATCGGCCGCCGACGCGAAAATCCTGCACGGGCACGGCGAAAACAGAAATGCCGCTGACGGTGGATAGCTTCCGGCGCAAACGCCCAATCACCTCATCCGCGCTTATTTTGCGGTCTGCCAAGGGCTTGAGAGTGATGAAAATACGGCCATTATTCAGGGTGGAATTACCGCCACCCGCCCCGATGAACGAACCCAGGGAATCCACTGCGGGATCCTGCAGGATGATCGAGGCCACCTGTCGCTGCAGCTTGCCCATGGCTTCAAACGAGATGTCCTGCGCGGCTTCGGTGGTGGCCATGATTACGCCGGTATCCTGCTGCGGGAAAAATCCCTTGGGGACCTCACTATAGAGCCACACCGTGGCCGCGAGCGTCACCGCCGCGAGAAAGAGGGTGAACTTCTGGTGGACGAGCACCCAGCGCAGCCCGGTTTCGTAAATGTGCAGGATGCCATTGAACAGTCGCTCGGTCGCCCGATACCACCAGCCAGGATTTTTATAGGAGGACTCCGGTTTCAGAAAACGAGAACAGAGCATGGGTGTCAACGTCAGCGAAACCACGCCGGATATCAGGATGGCCAGGCTGAGCGTGACGGCGAATTCATGAAAAAGACGACCCACTATACCCCCCATGAACAGCAGCGGGATGAAAACCGCCACCAGGGAAAGGCTCATCGAGATGACGGTAAAACCGATCTGGCGGGCTCCTTTCAAGGCAGCGGTCATGGCGTCATCGCCTTCTTCAATATGCCGGTAAACGTTCTCAATCACCACGATCGCGTCGTCCACCACAAAGCCGACTGAGATGGTGATGGCCATCAGGGATAGGTTGTCGAGGCTATACCCCAAAAGGTACATGGCCCCGAAGGTACCCGAAAGCGCCAGAGGCACGGTGACGCTGGCGATGAACGTCGGCCAGAACCGCCGCAGGAAAACAAAGATGACCAGCACGACCAAGGCGATGCTCAACAGTAACGAAAACTGGACGTCGTCCACCGAGGCCCGAATGGTCGTGGTACGATCGCTGAGCGGGGCGATCTTGAGCGAAGGCGGAATCCACCGCTGTAGGCGGGGTATCTCCGCTTTAATCCGGTCCACGGTCTCGATCACGTTTGCGCCGGCCTGTTTTTGGACGATCAGCAGGATGGCTCGTTGTTCGTTGGCCCAGCCGGCCACTCGTTCGTTGTCGCCGCCTTCCACCACCTGGCTCACGGAGCTGAGTTTTACCGGCACTCCCTGCTTTTGGGTCAGGGTAAGGTTTCTATAGCCCAACACTTCCTTCAACTGGTCGTTGGCATAGATGGAAAAGGTCTGGATTCCTTCATCGACGCTGCCCTTGGGCGAATTGACGTTGGCCTGCACCAATAGATTCCGCACTTCCTCCATGCTCATGCCCATGGAAGCCAGCGCGGCAGGATTAACCTTTACCCGCACGGCCGGCTTGTCGGCGCCACCAATGAAGACCTGGCTTACCCCCTCCACCTGGCTCATCCGCTGGGCGATGATTTCGTCCGCGTACTGGTAAATCTGGCCCAGCGGCAGGATATCCGAAGTCAGGGACAGGATCATGATCGGCGCGTCCGCCGGGTTCATCTTCCTATAGGTGGGCGGGCCGGGGAGATTGGCGGGCAGATCCGCAGTGGCGGCGTTGATGGCCGCCTGGACGTCACGGGCGGCGCCGTCAGCCTCACGGTTCAGATCGAACTGGATAGTGATGCTGCAACCACCCATCGTACTCACCGACGTCATCTCCGTGACTCCCGCGATCTGCCCCAGGCGACGTTCCAACGGTGCGGCCAACGAGGACGCCACCGTGGCGGGATCGGCCCCGGGCAGCGAACCGCTCACCGCGATCATGGGCAGATCGATGCGCGGAATGGGCGCGACCGGCAGGAAGCGATAGGCTACCATGCCCAACAACAGCACTCCCAAGGCGAGCAATGACGTCCCCACCGGGCGGCGGACAAAGGGCTCCGAGATGTTCATGGGATGGGTGTCGGTACGGCCTCGGCACCACCGATATCGGGTGGGGTGGAGGTTAGTTTT
>DATJII010000109.1:0-26044 GCA_035493435.1 Candidatus Limnocylindria bacterium | reverse complement strand
CTCATTTCAGGCAAAAAAGTGTCGTTTTCGATTGTTGAACCCTACGATTTTCTCTTGTCTTTACGGGCTTTTCCAACGCGTACTCTCATCAACCCGTTACCGCCGCGAAGCGGCGCAGATCGTGAAAGTAACATATGGTGCGCGAGGCGGGAATTGAACCCACAACCTTTGGCTTCGGAGGCCAACGCTCTATCCAATTGAGCTACTCGCGCAAACTGAGGACGGACAAAGTACGCCTTCGCCGACGGTCGTTCAATCAGTTTTTGTTGGTCGCCCCTGCCTCTTCGGATGCCGCAGGCTGGTTTTCAGCCGCTTCGACGCCGCTGGAGTCGAGGTGGAAAATGTGTCCCTCGGATTTGCCCGCCAGTTGGTCGGCCACTGATTTGGCGCGATGCTCGAAGAAGACTTTCAGTTTGTGCACCGGACGTTGCGGATCTTCCGGATTCCCTTCCCGAAACCCCTCGTTGGGTGTGGCGCTCATCGCCTGTTCGAAGCGTTGGATACGGTAGTCGGATTCCTCCGCCACGACTGGGCGAATAACGGCCCCAAGGTCATCCACGCGCTTGGAGAGGCGCTGGGGATCGAACTGCTTGCGAAAGATCTCCTCGACCCGTTTGCGATACACGGTCTGGAACGCCGGAGCGGCCAGTAACCGGTCCACTAGGCGAACCCGGCGCGCCAAGGGATGCATCACGCTGGCGATTTCGCGCTGTTGGGCGGTGCCGGTGTAGATGAATCCACCCCAGGAATGGTCCAGGTCCCACGGAATAAACCCGAACTGGCCGGTCTCGTTGTTCAGGTACATGTAGAAGTTCTGGCCGTTGTTCAAAAAGCCGTCATAGCTGGAAATCAGGCTTAGGACGGCGATGAAACGGGCGGTTTCATCGAGATCGAAGAACTCGCCGCAGCGCCGGGCAAACTCCTCGTCGGTGGCGGTGGTCACGAATTGGGAGCATTCGATCACCCGCTTTTGTGCCGCCTCCTCGATCTTCTTTTTCGGATCGTAGATCTTGGCGTAGGCCGACCAGTCAGGGCCGAGGTCCTTGAAAAGGTGGTAGGTGACGGGCTTGAAAAGGGTGGGCGGCTTGTCGCCAAAACGGTCTTCCAGGAAGCGTTCGTCAATGTCCTCCACCATGACGTAAAGACCCAGGGGGCGATTGGTGAACTGGCCGTCAATGGTCAAGAGGGTCCGCGCAAAAGCTGTGCGGGGCGCGGGCACACCGGCATCCCGGAAGAACTCGTAGGCCAAGGTGTCGGCCAGGCCCGAGTTGTCCGAGGCGAGGTTGCCAAAGTTGAAAACGCGTTCCCCGGCGAGCCGGTTCTTCTTGCCTTTGGGTAGTTCGAGTTTGAGCGGGCGCTTATAGCTGGTGCGGGAATGGAGATAGGTTCCGTTGCCTTTGAACCGGATCTTGGCGTCCGGAATGGCGACACCACCGAGTTCCACTTCGGCGGCGGACCATTTGAAATCCAGGCCCACGGCCCCGGCCAATCCATTGCGGCTGGCGTTGGTGTTGCTCAGTGGGAATTCCCGGTGATCGCCGCCGAACAAGCCTTTGGCAGGGGCGACGTGATCCGGTCCCAAGCCGTTCCATTGCCCATCGGTAAAATGGAAACTGGCGAGCCACACGTTGGTGGGCGAAAAGAAATCGGCGCCGGATTTCAGGCTGCTGGCGTCGGTCCGTGCCTTGGCAATGGTCTTGGGCGGATTGGGATCCGGCCACGGGCGTTCGATCGGGGCCGCTTTCTTATCCTTCTTCGCGGCGGTGTCCAATGCCCAGGAAGTCGCCCGACCGTTGTTCCAGAGGGCAATGCCAATGCCCACCACGACCACCAAGAGAAACAGGCCGATGGCCGCCGTCCACAGGAAGATGCGAAAGAGTTGCCCGAGAACGGAGCGCTTCTTCTTCGGCCGCACTGGGAGAGGTGGCGGCGTCTCTTTGGGCAACGGCGGCGGTAACATAGTGCTAGGAAACGATCCGGTGACGCACGCCCTCCCTAGTCCGCTCCGCAGCGGAATGTGGGTGGCGTTTTAAAACAGACACGGCAGGTCACCGAATCGTTTCATTTATCTTCATCCGTCCGCTTGGTGAAAACGTATTTTTCGTTGCTTCGGACTCTTGTTCCCCAAGCGCCGACGAACTAGCCTAGGCGGACATGAGCGAAAAAGCGGATGTCCTCGAGTTGCCCGGCCTGCGGGTCACTGTGGACCGCCTGCTTTACCAACACTTGCGTCCGGAGCAGTCGGACAAGCCCCATTCGTTCATTTATTTCATCTCCATCCATAACGACAGTGAAGTTCCGGTCACAATCAAGGGACGCAAATGGGTGGTGACTCACAGCGATGGCACGATGCTGGTGGTGGAAGGTGACGGCGTGGTCGGCGAGACCCCGCTGATCGAGCCGGGTGAGAAGTTCAGCTACAACAGCCGCCACGTCATTTCAACCCCGTGGGCAGTGGCAGAAGGGGCATACTTGGGAGTGGACGATTCGGGACGCCGGGTCTTGACCCGGATTCCGAAGTTTAAAATGACGATTCCGCCGGCGACGGTTTGAGCGAGTACGAGAGTGATTGGCTCTCCTCCGGTGGGTTGCCTCAAGTCAGCAGCGACGCAACACACTTCGTTGCAATTGGTTAAAACTATTGAACGAATCCCCTCCCTATTGGCTACGGCTCGACGGAGTCTCGCCCTCCCGGGTTTTGGCGGCCACCTCGATGCTTTAAGCAACACGGAGGAGCCTAGCATTTTAGGTATTCCTCAACAAGGGAGCGAGGAATGGCTGCTCTCTGGCCGGGATAGATCTATTGATCAAGCCGGAATCATGCGGTCGAATCAGTCGTCCTTGCTTGATCTTCCTTCGATCTGCTTCGTTGTTCGTCGGTTACGTATTGGGATTCAATACGCGCCCTCCTCACGCCTCGCAGCTCAAAGGAATCTGCGGCGCAAAGACTTCCTTCTCAACCGCACGAGTCCGGCTAGGCGCGGAAGGTGATGCGGGCTTTGCCTAGGTCGTAGGGGGACATTTCGACTTGGACCCGGTCACCCACGCTGATGCGGATGAAGTGCTTTCGCATCTTTCCCGAGATGTGGGCCAGAACGACGTGACCATTGGGGAGCTCGACCCGGAACATGGTGCCGGGAAGCACCTGAGTAACGGTCCCTATCAATTGAATCGGTTCTTCCTTCGCCATGCTCTTGCATACGGAGGCGTCAGGCACCTCCAGAGTTCCGTCTAAACGGAACGCGACAGTGATAAGGCGAAGGCCCGAAGGCAAGCTGAGTTTTCATCAGTAACGCCAAAAATCGCTTATTTAAGGCTTTGGAGATAAGAAACCAGGTCCCGCAATTCCAGAATAGTCAGTTTGTCCGCCAAACCGTCCGGCATCGGGCTGGGCGCCGATTCGCGTTTGGCCACCTCGGATTTGCCCACCTCCAGCGATTCCAATTCCCCGGTTTCGCTATGTGTCTCCACGACTAATATTTCCGGGGTCTCCCGCTTGACCTGCCCCACCACATTCCGTCCGTCCTTGAGTTGAAGATTGGCCATTTCAAATCCGGCGGCGAAGCGGGCGCTGGGGGTGACAATGCTCTCCAGAATCTGGTCAACCGTGGCTCGCCGCCCCAGACCGTCCAAACTAGGCCCTACCGTCCCGCCAACCCCTTGAACCGCGTGGCAGCGTTGGCACTCCACTTCCACCTTTTGGTGAAAGATACGGCTGCCCCGAACCCGATTACCGCCCCAACGCGCATCCAGATATTTGCCCATCCCAGGAGTGCCCTGGGCCAATGCGGTCTCGTGCCGTTGGGCAGCCGCGGCCCAGATGCCACCTTTTCGTTTCGCCGCAACCATGAGATCGGCAACCAACGGGGGAGGAAGTCGATTGCCCTCAGCAGCCTCGAACAGCGAATCCAGGAGCTTTTCGACGTCGGTGCCGGACTGGTTGCCGAGCGACTGTATGGCTGACTGTGCCAAGAATACGGCGCCGTTGCTGGGCTTGTCCCAAAGCTCTTTGGGGATCGACAACGCCCGATCAATTATCCCGGTCAACAACGTTACCGCCTCCGTGCCGCCCAAGCGATCCAGATAGGGAACGGCCGCCTCCTGAAACTCCGGATCGGACGTTTTCAAGGCCAATGAAATAGCCTGCTCGGCTTGCCCGGTTTTGAGTTCCGCCAAGGCTCGGACCGCTGCGAGCCGTACGGACTTGGGAGTCTTCGTATCGGTCAGGCGGGCAAAAAGCGGCGTCCCGATTTCCTTGGTCTGGAGTTGCAGCGCGGCGGCGATCACCGCTTCCTGGACTTCCGCCGGTGGTGGAGCCCCACCCACCACGACACCAAACTGGTCGGGCGTATTGGGATCGAGAATCTCCGAGGCCACTTTCAAGAAAGCGCGTTTGCCCGGGAGGTCACTCCGCTTCGCCGCCATCGCGGTATCATAGTCCAGGGACCGGCCGAGGTCGGCGGGCAAAAGAGTGAATTCTGACTTGGCTCCCGCAGTGCCCGCGGAAGACGCCGCCGAGGCCAGCAACCGATTGTGAGCCAGCGCCTCGGCATTGGAGTCGGGACGTTTGGCCTTCTCCACCTTGTCCCAGACCAACGGACGCCACAGGCCATTAACGCGGTCCAAAGGTGTTGGCTGCCCCCAAGCACCGAGATCCTGCAACGCCAGCACCCTGGCCCAGGCGGGAGCGTCCTGCCGCTTGGCAAAGCTGGCCAACATTTGGGCATGTTGCGCCGTTCCCAGGCGGAAGCAGGCGTCAATCACCCGGGAATAGGCATTGGTCGGGCAGTCCACCCGGCTAATCAGAGCCGCCAAGGCCGAAAAGCCACTTATGATGGGAACGTCATGAATCGCATGGGCCGCCTCGACCACCAATCGAGGGTCGGGGTCCGACAAAAACTCCGTTATCGCCTGGTTGGTGATCCGACGCCACGCCAGCAACACACCCATCCGGGCTCGGAGATCGGGGTCATGCAGTGCCTCAGCGACGTCCTTCGAGGTCCCCACGGTGGCGAGCAAGGTTACCGCACCATGACGGATATAATCATCCTCCCCGGTATTCGAGCGCAGCACACCCAAAGCAGTCTTGGAAGCCAAGCGTGGGTCCAGCTTCCCTCCGCGATCCTTACCCGACATTTTCGACAACCCTAACAACGCCGCGAGCCTAACCTCGGGAGCTGCGGATTCGGCAAGGTGCACCAGTTGGGGGAGAGAGCGGTTGTCAGCCAGATCACCTGCCACCCGGGCCGCCGCCGCTTGGACTGGGGGATGGGCATCCGAGAGCAGCCTGGCGAAATCCAAGTTCCCCTTCCCGCCCAAGCGGATGAGGTTTTCGAGGGCGTTAATCGCCTGAACTTGGGCGATGGGAAACGCGCCGTCCAATGAAGCGGCCTCCAGCATCTTGACCGTCTCGACGGCCTGACCTGTGCTGTCGGTCAACGACAGGCCGCCCCGCCGCACGCTTTCAAACTGGGCCTCCAGCCGAACACGCCGATCCTTGTGTTGCAGCAAAACCGCCAAACCCTTGGTGTCGGCTTGGGCAATTCCCCCAGCGAGCAGGGACTTTACCTCCGCCACTTCCGGGAGATTAATATAACGCGAATCGGAAACACGATAGATGCGGCCTTTTTGCGGCATATCCCATCCGGCAATCCAGTCGAGGATATAAGCCGCGCCATCGGGGCCGAACTTCACGTCGGTAGGCCAGCAATTCCAGGCAAACTTGTCGGCCTGGTCGACCACGAAACTCGCGCCGTGACGCTTGACCGAAAAACTCCATACGCCTCCCGGAAAATCGCAGTGAAGAAAACGTCCACGAAGGCTGTCACCGAAGCCCGTACCCGGATAAAACGCCAGCCCCGCAGGCCCCTGGCTCACCGTTCCAGCCAGCGGCATAATACCATCCTGCCCGCCGCGCCAAAGCCCCTCCAGAACCCAAGGGCCGAATCCCTCCATATGTTGATAACTGCAACGCCAGCCATAATCCGCCCCTTGCACCAGGTGCAATACCCGGCAGGGATCGGCTCCCGCAGTATCGTTATCGACGGTCCATAGGTTACCCTCGTCGTCGAATTCCAGGTCCTGGGGATTGCGTAGTCCCTTGCAGAAGACCTCCAAATGAGAGCCGTCTGGCTCGCAACGCAGGACCCCTCCCATGTCGGGCAGATTGATGACCTGCCCTTCCCGATTGGTGACGCAGGCGCCGCGGTCGCCGAAACTCAGATAGAGGCGTCCGTCGGGGCCAAAAGTGAGCCCGTGCAAATCATGCCCGGTGACGCCGATATGGACACCAAAGCCAGAGGCCAACGATTCCTTGCTGAAACTGCCATCCGCTCCACGGGTTAGTTTCCAAAGCGCGGGAATATTACCGAACCAAACCTCGTCCCCACGCGATACCACCCCCGCCGCCGTGCCGTCCAATGGTGTATTAAATCCCGAGGCAATCACTTTCCCGCGATCAGCCAGTCCGTCGCCGTCGCTGTCCTCCACCATTCGAACGGATTCACTGTCCTTGGTCAGTAGGCTATGGTTGGTGGCGAAGGTCTTGTTCAGGAAGTCGAGGCGGTCGCCCGTAGTGCGAAAGCTCAGGTCGTTCAACAGCCACGACATGTTCTTCGTAATGTCGAAGACACTCATGCCATAGCGATGTGTCTCCGCAATATAGCATCGGCCGCGATTGTCGAAGTGAAACGCCACGCCATTGCTCAACAGCGGCTCCGCCGCCCAGACCGATAACTGGAGATTCGTCGACAGCGTCAGCCGCTTGCTCTCGAGCCGCGCGGTGTCAAATGCCGGCGTGTCAGCCAGCCCAGTCAAGGCCAAGCTGGCCAGACCGGCGACCAGGGAAAACCATTTCACAGGAATCATCGAAATATTCGGCAATCGTCGGTGGGTTCCGACGTGATTTCAGGCAACACTGTTCACGAACCTCGCACGCGACAGACCCGGTCGAATCACATAGCCATCAAGAATTTCAGGAGTTCAATCTGCTCCCGCGCACCCAACGATTCCAGCAGCCCTTCGGGCATTAGGGACTGGTCGCTCAACGTGCGTTTTTGGACGTCAGCCTTCGGAACAACCCGCTGTTCAGTCGGCGTGCGAAGCGTGACGGCGGAAGCCGACTCCTCCACCACCAGGCCGGACAGCGATTCGCCGCCCTTGGTTTCCAAGACCGTCATCTGGAAATCCGTCCCTACCACAGCATTGGGATCGATGACATTTTCGAGAAAATAGCGGACCCCGTTGCGATTGGCTCCTGTGAGCTCCGGTCCGAAACGAGCGCCTTCCTCACCGTAACGATGGCATTGGGCGCAAAGTTTCTTAAAATGCTCTTTCCCGGCCGACGCCGAATAGGCCCAGAGCGGGGCCTCGGTGAAGTCCTTTTCCAAACGATCCATCAACTGGCGCTTTTCGGCCGGCGATTGCTTGATCTTGCCCCAGGTTGAAGCCACGCGTCCGTCGATGCTTGCGTTGCCCAACTGGCTCAACTGGCGGATATGAAAAGCGGTCAATTGGTCGCGCCCAATGGTTCCCGCTGCCACGGCATCCAGGAGTGCGTTGGCATAACTCACCCGGGACACCATCACATTCAGGGCCGTGGCACGATCGGGCGCAGGCAAGGCCTTCCAGCGCTGGATGAAGGCGGGGGGAATTTCGGCGGAATCATAGCGCGCCAACTGAGCGATCGCGGCGGTGCGAAATGCGGCGTCATCCAGCAGCTTAAGAAAAGCAGGCAATGACGCGGCATCCGTGGCTCGGCTCAATACTTCCAAGGCGTGGCGGCGGTCCTCGGTGGTGGCACTGGGATTGACTAGTTTTTCGCGCAACAAAGGAAACCGCGACGTTTCGCCCAGCGCGGCTGCGATGCTTTCAGCCAGGCGCACAATCCGCGGATCCTTGCTCGCGTATAAGGCCGTGGCTACGCCACTCCAAGTGGCTGGTTGCGCCACGTTCGCCTGGCTGCGCAGCGCCAGGGCAATGCCGCTCAACAGGCGACGCTGGTCCTCGCCACCTGTCGCACCTACCTTTCCAATGACCTGGCCCAGTCCGTCACCGGGCAGCGAGGCAACGTACCAGTAGATCCAATCCGCCAGCGACGGCAGCAATGTTTGTTGCGCGAGCGAGAGGGCCAGACCGCTTCCTCCGGAAGTGCTCACACGTGGGGCGATGCCGTGCCAAAGTAGCTTGGTCAGGTTCCGATCCTCCCGATCTTCGCCGTGCTGGACCAGTGATTGGGCCAATTCCCAGGCTACATTGTCCGGGACCCGTTGCAACGCCGAAGCTAAATAGAGACGGACAACCGGCGACGGGTCCGTCTTGGCCAGGCGTTGAAACTCAGTAGTTAGATCCGGCGACAGGTTTCGGCGTTCAGTGAGCAATTGGATCGTCCAAGCCCGAATATACTCATCCGAATCGTGCAAAGCATCTTCCGCCAGGGCCTCACTGAGACTTCCCGTCAAGTGAAGCAACCACAGTGCACGCAGCCGCTGGAAGGCGTCAGGCGAGCTGTGGATCGTCTGGCTGAGAGGTGTTTGAATGTCGCGCGTCACCTGGCCCAGGACCGAACGCTCATGGAGCAGACGGCGGGCGGTGCGGCCAAACCACTCATTGCGATGTGACTGATAGCCGAGCAACTCGACGTCAGTTGCCTTCGCCAGGTCCACCTTGGCTGGCTGGTAGGTCGCCTGCCATTCCATGCGGTAAATGCGCCCGTTCGAGCGATCCCAGCGCTCCGTATTGGGGTTGTGGCAGTGCTGTTGATCGTACCAATCGATGAAGTAAACCGCCCCATCGGGGCCGTATTGCAAATCAACGGCCACATACATCGGATCGCTGCAAAAGAACTGGTCGCGCCCCGCGTGGACCGTGTCGAAACCCGATCCGACCCGGCGGTTCACCTGCTGATTGATCTGGTGCCCGTGGAGGTTGTGGGTGAACAGGTGCCCGCGAAATTCGTCGGGCCAATTGTCGCCCAGGTAAATCATCGTCCCCACGTGCGAATGCCCGCCATAAATCGCATCGGTACCCGGAGCCCCTGCTCCGCCGGCTCCGTGGTCATAACGCGCGGACGCGAGCAGGTAATTCCTGAACTCGGGGAAATCGGCGGGTGGATCGGCCACGATAAAGGGGGCATAATTAGCATTCGCCTGGTTCCAGAACTGGCCGCCCTGGATGACGTGCGTCGTGCCGCCACGCCCCCAATAACTGCGGCAATGGGTCATGAACAACTGGCCATGCTCGTCGTAGTCGATGCCCCAGGGATTGCTGCCGCCCTCGGCAAAGACTTCGAATTCCCGGCGCACCGGATGGTACCGCCAGACGCCCGCCCGGAGTTCACGACGATCCTTGTCGGCCGAGCCCGGCTTGCCGATATGCGCCAGGTTGAAGACCCCCTGGATCCCGTATAGCCAGCCATCCGGTCCCCAAAGGAAACTGTTAAGGCACTCGTGGGTGTCCTGAAAACCGAATCCGTCCAAAAGCACTTCGACGGGACCGTCCGGCATGTCGTCGTGATTGCGGTCGGGTATGAACAACAGTTCCGGCGCCGCCCCCACCCAAACGCCGCCATAGCCCACTTCAAAGCCGGACACGAGATTCAGGCCCTCCGCGAAAACTTTGCGCGTCTCGAATTTCCCGTCTCCGTCCCGGTCTTCGAAAATGACCAGCTTGTCGAGCCCCTTCCCGGCGGGTTGCTTTTGCGGGTAACTGTAGGCTTCGGCGACCCAGATACGCCCCCGCTCATCAAAAGCGAAGGCCACCGGCTGGTGTAAATCAGGCTCACCCACTACGAGGTCCACCTTGAAACCCTCCGGCACATACATCTGCGCGACCGTCTTTTCCGGGCCGGTTTGGGGCGGTGCCGAGATGGGGTTCGGCTTCAGGTGCCGCAGGACCGGACTGGACTGGAGTCGAGCCACATCTGGCTGCGGAGATTCGGCCGTTGCGGTAAGGCAAAGTGCGAGGCACGCCGTGCCCCATCGAAAGGTGTAGCCAAGGGTTTTCACGAACGAGAAAGGGACTGACTCGAACTAGACAACACACCTTCAACGGGACCCAGCAAAAAGAAAAAAGCCCGCCGACAAAATATCGGCGGGCTTTTTGAAATCGAAAGTCGATCAACTCTGGGCAGGGGCCTCGGGCGCAGCCACCTCAGAAACCACTTCGCCATCGGAGTCCGGCTCGCTTTGCTCGGCAACAATCTGCGCGGCCGCAGCCGCTTCGTCCACCGGGGCAGCTTCCGCTGCCGGAGCCGCCGGAGATCCAGCCGGAGCTTCCTTAGGCGCCCTGGGGGCCTTCGGAGGCGCAGGCGGACGAGGAGCCGGCTTCTTGGCCGATTCAATCAAGCCGCTGGCGAACTCGAGCACATGGCCCTGATGAACCAGCCAGTGGAGGTCATTGAGGACCTGCTGCTGTTCCATCGTGAGCTGCGTCGACGGGGCTGCCGCGCCTTCGACGGCCGGAGCACCTTCGACTGGCACCACTGGGGCAGCGGGCGGGGTCGGAGCGATGGCTTCGACCAACTGTTTCCGGTTGGTCCCGGCATTCGCATTCACATACTCGATGATCTTGCGCACGGACGGCGAGACCGAGTTGTGATCGAGATCGAGATAGTGCGGCCGGGAAACGGCCACGTAGACGACCTTCTTGTTCTTCTCGTCGCGCTTGAAGAACTGCAAACCCTGATGGGCAAACGCGCTGCTCAAGGCGGTGGCGATGCGCATCGGGAAGCGGCGCTCGGCTTCCACGGCGGCGCGCAGCAAAGCCTGCATCGGCCCGGGCAAAGTATTCGGCGTCTGTTCCTTGGTCAGCGTAATCGCCTCGACTGACTTGATCAGGTTCGGCAATTGGACTTCGCGGAAATGCGCGTTGACCTCTTCCATCGACAACAGCTTCTTCGGTTCCGCCACGTTGAGCGTGGTGTATTCGAAGCGGAAGCTCTGGCCTTCCAGCCATTCCTTCACGATCGCCTCATCCTTGACGATGCTAACGCGGTTCTTATAGGCCTCGAACGGCATGCGGCTATAACGCTCCGCGTGGAGCTTGCGCAGCTTGTCCTGGTAGCCGTGGTAGTTCGGCGGTCCGAGGACCTCGCCGCTCATACCGCACTTGGCCACCAGCGTCCACACGCCCTTGGGCGGATCGCAAGGTTGCTTGTCGGTCTGGTAAAAGGTGTCGAAATGCTTCTTGAGCACCTGCGCGGCCGCATCGGCCTCGCTCAGCCAGATCGAGTTATCGAGGCTGCAAACGAACAACGGCTGTTCCACCGTGCCGTCCGGGCGCTTGATGACCTTGAAGGTGACCGTGAAGCGCTCGGGCTTCTGGGCCACAATTCCGGCCACTTCGAAAAGCGGATAAGCGCGGCCGTTCAGTTTGATCTGGCGGGCCAACGAGGTCACGCCGCCGGCTTCCGGGGCGAGCACCACTTCCAAGGGTATCAGGACCTCACGCTCGCGGCGGGGCTCAGGACGACGACCGCCACGGCGATCATCCCCACCTCCACGATTTTCCCAGCTCAGGCCACCACCGGGACCACCGGCAGGACGAGGGCCACCAAAGCGTGCGCCGGGGCCACCAGGACCACCGGGACCGCCAGGGCCACCTGGTCCACGACCGGGACCAGAGGGACGACGAGGTTGCCGATCTCGAAAACCGCCTTCATTGCGCCGGAACCGGTCTCCGCCGCGTTGACGATCGTCGCCACCCTCATACTTCGCGTATTTCTGGGCGTCACCTGCTGCCTGGACCCATGCGGGTTGGAACAGCTTTTCGAGATCCAAATTAATATCCAACGAGTTACTCATACCCTGAAAAGCCCCCTTGCTCAAAACGGGGGTCGTACCAAAAGTCCGCGGAGCATGGGTATCGTAGGAGGCGATTGCAAGTACCCATTGCCCAACGTGTTTATTTGTTTCGCACTTTGTTCGCTGGCCACCTCCGTACCGGCCAGATCGACGTTGTTTAACCAACAGGTTCGCCACGCTACCCGCGCGCGCCGTGGTGGGTCGCCATGAGCTTCCCGCCAACAGCCAATGCCCGTTTTTTAGCCATTTGCAAACGAATTCGCGCCAAAACCAAACAATTCACAACCGCCCTGGGCGACCGTTTCAGGCTATTTTCCAGGCTATTGGAGCCTCAAAACTCAACCTTTGGCTCCCTCCCATTGATTCATGAGGACGGAGCCCGTTGACTACCATGACTGGTGAAGGCGTTGATTTCAAACAACTTGTCATACGGTTTAATCCCCCCTTTTTTCGCCCCGCGAAGGGTTCGGAGTGGAGGAGCGGCCGGTCGAACGAAAGGACCCACTCCAGGCAATCACCCGCCAGCGACGATTCGAACGATCTCCAAACGGTCTCCGGTTTGGATCTGAATCGCGGTAAACTGCGACGGGGCAATCGCCTCGCCGTTCCGCTCCACCACCACGCTTCGCGGTAGCAGATTTTGGCGTAGCAGGAACTGCTCCAAGGTGCAGGGCAAGTCCACGGATACGTTCTGGCCGTTGGCAATGACAGTCATCGATCGGGGAATTTCCGGCCCGTCCTTTGCCATTCCGCAGCCGTTCCTTCCACCCCAGTGCGGCTAAGGGGGATCAAGCGCACCGCCGAGGGAAGCGCTCCCACGGGGGCGAAGGTATAGTTGGTCGCCGTGCCTGCCAGTCGTTCCCAACGCCAGAAGGGACCAAAGCGAGCCTGGAGGATGTAGGCATAGGGAGGCAACTCGGTCCCGGTGTTCCATTGCAAAGGCAGTCCCAGGCGCGGCGTAGCCGGAGCAACCGTTAACACTGGCACGGCGGGCGGCGTGGAATCCAACCACGGCGTGGCTGGCACCAAGGCCGGCAAGGGGAAGGAGTCTTTCGCGAGACGAAACGAAACGCCTCCCTTGTTGTCCCGCAGGCTGGATGAATTCCAAAAAACCACGCCGTTGGTGACCTCGCCCATACGGCAAAAGGCCACTTGGTTGACGATTTCCTGGGCGGCCCGGTCCTTGCCGATGGAGGAGCTCGCCACCCCAGGTGCCAGCAGGCGATTCTTGGTGTTCTGACCCCGCCACCATTTCAAAAGCGCGGAAAAGCTCTGGTTTGGCGCGCCCAGATTCCAATATAGCTGCGGGGTGAAATAATCGCACAAGCCGTCGTTCAGCCATTTTTTTGAATCGGCAAAAAGTATATCGTACGCATCGAGGCCGCGCACCGATTCCGGAAAGGCCGGGCGCCAGATGCCAAACGGGCTGACGCCGAACTTAACCCAGGGTTTCTCATTGTGAATGGCGGTGTTCAGGTCCCGGACGAAGAGGTTGATATTCTCGCGCCGCCAATCGTTCCGCTCCAGGGTGCCGCCTTTTTGACGGTAGGCCCGATAGCTGGTGTCGTCGGGAAAGGGCACCCGCACTCCCAGCACATCGATGGGATAGGGATAGAAATAGTCATCGATGTGAATCCCATCGACATCGTAACGCCGAACGACGTCGACGATGACCCCAAGCGAGTACTGGCGGACTTCTGGTTGCCCTGGATCCAGCCATTGATAATGACCGTAATTCGCCACCCAACGGGGATGGGTCAAGCTGATATGCTTGGGTGAAACCGGCGAAATCTGCTCGTTGTACCGAGCCCGGAAGGGATTGAACCAGGCATGGAGTTCAAGGCCCCGGGCATGCGCTTCAGTCACGGCGAATTGCAGGGGATCCCAGGCGGGAACCGGCGCCACCCCCATTCGTCCGGTCAGGTACTCACTCCAAGGTTCAATGGCCGATTCGTAGAGGGCGTCGCAGGCAGGTCGCACCTGTAAAATGACGGTGTTCAGCCGCAGCTTTACGAAGTTGTCCAGTAAGCTGCGCAATTCGGCCTGTTGAACAGCCGGAGCCGCGCCGGGTTTGGTGGGCCAGTCGATGTTGCCCACACTTGCCACCCATACACCCCGCATTTCGCGGGGAATCGAAGGAGCCTCCAGCGCGCAGGCGCGCAAGAAGCAGGCAAACCAGATTAATACCACGAAACGCACCATGCAAAGGCCCTAATGATGAAGGTTAAAGCGCCCGGGAGCAAGTGGACCACAGAAGAAATCCGCTTCATTGGCCATGAATTACGCCACCACCCGGGGTGTCGGAGCCTTCGCAAAGGCAGCCTCACGCAGGTAAATGGGAGCCAGATTTTCCACGACCGTCACGATACCTTCCGTGCCAACCAATTCGGCAAGTATGGCGGCGGAAGGATAGGTGTCTTCGCCGACGCCCAGCAAGGCTTGGACGCCAGGGCCACAAACCCTCAATCCGCTGGAAGCGAAGAAGCGCACTCGTTCGTGGGTCATCAAGGACAAAGGCTCCAATAAACGGCCTTCTTCAGCCCACGCACAGGCGCATTCGCCCCGTTGGGCATCCGCGACGAGTAGCGTACGGGCGTTCTTCCGTTCGGCCCAAGCCATCAAACGAAAACTACTCAACACGCGGATTTCCGTCCGACGGGCCACGTGCCAGCCTTGGACGGTGGAAATCGCATTACGGATGCCGGTGTAACTTCCCGGTCCAATCCCCACCGCGAGACAGTCGATGGCCGCCCGCTCGACTCGTGCTTCGTCCAAGGCGCCGCTGATAAGGGAAAAAATGGGAGTGCCCGACTCCGTCCAGCGCTGCTCGACGGGATCAAAGCCGGGACGTAGTACCGCGACTGTCCGGCGGGAGGACGAGAATTCAAGAGCGAGGATCGTCATAGTCTATTTCGCGAACGTTTTCATCCACCATCCGGAGCCGGATACGCCTGACGCGATTTGCCATAATCGAGGGAAATTCCCAACGGCTCGCCCATTCCACGGCCACAATTCCTTCCCGTCCACCCAGGTACTCCTCCAACCCGGCCGCCACGATCTCTTCCGGGCTTTGGAGACGGTAAAGATCCAAATGCGCCACGGGCACGCGCCCGCTAGGGTACAGATTGATGAGGGAATACGTGGGGGAGTGCACGCGGGATTCGGCTCCGACACCCCGCACCAGTCCACGTATCAGCGCGGTCTTGCCGGCTCCCAAGTCACCTTCCAAGGCAAAGATCGTCCCTTCGCACGCGTCCTGGCCAAGCTGCTGGCCGAAGCGTTCGGTCTCGACAACGGATCGGGAAATGAAAGTGGGCATCCAACCTGACTGTGTCAGGGGTTACCTTGCCCAGAATCCGAAAAATGATCAAAGCCTGAAGCGTTGACCGGACGCATTCCGGTCGCGTCGCGCAGCCAGATACCCGGACGATCCACCAAACGACCAATACAGGATAACTTGGTCTTGGGAAACTGGACTCGCCACGCGTCCAACAACTTTACCGCGTTCGACGGAGCCACGGAAAAGAGGAGTTCGAAATCCTCGCCGTCCGTCAGGGCAGCCGCCATGGCAGGCTTGGCCAGATCTCCCTGTTTTGCACGAATCCTGGCGACCCGGCTGATGGGCAGAGCTGAACCCAGCAGTTCGGCTCCAGGCACGCTGCTCGCCTTGAGAATCTGCCGGAGGTCACCGGCGAGCCCATCGCTCAAGTCGATCATGGAGCGGAGGTGGAAATTCTCCGCGAGCCACTGCGCTTCGGCCAATCGAGGCTCGAAATCGAGGTGTTTTCCCTCTATCGAACCGCCAAGTTCGCCGGTCACAAACAAGGCGTCACCCACTTTGGCACCTGAGCGCAGGATCGCTTTGCCGCTTTCGACACTCCCAATGGCCGCCACGTTTACGAGCAGTCCGCTGGGCATCGACGTCGTCTCCCCGCCCACGACAGCTACCGCGTAGCGCTTGGCCAAGGCATTGATTCCAGTGTAAATCCGTTCAATTCGTTCAGCGTCAATCCCCTTGGTGGCCAAGGTGATGACCGCCGCCACGGGCGTCGCCGACATCGCGGCAAAATCGCTCAAACAGCGGGCCAGAGCCTTATGACCGATGCGTTCGGGTGCGGTCTCGGAGGTAAAGTGAACGCCCTCCACGACGGCGTCGGTTTTGAAAACGATTTCCCGGGCGGGATCGGGCCAGCGCAGAACCGCACAATCGTCCCCTGCCCCGACCACTACTTGCGTATTCCCCGGCAAACCACCGATCAACCGTTCAATGAGTTCGAATTCTTTCACAGGTCAAAACTGATCCGTCAGTCCAAAATGAAGCAGGACAAAGGGTAACGCGTTGAACAGCGAGTGCGTGATAATAGGCGTCAATAGTGAGCCGGAACGCTCATACATCCAGGCTTGGATAAGGCCGAACAAAGCCAGCGGCAGGAACGCCACCAGGTTCATGTGGATCGCACCAAAAACGACCGCCGAAACCAAATAGGCCGCTTTTCGGTAACCGCGATCGCGGAGCGCGGAGAAAAAGATCCCTCGAAAAAGGCATTCTTCCACCAGGGGCGCAATCACCACGGCGAAGACAAAAAAGGCCCCTCGGACGAACCAAACCCGTTCGCGTTGAAGGATTTCAATGGTGTCCTGCACGGCAATCTTGTGGCCGGTAAACTCGATCAGCCACCCGCAAACCCATTGCAAACCGTAGGCCAACGGAATGATGATGATAGCGCCGAGAATGCCGTACAGGATGGTACGACCGGGTTCCGGCCCAGGGATATCGAACGCCTCCCGCCAACTTCGGTCGTGGTCCCACAGAAAATACGCTATACTCGGAATGGCCACGCCATGGAAGGCCAGGACGCCAAACAAAAATGCGGTAAACTTCTCCGGCTGAACCACCGAAGGGGGCCACATCCCTGCCAATTTGGAACTCAGGGCGAGCGCCAAAAAGCCCGACACCGCAAACCCCAGGAACACTCCCATGAGCAAGCGGAGTATCGACTCGGTTTTCCAGTGACGCTCGCGAAGCACAACGGACAACCTACCGTTCTGGTGGCGTCTAATACCAGTCTGGGAAAATCTCCTCGGGCTTGCGGCCATCACCTCTACGGCAGTGTTTCCAGCATGATCGATTTGAAGCGCACTTCGGTGACGCCACCGCCGTGAATCTGCAGGCCAAAGCGTCCGAACTGGGGAATCGATTCATCGGCCTCGGTGTAGTCCACGAGGACCACACCGTTCATCTTGGTCACCATGTGACGACCTTCCGCGCGGACTTCGTAGTCATTCCATTCCCCCACCTTGACCGCCTTTTTTACCGCGTCGTCCGTGGGCCGGGCCATGACCTTGTTCCGGCGCGATTCGTCATAAATGCAGCCGTACCATCCTTCCCCGATGTCCGCCTGGTACCCGTTCATTTCGCTGTTGTTCGGGACGCGCTGGCTGCGGAACTGCACCCCGGAATTCACGAAACCTTCCGAACCGGTCAGCTTAAATTTCAGGCGGATCACGAAGTTGGTGTAACTGGCGATGGTGGCCAGGAATTCGTTCTGGGGCACCTTGGACTTTCCGTCGCCGCCGACAATTTCGCCTTGGTCGATGTGCCAAATCTTATTGGTGTCGCCGTCCCAACCGGCGAACGACTTTCCGTCAAAAAGCGAAACCGAAGCGCCCTGAACAGCCATGGTCAGACCCGTGGCCAGGCACGGCAAAAGCAAAAGGGATTTCATATCGACAGGATGTCGCCGAGTTCGCCCGGTGTCGAGTCTACTCCCCTCGCAGGGCTTCCGTGGGCGAAACCCGGGCGGCACGCAACGAGGGTATGAGGGTCGCCAGCAAAACCACGCTGACCATTAAACCTGCCGCAGCAGCGAGGATTCCGGGATGAAGCGTGCCCACGCCGAACAGCAAACTTTGCATCAGGCGTCCAGCCATCCACGCACCGAAGAATCCCAGGACAATACCCACCAGCACCAGTTTGGCTCCCAAGCCGAGGAACTGGGCCAATACCTGTTGCGGCAGGGCACCCAAGGCCATCCGAACGCCGATCTCCCGCCGACGCTGCCCGACAGCATAGCTCAAAACCCCGTAGGTGCCTGTGGCCGTTAGGAGCAACGCCACCACCGCGAAGATACCCGCCAGCACGGCCGGGGAACGGCGACTGGACAGGCTGTCATCAATCCGGGCCTGCATGGGCTTCAAGTTATCGATGGGCAATTGGGGGTCCAGTTGTGCGACGATCCTTTGCAAGGCGGGGCCGAGCACCGATGGGGGCAGCGAAGAGCGCACCGCCACCGAAATGGCGGAGTCGGACCAAAATCTAAAGGGATAGTAAACAGTCCCCAATGGTTCGGTATCGGCCACCTCCCATTGCTTCACGGTTCCCACCACTCCCACAATGGTAAACGATTCATCCGGTTTGAAGTCGATGCCGTCGTTGATCCTGCGACCCAGTGGACTCTTCCCATGCCAGTTACGCCGGGCGAAGGCTTCGTCCACTACGCAGACCCGGGGCTTACCCGCGTTGTCAGCGTCTCCTAACCAACGACCTTCCAGCAAAGGGATTCCCAAGGTCCGCCAATACTCTCCGACGACACCATTCCGGTAGGCTATATGCTGCGCGCCCTTTTCCGCGCCTTCCACCGCGGTGATCCCACTGCTGTCCTTTCCCGCAAAGGGCATCAGGCAGCTTACCGCAGCCGAGGTTACGCCAGGCTCGCCCTTGAGGGCTCCGACCAACCGCTCAACGAATTGCTGCCGGGCGGTATCCGTACCATAATTATTAAACGGCAGGACGACCTGCCCGGTGAACACTTGGGCGGGCTGGAAACCGGGTGAGGTCCCCAGCAGGCGCTGAAGGCTGACCCCGAGCATTCCGGCCCCCGCCAACAACGAAAAGGCTACGGCGATCTGGATCACGGTGAACACGTGGCGCAAACCTTGGACCGCGCGGTTTCCGCTGGCGCCCCGACTTTCGCTTTGCAGGGCGGCACCCGGATCGCGCCGAATACAGAACCAGGCGATAGGCACAGCCACCAAGAGGCCGAAAACAATCGATCCCAGCAAGGCTGCGATGGCCAGCCTGCCATTGAAGGCAATCGTGGCCCCCAACGGCAATTGATCGGCACCGAGGATCGACAGCAGCCGAATGCCACCAGCAGCAATGACCCATCCCAGAAGCCCTCCCAAGAGGGCGATCAACAGCGTTTCCGAGAGAATTTGGCCTGCCACGTGCCACGAGGTGGCGCCCAGCGATCGGCGAATGGCCTATTCCTTGGACCGAACGCTGGCACGGACCAGCAGCAGGTTCACCAGGTTGACACCGGCACTGAGCAGAAGGAACAACACCCCGCCCTGAAGTAATAATACGGTGGGTCTGATCTTGCGCACATGGTCGCCGTGCAACGAATCAACCAGGGTGCGAAAACCCCAACTTTTGATCAGCGCACCCTCGGGATCGTTAACCAACTGGGCCGCGTCCAGTGTGGCGATCTGGGCTTGCGCCAGTTCGCGTGTGGCTCCCGGCGCGAGTCGGGCAATGATCTGGCACCGGATATTATGCCGCTGGTTGGCTCCACGCTCCGACGGATCGGAAGCGGCCGGGGTATAAAATTGCGCGTGGCTCGACAGATAACTGAACCCCTTGGGCAATACCCCGACCACCGTCGTCGAGACGGTATCCACGTCAAAGGTGCGACCGAGCACCTTCGGATCGCCATTGAAATAGGTTTGCCAAAAAGGATAGGTCAGGACTGCGACGTGGCTCCCCGAATAGGTCATCTCATCCTCGGTAAAGGAACGCCCCAGGAGCAAAGGAACGCCCAGAGTGTGGAAAAACTCGGGCGATACCCGGTCGCAATCGACTTTGAAGGGCGATCCCATGCCACCCACGATGGTGGGCCCGCTATAGTCCGTATGAATCATTGCCGTCGATTCAAAGGCCTTGATTTCCCGGCGATAATCATAGTAGTTCGGCAGGGAAGCCATGCTGCGGGGAATCTCGGCCAAGGGATAACTATGGAGAGTGGTTACCAGACGATCACCGTCCGGGAATGGCAGCGGGCGCAACAAGATCGAATCGATCACTGCGAAAATGGTCAGATTGGCGCCCAGACAGAGGCCCAACATGGCTGTCGCACCCATCGTGAAACCAAGGTTTTTTCGCAAAATTTGGGCGGCGTGCCGCCCGCTTTGGACCAAGTAAAAGGGCCAACTGAGCAGACGCTGCCACGCGGTTTGACTGGACGAATCCTGGGAAGGAGAAAGTTGGCCGAAAGCTTCCGTATCCGCCTGCGGGTCACTCGCGAGTGTTGTTTTCAGTTCCGCAGCCAATTGGCACGCTTGAGTCTCGACCATGCCCCGAGCCTCGGCAGGGTCGACGCCGTCGCGAAGCGCACTCGCATAGCGCTCCTCCAAATCGAGAGCCGCCTCCTCGATGATATCCTCCTCCTGCGGGCCGGAAAGACCGAGCGAAGCGAGGTGTCGTCTAATGATGGAGCGAATGTCAGGCATCTTGGAGTCCTGCGGTTAGGCGTAGTCCATTGATGAAGGCCGACCAATCAGAGCGTTGTTCCGCGAGCTGCTTCCTACCGGCGGGGGTAAGGGTGTAGTAACGGCGACGACGCTGGCCCGCCTTCTCCACCCACTGCCCCACAATCCATCCCTTCCGCTCCAAGCGGTACAGGACCGGATAAAGTGACGCCGTCTGAAACGTCACCGCCCCGCCGGACCGGCGTTCGATCTGGCAGGCAATCTCGTACCCATGACGCGCTTCCGTCTCGAGCTGAGCCAGAATCACCAGCTCGGCACTCCCATTCTTCCGGGCATGATCTATCGGTGCCATATGTATCGGTCAAACATATGGTACCGATAGTCTCCTTGTCAACGGGTACGTTGGAATGGGTGTGTCAGCTGAGCAAACGAGGGAACTCGTGACAACAGGAGCATTCAAGTCCGTAGCCCGGGTGGCGATAACCAGCGTGCCTCGCACCCTCTCTTGCGCAGACGCAAGTTTGCATCATTGTCCCCCATGGATGTGGTGTTGTTGAGCCATGAAACGGAAGGCGCCGCACGGGTTGAAAACCGTCCTTCACCGGACGATTCGCCGTTGCTGGATGCCTATTCCAACGCGGTAGTGAAGGCGGTCGAACGCGCGGGTCCGTCGGTGGTGCATGTGCGGGCGGAGGCAGGTTCTCGCGGCGGGAGCGGATCGGGTTTTCTTATTTCACCAGACGGATTGGTGGTTACCAACAGTCACGTGGTGAATGGAGCTCGGCGACTCCACGTGCAGACCAGCGATGGACGCGATGCGCGGGCTGATCTCGTGGGTGACGACCCCGACACTGACTTGGCCGTCTTGCGGGTGAATCTCTCAGGGCTGCAACATATTACCTTTGCCGAGGCTCACAGGGTCCGCGTCGGTCAAATAGCCATCGCCATTGGGAATCCGCTGGGTTTTGACCATTCGGTGACGGCCGGGATCGTCAGCGCGTTGGGGCGCACCTTTCCCTCAAGGAATGGGCGCTTGATCGACAACGTCATCCAAACTGACGCGCCCCTAAATCCAGGTAATTCGGGAGGGCCACTCATCGATTCCCAAGGCAGCGTCATCGGCGTGAACACCGCCATGATCCCGGCAGCCCAAGGCATCTGTTTTGCGATCGGTAGCAAGACGGTTGAGTTCGTGGCCAGTTGGCTCATCAAGGACGGACGCATTCGGCGGGGACACCTTGGACTTATGGCCCAAGAAGTGAAGATCCATGAGCGGGTGGCACGGTTCCATAAACTCCGGCAAAGGTCGGGGGCCTTGGTTTTGGAACTTGTTCCGGATTCCGCCGCCGTGGAGGCCGGACTCCAACGCGACGATATCATCGTCTGGTTCAATCACGAGGAGGTGCAGACCAGCCATGACCTGCACCGGTTATTAGTCGGTGAACATATCGAACGCCGGGCTCGGATCACCGTATTGCGGCGCAATGAACTGGTTCACCTCTGGATCGTGCCGAGGGAGCGGAACTGACGGGGGTGAACATCCGCCATGCTTCACCGGGCGGCCCGCGCGGTTTTTGTCACATAGATCCAATTCCCGTGATAATTAGTCATCAATTGACGATAACCATCCCGATCACAGAGGATTTCAAGCACGCCCCTCTCGACCCAACGGACATCGACACCACCGCAAAAGTCGACGTCAAAAACGCGATGCGACATGTCCCAGACATCTCCTTTCCAGTTTTTTGAAACAATAATTACCGCCGTAAAACCACGTGTGGTCGCGCCTGTATCCCCCGTATAAACCTCCGCTCGAACCACGGCATCAGGCGAATCCAACCCAGCGATTTTCGTGGTGACAAAATCACCTGCCAGATTCGGCACAACAAAAAACTGAGACCACACGTACCCGAGCAGGATCACGCTGGCCACAATCAAACAGGCAACAATGGCGGATCGTCGAAATCGTTTCATGGCACCGCTGAATTCACACTCACGGTTTGCTCCGGTATCCGGGCCTCGCGCGAAACAAGGATAGAGAGTTTCAGCGCAAGCGCCAGAATTGCCATCACGAGATACCTTGCCCCTCCCTGTTACAACGAATCACTGTCCCACACCTTCAAATTTAAGGCTTGCGCCCGGGCTGCCGATTCTTACCGTAACGAAAATGAGCTTGCTTCAATTGCTTCGACTTTCGCTTCGCGCGCTGCTTTGCAGCGGTGCGGCGGTTGGGGCTTGGTAAGCTTGGTCAACGATTTCCTGCCCCGCCTCCGCTCTGCGGCGGCGGGGTTTTGTTTTTTCCGCCAGCCGTTTTGCGTGTCAGGTCAGGGCCGCAGTCCAATAAAGAGAAATACCGAGTATGTTGAAAAAGCCGGCGAACAAGTATCGCCCGTTTCCCCAGATTCCTCTGGCGAACCGGCAGTGGCCCAACCGCGTCCTGTCCCAGGCACCGATCTGGTGCAGCGTGGACCTCCGTGATGGCAACCAAGCCCTCGCGGTCCCGATGAATGTTTCGCAGAAGCTTGAGCTTTTCGACGCGCTTGTGAAATGCGGGTTCAAGGAGATCGAAGTCGGCTTTCCGGCGGCTTCGAACACGGAATTCGCCTTCATGCGCCGCTTGATCGAAGACCAGCGGATTCCAGAAGACGTCACGATCCAGGTTTTGGTGCAGGCGCGCGAAGACTTGATCGAGAAAACGGTGGAATCCCTCAAGGGCGCCCGTCGCGCGATCATCCACATGTACAATTCGACCTCGCCCGCGCAACGCCGGGTGGTGTTCGGATTGGAAAAGCACGAGATCGTCGACGTCGCCAAGCGCGGCACCCAGTGGATCAAGGATCGCCTGCCACGCTTGGCGGGCACCGATGTCCGTTTTGAGTATTCGCCGGAGAGCTTCTCGGCAACCGTGGTGGAGTTCTCACTGGAGATTTGCCAGGCCGTTATGGACGTCTGGGAACCGACGGTGGATCGAAAGATCATCTTGAACCTGCCGGATACAGTCGAAGTCGCCATGCCCAACGTGTATGCGGACCAGATCGAGTGGTTCGTAACCCACCTGCGCGGACGCGAGAAGGCGATCATCAGCGTTCATACCCACAACGACCGTGGCACCGGTGTGGCGGCGACCGAATTGGCCATGCTGGCGGGAGCGGACCGGGTCGAAGGCACACTCTTCGGAAACGGTGAGCGAACCGGAAACCTGGACGTAGTCATCGTGGCATTGAACCTATACATGCACGGGATCGATCCGCAGTTGGATTTCACCCATCTGAACGCGATCCGTGACGTGTACGAACGTTGTACGGGAATGTCGGTGCCTCCGCGTCAACCCTATGCGGGCGAACTCGTGTTCACGGCCTTCAGTGGTTCGCATCAGGACGCAATTCGCAAGGGCTTGCGTGAATGGGAATCGGGCGTTGAAGGTGGGCAGCAACCCGCCTGGGATATTCCCTATCTGGCCATAGATCCCCGCGATTTGAGCCGCGAGTATCACGAAGTCATCCGGGTGAACAGCCAGTCGGGCAAAGGCGGCGTGGCCTACCTGCTGGAGACTCAGTTCGGCATCGAATTGCCCAAGGAAATGCAGCGCGAATTCGGCCCGATCGCCAACGATGCCGTGGACCGCCTAGGCCGCGAAGTGAGCGGGGCAGAGCTCAAAGCCATGTTCTGGGGGGAATACGTAGAGCGTAACTCACCACTCCAACTGGAGCGGTTCGAAACCGAGAGTCGCAACGGGACGGTGACTTGCCGTGCCGTGGTATTAAAAGACGGCCAGCCTGTTGAAATAGGTGGCGAAGGCAACGGGCCGATTGCGGCCTTTGCCCAAGGATTGGTCCGCGCGGGCGAGCCTTCATTCCAGGTCACCCATTACCAGGAACACGCGCTTTCCTCCGGTTCGGAAGCCAGCGCGATTGCCTATATGCAGGTCAAGTTCGCCGACGGCAACACCCGTTGGGGGGCAGGTGTGGATACCAATATTGAGCTCGCGTCCATTAAGGCGGTGCTCAGCGCCTTGAACCGGGCAACGAAGTAGACTTAGCCGACGGCGTCCTCTCGCCTCCAACAAACAGGGGCGAGAGGAACGAAATGATCCCACCCGCGACAACAGCGAATCCCGTGGATAGCGAAACGGTCTTTTTCTCCCTTTAGCGGCGGCCCACCGCCGTAAGGAGAAAAGACCAATGCCAAAATTGGGGCATCGGGCCTATGTCGCCACGAACGGGGCCTAAAAAACGGTAAATTTGCATCAGCCTGTTCAACAAGCTGTTATGCAATTCCCGGGAAGTGTCGACATTGGCAGGTGGATGGAACGTGGTGACGCCTTGCCACCCACCTCCACCTTACGTCGGCGGCAACCTCTTCCGTGGTTCGAGAGGCAGTGGAAGAATCGAGTTGGATCGCCGGGCAATCCGGCTTAGACACGGGGCGGTGAGCGTTGAGTTTCTTTTGGGGCCGGCCGGCAGCGGAAAGACCTTTCGTTGCCTGGAACAGGTGCGCTCATTGTTGGACAAGGCGCCGGAGGGGCCTCCCCTCGTGTTTCTGGCCCCCAAGCAGGCGACGTTTCAGATCGAACGGCGGTTGCTGCTGGAATTCGGGGTCGGCGGATATCACCGGCTCCAAATTGTGCCCTTCGAGCGTCTCACGCTTTTCCTGCTGGAACGCCTGGGGATTACCTTGCCGGAGTCGTTGTCCGAAGAGGGCCGGGTCATGGTCATCCGCTCCCTTCTCCTGCGCCATGGTGCCGAACTTTCCGCCTTTGCCGCCAACGCCCAAGGCACCGGTTTCGCACGGGCGCTAAGTGGGTGGCTGCGGGAATTACAGCAGCACCAAGGCAGGCCGGCCTCCCTGAGGGAAATCGCGGGCCAAACGGAAACTCCAACGGGACTCCGGGCGAAATTGCGTGATGCCGCCCTGATACTCGAACGTTACGAAGCATGGCTAGACGAACGGAAAATCAACGATCCCGACGTCGCAATGCCTTTGGCGACAGAAACTTTGAAACGAGAGTTGAGCCAATCCACTGACAAACCGATAGGATGGGTTTGGATGGACGGATTCGCCGAACTGACGCCGGCGGAGCTGACGCTGCTGGAGGTGGTCGTGCGAGCGAGTGAAGGCGCCACGTTGGCGTTTTGTTTGCCGGATAGCCAACCTGGATCGCCAGAAGACATCGACTTGTGGTGCAACGTGCGGGGAACTTTTCGCAGTTGCTTTGCTCGCCTGTCCGGAGCCACTCCCCGGCCTCCCCGAGTGCGCTGCCTGCCGGAAGACTTCTTTCAAACTCGTTTCGCGGCCAATCCTATACTGAGTCATCTGGAATCCCAGTTGGCGAAGACCTCTCCACAGACCAGCCAAGCTCCTGACGAACGCCTCGCACCTCACCTCCAGTTATGGAGTTGTGCGAACCCGGAAGCCGAGGCTGAACTGGCGGCGCAAGTCATCCTCCAGCACGTTCAGGAGGGCGGTAAATACCGGGACATCGGCATTATACCTCGCAGTCTCCAGGGGTATGCGAGTGCCTATGCGCGAGTCTTCCGGCGATACCAAATCCCCCTGTTTATCGACCAACGTGCCGCCATCGGGCACCACCCGGCCATAGAACTTATACGAGCGGCTTTGCGGACACTGGCGGGGCCATGGTCGTCCTCCGATCTCTTTGCCATACTCAAGACGGGCCTGGCGGTGCAAGACCACTCCGCAGCCGACCGGCTGGAAAACTTGGCGCTCCGGCAAGGGTGGACCCAAACGCAATGGCA
>DATJII010000108.1:0-25942 GCA_035493435.1 Candidatus Limnocylindria bacterium | reverse complement strand
TAACGCCAACCGTCAATTGGAAGCCGTGCGATAAGCGATGCTCGCGCTAATCACCACCGAAATGATGGACCAGAGGCTAAACATGTCCAACGCCAGCAGTGTTCCCGCAACGGAGAGCACCGCAAAGACTGCCGACACGATCCCCAGCGTCGTATCCCCACCTCGCGCCAACAACCGGGAGCCAAGAGCGGTTAAATAGCCCGTGGCGACACCCACCAATGGGAAACGAAAATCCGTTGCGGCGGTAAATCCATACACGATACCGGATCCCAGCGCAGCGCCGAGAAAGGCACCGAGAACGCCCAATCCCACTCGAGCGCCTCCCGAAGCGGCAAGGCGTTCGGCAGGATCCGGCGCCGTTCGCCCCGGTGGACGCGACGGTGCCGGTGGAATCGAACTCACGGGCGGCGGAGGCACTGAAACGGCGGGTTTCGGTTCGGACGCCGAAGCGTGATGGGACGCCATCGACATTTTGGGTAGGGACGGCGCGACCACTCGAACCACGGGAGCAGCCTTGGCAATGGCGGCATTGGCCTCCTCAGTGGAGTCTTTTCCGCAGCTCGGGCAATCGACCGAAACGGGCATTCTTCCGTCCACCGGTTCGACGTCAAAGGCATATCGTTGCCCGCAACCACACTCCAATTTGAGTTCCATTTGATTGGCCCTTAATTCCGAAATCACCTGCCCGACAAACAATGGCTCTGGATGGCTTCCGAGCCGTTTTTGTTTACAAGTATGATGGATTCGGGTGTTGAAACTTCAACACGACAGCCGCTTTTTGGCAATATTGCGTTTGTCGTTTAGGGCGTACCACGAATCAAACTTTCCGGCCAGCCGACGAAAGCATCGATTCCATCCATCGGCTCCATAATTCATCGGGCTCCCAGATCGCCCGCAGGTCTTCTCCGGCTTGGGATTGTGAGGCCCCTAGGCGCAACACTCGATAAAGGTAAATGAAGGCTGAAACGCGAAAGTTCGCGATGCAGTGCACGAACACCTTTTGCTCGCCAAACGCGTCCATCACCCGCTGAAAAGCCTGGAAATCTGCTGCCCTTGGGTTCTTGAAATCAACGGGCAAGTGAACGTAAGCCATCCCGTTTCCTGACACCAAACTCCCCTCCTCGGCAATGGCGCCATCGGAAGTCGGCAAAGCGAGGTTGATCACCACTTCAAAGCCCGCGTCTTTGAGGATTGGGAATTGGATCGGTAACGGCTGCCCAGACGTTCCCCAACGGCCATCGACCATCCGAAAGGCTCGGATTTCGTTTAGTTTTTCGCCCATCGAGGTGTCCACGAAGGAACGAACTCATAATTCATTCCGCAACGCAAGGTCCGGTGGACTCTCCTCCCCACGAAACATCACGGGCGCTGCCATTCGTCTGCGTGGAGCAGACCCCATTCAAAAAGCTGGGTTCGTATCCGCCGAAAGCCGGCCTGGGCCAGATAGGGATCCGGCGTCGTCAATCGTCTGGCCGGCAAACGGGTCGCAAAAACGAAAAACCAGTACATCGATTTGAGAATCCACCGCGACCGAAAGCGAGGCCATCCGGCGTCGGCCTCGCGGAAATCAGCCAGCAGCCATGTCGCTTGTGGAGCGGCCGCCCGGCTTAACTTATCTACCACAATTTCCAATTGGTCTGGAGTGAAGCAATCGAGGAAGAAGTTCGTCACCACGGCATCGAATTGACCTTCTGGAGGATTCCACTGGAGGGCGTCCACGTGGAGAAACGAAACACGATCCATTGGTAATCCGGCGCGGCGTGCGCGTTTCTCGGCCACAAGAAGCATCTCAGTACTGGCATCCGCACAGGTAATGATTGAGTGGGGACACGCTTGTACGACGGCCTCCAAGAATCGTCCATGCCCCTCACCCATCAGAAGCAGGCTGCGCCGACCCTGCAGGGCATCTAAATACGCAGTGCGACAACGTTGGAGCTTGGAGCCAGCCATGATGGTTTCCATCCAGGCATAATGCTTTGCCAGCCGATCGAAACTCATGACGCGTGCCACCACCACAAGAGCGAGACGACCGATCCGGCTGAATAGGCGACGACATCTTTCCAGTCGCCAGTGGCCCACGACATCATTCTTGGTCCGATGACTTCCGCGATAACCGACCAAACGGCCAAGTGCAGGATGACCTCCGACACTTGCGGAAAACGATCGTGTTCGCGAAGTCCCAGTTTGCGCTGCAGCCATAGGACCACCGGCAACGCGCAAGGAATCAGCAAGAGATCATCGAATTGGCCGCTCAAGAAGGGGCCGCCCATCGCCTGCCTCCACCAAAAGCGGTTGAGTCCATAAAGCAGACAGGCTCCCACGCAGAGCGGATCGCGCCCGTAGCGGAATGATTTCACAACAGGCCCACCAGGACGAAACCCACCGCACCGGCCAGGGCCAATTTCGCGATCCAACGAGTCATAAGCATTTCCAAAGTACCAGAGACCATTCAAACCCAGTTATGTGCCTTCAGGAGCCACTTCCAACTTTTCGGCAAGAGAGGGCGGGAAGGCCGTCGATTGCATTTTTCCGGTGGCGTCCTTGAAAACGCAGACCGCTACGATCTTGGCTACCGCCAGCAACTCACCTGGATCGGGACTCACCCGTCGAAAACGAATCTCGTAGCTTACCGATTTCTCCTTCTTCTCCCGGACCAGAAGGTGCATTTCGAAAACGTCCTCGAACTTCAAAGGGCGCAGATAGTCGCAACTCGCGTGGACCCGTGGCAATCCCAGTGGCGGATTGTTGTTTCGAAGCAGCACCGAATGGCCCAACGAACGGTAGAACTCTCCTTCCACCGTCTCGATATAACGAAAGAAGTTCGAGAAATGGACGATGCCGGCCATGTCGGTTTCATGAAATTCGACCCGCCGGGTCGCACGGAATTCCCAAGGCATGTATTTATCGGTTTTTGGAGGAAGTCATCCGCGAACGGTTGCCATCGCCATCCCAGCGGGTGAGCCGCTGGGTTGCCAGCACCATTTCGCGAGCCATCGTCACGTCGTCGAAGCGAGCCCGGACGACCCGGCGCCCCGCTTCTCCCATCGTACGGAGCCGCTCAGGATCGTTCAACGCTGTCGCGAGCGTTTCGGCCAAGGCGGTCGCATTGTTGGGTCCGGAGAGCAAACCACCTTTGGTAAGGCCCAGTAATTCCGGGAATGTCGCGGTCGACGGCTGCACCAAAGGTGTGCCCGCTGCCAACGATTCGATGACGGAAAGACCAAACGCCTCGCTCTGGCGTGACGGAACTGACAACACGTCGCACGATGCGTAAAACGCAATCTTGTCGGTTCGACTGACGTTTTTATGAAACGACGTCTCAGACAGCAAATCGGCCGCAGCCAGTTTGGCCTGCTGTTCCGCAACGTAGGCTTCATCACCCGGTCCGCAGGCGCCTCCCACTTTTAGCCTCAGTTGGGGAAAACGTCCGCTTTCCTTGAGTCGAAGGTAGGCATCGACCACGAGGTCCAGACCTTTGTCCGGACACATGCGGGCGAAAAATCCCAGAACGAGTGGAGCCTCCGTCGGACGGGGTGGTTTGGCATCCGGGTAGCCGTTCAGGTTGATGCCGTTGTGAACGACCGCCACCCGTTCGGGACGCAAGGCGAGGCGTTCGCTCATGCGATCCGCAAAATAGCGGCTGGGAGAAATCCAGCCGTCAATATCCTCGGCACGTTCCGCCAAGACATCCCAACTACGAGTCCGCCACGGCTCCGGCATGGCGTCCAGAAAGGACTCTTCACTCTGGAGAAAGACAATGACCGGCGTTTCCAATTCCGCCCGCAGCTTGCGGGCAAATCCAGCCAACAAGGCATTCGACAGGAAGATCGCGTCGGGTTTCGGCAACGTCTTGAGCCAGCCAATGAGCTCATTCAACTCACGGACCTGATTCCCTTCTTCGCCGCGAAGCATCGACACATTTAATTCGCCTACGTCGCTGGCGCGGGTCTTGGCTGCCTTGCCAGAAGCCCACTTCAACAGGCGGGGATTATCGAAAATTCGCCGCCACCAGCGGGGTGCATTGCGATGAAACGGGATCTTCTGGGAGAGAAAGACGTTCACCCCGCCGAAAAACGTGGGGGTGTTTCCCGCTGCCGATTCTTCATCAAGAGTCATCGGCAGGTACAACGGGATCATGACCACGTCATGCCCCTGACGGCGCATGGCCAGTACCAGGGCGTTATCGCGGAAACAATTACCGCAGTACATTCCCCCAGCACCCGGCGTGATCTGGATCAAGTTCACGAGATTTCAGTGGCCCCGAAACAAAATAGACAGCACTCGTCCCATGGCAACAGTTCTCCGAGGGTTATCGGTGCGGTCATGCGTCATGGACGCCAGCCTTCGAAACCCGTTCGTCGGCCTGACTACCAAACGCTTTAGGCGGTCACGGCGTGAGCTTCCCCCTTTAAGCGGGGTTTCCCGAAAGGCAAATCGTCAGGAATCGTGGTGAACTCTCCGAAGGCGGCGTACATCTCGCTGAAGTCTTTGTTCACGTCCCCCGACAAGCAATCGGTCAAGGCCCCGTGGAGGTGTTCCCCCTTGTTGGTCACCTTGCGGAAACTGACGTTGGGATCGTAGAAGGCATAAACGAGCTTCCGCATGTTCTCGATGCCCTCCTTCATCACGCGGGAATATTCGATGAACCGGTGCGCCCCATAATCCTTTGCCAGCAAACCTTCGTGGATGGCATCGGCGGCACCGCAACCGCTTTTCAAAGCCAACATCAATCCGCTGGAAAAAACCGGGTCCAGAAAACCATAAGCATCTCCCACCAAGACCAAGCCGTCATCGGCGGAAAACTCGGAACGATAGGTGTATTCGCCGGTAATCCGGTATTCGCCGGTAGAAACTCCCTGCGCCAAGTGCTCTTCGATCCACTTGTTCTCTTTGATTTCGCGTTCGAAAATGGCCTTGGGATCTTTGAACCCTTCACGAGTCAGATACTTCCCGTCGGCCACCACCCCGACACTGATGATGTCATTGTGCTGGGGGATATACCAAAACCAACCCTTGTTCGGAATGAAGGCAACGGTAGTGGCCCCGGCATCGATACCATCATCGCGCTTGGCTCCTTTGTAGTAGGTCCAGGCGGCTACCTTGTTGAGCTTCGGATCGCCCCGTCGCCAGCCATTGGCATTGGCCGCCATGGCCGACCTTCCAGTCGCGTCGACGGTGAACGGCGCCCGGTACTCTTTAATCTCGCCCGCCTTGTTCCGGGCTTTGACGCCCACATACTTGCCGTCCTCCTTGATGAACTCCGTGACTTCGGTTTCCTCGTGGACTTCCACACCCTTGGACCGGGCGTTGTTCAGTAGGATTTCGTCAAATTCACTGCGCAATACCTGCCAAGTCTGGGCGATGGTTTCCCGGTCGTAGCGGTTGAAAAAGTAAAACGGCTGCGAAGCGCGTCCGGATGGGGAGACGAAAACCACGCTGTACTTCTTGATGAATTCCGATCCCTTCATGAACGGGACCAAACCCATTCTTTCCAGCGCCGGAAAGGTAAACGGGATCAGGGATTCCCCGATGTGATAACGCGGGAACTTCTCCCGCTCCAAGACCACCACCTTGTGCCCGTATTGCGCCAGAATTGTCGAAGCCGCCGAACCTGAAGGACCGCCACCGACGACTACCGCATCGTAAGAGGATTGGGAATTCATACGTAGACGTACTATTGTGCCAGACCAAGTTGGACCAGCTTTCCAATTTGGCAAGCTCTTGTTCGGGACTTTTTCGGCCTATCCTCAAACTCGCGCATGGCGGTAAGCGCGGGACTTTGGGAGTTATCGCGTCCCAAGCCGACCAAGGATCTCTTTCGCGCGAGCCAGTACGTCGTCATCCATTTTGATCAAGGGCGGCCAGGGACGCGTAAAGCCTTCTCCGGGAATCTTCCGGGTGGCATCGATCCCCAGCTTTGTTCCCATGGCAACTTTGTCGGTGGCGTGATCCAAGACGTCCGCCGGGCCGCGGGTGAACATGCTGTCCCGTTGGGGATCGGTGTTGGAACAGAGATGAAAGAGGACCTCACTGGTGTTGTGAACGTCCACGTCGTGGTCCACCACCACCAGGTACTTGGTAAACATCATCTGCCCCATTCCCCATAGGCCGTGCATGATCTTGTAGGCTTGGAGGGGATAGGTCTTCTTGATGCTCACGAACACCAGGTTGTGAAACACCCCTTCGGCAGGCAGGGCGATGTCGACAATCTCGGGAAAGTTCATCTTGAAGATGGGGAGAAACAACTTCACCGAAGCGCCCCCGATGTAGAAGTCCTCCATCGGAGGAATTCCCACCACGGTGGCCGGGTAAACGGCGTTCTTTCGGTGAGTAATCGCTGTGACGTGGAAAACGGGATAGGGCTCAGGCAGCGTATAAAAGCCGGTGTGATCGCCAAACGGGCCTTCGTCCCGCAAGGGTTCTTGGGGGTCTATGAAACCTTCGATCACAAAGTCAGCGTTGGCTGGAACCTCCAAGTCCGATGTTTCGCATTTCACCAACTCGATGGACTTGCGGCGCAGATAACCGGCCAACAGGAACTCATCAAGACCGTCGGGCAGTGGCGCAGTGGCAGCGAAGGCGTACATCGGGTCGCCCCCGAGGACAATGGCCACCGGCATCCGGGTACCGGTTTCGTAGTACCGGCGGCCGTGGCGGGCGGCAACTTTTTGTAACTGCCAGTGCATCCCGGTCGACCTGTCATCATAGACCTGAATGCGATACATGCCGACATTCCGTTCGCCAGTATCGGGATCCTGGGTCACCACACAGGGCAATGTGACAAAACGACCTCCATCCAAGGGCCAGCATTTCAGGATCGGCAGGTCCAGCAACGTGGGGCATGGATTCTGGACCTGCGCTGACGTCTTCGGTCCAACAATATCAGGAGCACTTGGCCAAGGTTCCGTGCGCGTGGGAGGGGTGTCGAAGCGATGAATCACTTCCTTGCACGGGCCTTTCTTGACGGATTTCGGCTTGGCGTGACGTAAATCCAAGGCCGTTCCCAACAAGCTGATGGCTTCCTTGAAGCTCGTGGGAGGTTTGGCTTTCATCAACTTGCCCAGCTCGGCGGCGACCTCCTCCACGGAGTCCGCTTGCAGGCTCATCGCCATGCGTTTCCAAGAGCCCAAGGTGTTGATGGCCACGGGGAAAGGCGAAATTTTCCCATTAACGGTGGGTTTTTCGATCAGCAATGCCTTACCCCCACCCGGCAGCTTCATCTGGGCATCGGCCAGTGCGGTGATCTCCAACTCGGTGGCTACAGGTTCGGAAATGCGCAGCAACTCCCCTGCGCGCTCCAACTCCAAGACCCATTCGCTGAACGACTCAAACGCCATGTTGGGTCCAGCGTATCACGCCTCTGGAACGCGGCCAACTCACAGGCGACGCGGCAAGCGACGCTAGCGGACGCAGCTAGCGCCACCTGACCCAAAAGAAAAAAGCGGCCTTTCCTCGCGATCTAGGAAAGGCCGCCGACCTACAACGTATCAACAACGCTTACGTGCAGTTAAGAACTGGCTTTCTTGGACGCTTCTTCCGGCACTTCCACCTTGGTGGTGCCAACATCCTTGATTTCGATCGTCGTGGTACGATCAACCTCACGATCATTTCCGTTAAAACTGACCGTTCCCTGGACTTTGTAGGCGTACTTGCTCAGCACACCGTCCTTGACCCAGAACGTGGCCGAACCTTTGGCGCCAGAGACTTCCGGGCCGTTGCCACCGCCACGACCGCCAAACGTCAGCAACGACTTGGCACCTTCTTCGGTCAGATCTCCTTTGTAGGCATCGTCCACTTTCTTAAGCTCCTTAACCTTGTCCGCGAGTTCAGCGGCTTGGGCGGCGGGAGCTTTGAAATTCTTCACGGCCCGGGCCATGAACGCGCCGGGACCTTCTTCAGCACCGGCTTCGGTGAGTGACTTCCAGCCATCTTGGGTCTTGATGGCTCCTTTTTCTCCCTTGGAGAACACGTCGGTCTTGGCGTCGTCACGTCCAGGGTAGACCAAGTGAGTGTAGCCATCCTTCTCGATCTTGCCCTCAGAAGGACCACGGCCACGGCCACCACCGCGTCCGCCGCCACCACCACCACCACCACCGCCGGCGTTCTCAGTGGTGCTCTTCCAAGAGTAGTTGGGTTTTTCGGACAGTTGTTTGGCGGCTGCCTTGACGTCGTCCTTGGGGGTAGTATCTGCGGCGAAGGCCGAAGTGGCCAGCAGGGCCACCGCATAGTAAATCAGCTTATTTGTCATAGACATCTGTGTTTCAATGAGTTGCGTTATTCGCATGGAAGGAACGCAAAATTGGGAACTCAATGTTTAGACAGACTCGGCAACAATAGGTTACATGAAAGACGGCTCGGCCAAGGGGCTCGATCCATTGACAATTCGCGTCAACTTCGGTCGTTTGGGTGGCAAAGATCCGACGCCAAGCCCAGTCCTCGCACCTGCCTGAAACACCAATGTTTAAACAGACTGTGGCGCCTCAACGGCTCGGGTCGAACGGCTTAGCTCTACGAGAGTGAGCAAGACGTAAGCGCCACCTGGAAGTTCCACCGGCTCGGCGCTCAGCCAAACTTTGCGCACGTCTCCCGGGGCGGGTTCGAAATCGCATTCGATGCGTTTGCCGGATTTGCGGTCAGACATGACCGCCCTGGCTGCTGCCCACGAAACCGCATCGTCCAGCGCAGGGTAAGCATCGAGACTCCGACCAAGAATTGAATGGGGATGCTGGCCCAGAAGTTCAAAGAAAGGATCGTTGGCATCAAGTACCCGGGTATCCTCCAGGGATAGGATCGCCATGGCACACGGACTCGCCCGAAACGCGGCCGAGAAGCGAGCTTCTGCACCCCGTCGCTCGGTAACTTCGCGTTCGAGCCGCTGGATGCTCGATTGAAGCTTCAACGCCCGTTGGTCCAGTTGGACGTTCAGGTCCTGCATCCGCAGGCAGTACTCGTCGAATTGGGCCCACTTCTGGGCCAGCATGGACATCGCCTGCTGTAACACCGCCGGGGGGCACGGCAGATTCAGCAGCAAGAGATTCTCGGGATGAACCAAGGAGGTGCTCGCCGAGAACCAATTGTTTGAACTTCCCGGCGGTAGCAACAGCAACACCTGCAACGCAGGATGGAAATCCCATAACCTGCTGACGGTCTCGAGCCCATTCCAGGGGCCGTCCAAATTCAGCGAGACCACCGCCACGGCATAGGCCCGGCCGGACCGCAGTTCGCCTTCGATCGCTTCCAAGGCCGAGGGGCCATCCCTTTCGGCCCGCAAATACGCGGGACAACGCAAAGCACCGAAGGGAGGAGCGTCCGCGAGCGAAATCAGGAGACGCTCCACCAACGTCGTCGTCTCCTCGCTCGGGTCGACGAGCAAGAACCGAAACGTCGTGTCATGTTCGGGGGAAAACATATTGGCTTAGCAGTTAGGTGACACTATCCGCATTGCCCGCCTGGGGGACCGAAAAAACCAAACCTTACTCAAAATGCCGTCTCCGCCTGAAATGCCTGCGAGTCTGACGCAGCGTTTTTTGTTTTCTTCGCGGGACCTTTGCAAAACTTAAATAGGGCAATCGACGAGATCAACCGGTGACTTTAGCCGGAAAAGAAAAACGCCGCGACCCAATACCAGGTTGCGGCGTTTTCAAAACCGAATGAAACCGGAACTCAGTACGCCGCCTGGGCGCCCTTGATATTCCGCTTTTGCATCCACGGCATCATGCTGCGGAGCTTGGCGCCCACCTTCTCGATGGGGTGAGTGGTATCCGCCTTGAGGAGGGCGTTGTAATTCTTGTAACCGGTCTGGTACTCCTTGACCCAGTCCTTGGCAAATTTGCCGGTCTGGATGTCCTTGAGCGCGGCCTTCATGCGCTTCTTGACGCTCGCGTCAATGATCTTCGGGCCGACGCTGACGTCGCCCCACTTGGCGGTCTCGGAGATCGAGAAACGCATGCCGCTGATGCCGGCCTCGTTGATGAGGTCAACAATGAGCTTCAACTCGTGCAAGCACTCGAAATAAGCCATTTCGGGAGAATATCCCGCTTCAATCAGCACTTCGAAACCCGCCTTGATCAGGGCCGAAGTGCCGCCGCAGAGGACGGTTTGCTCGCCAAACAGATCGGTTTCGGTTTCTTCCTTGAAGGTCGTCTCGAGAACACCCGCACGGGTGCCTCCGATACCCTTGGCCCAGGCGAGGGCGATCTTCTTCGCGTCCTTGCCAGGGTTCTGGTAAATGGCGATCAAGCTCGGCACGCCCTTGCCTTCGGTGTACTGGCGGCGAACGATATGGCCGGGGCCCTTCGGGGCGACCATGATGACGTTCACGTCCGCAGGCGGGACGATGGTCTTGAAATGGATCGAGAAACCGTGGCTGAACAGGAGGGTTTTGCCCTTGGTCAGGTTCGGGGCGATGTCCTTCTCATAGGCGGCCGGCTGACGGGTGTCAGGGATGGCGACCATGATGACGTCCGCACGCTTGACGGCTTCACCCGTCTCGAAGACTTCGAAGCCCTTGTCCTTGGCGACCTCAGCCGATTTGGAACCGGCGTAGAGACCGATGATGACGTTGGCGCCGCTTTCCTTGAGGTTAAGCGCGTGGGCGTGGCCCTGTGACCCGAAGCCGAGCACTGCCAGCGTTTTGCCTTGGAGTACGCCCAAGTCGGCGTCCTTGTCAGTATAGATTTTGGCCATAGCGATTTGCGATAATTGAGAGTGTACTGAGTGTTGCGAACCTGCCCCGTGTCGTGCTCCGCAATGCGAAACTCAACCTTGCCAGGTTCCGTTGGCGAAGTCGATTTTTGCGTTATGCGCGAGGCAACGCCACCTGCCCCGTGCGGGTCAGGTCGATGATGCCGAAATCTTTCACGAGCATGAGGAACTTCTCGATCTTCGATTCACCCCCGGTGATTTCGATCACGAGATTGTCAGGCTGCACGTCGACGATCTTGGCCCGGAAAAGCTCTGCCAGTTGGGCGACTTCCGATCGGGTCTGGCCGTCAGCCTTGACCTTGACGAGCACGAGCTCGCGGTCGATGAAATCGCCCTTGTGGTAGTCAACGACCTTGACGACGTCGATGAGCTTGTCGAGTTGCTTACAGATCTGGTCTACCGTGGCGTCATCGCCGCGGGTGACGATCGTCATCCGGGAAAGGGACGGATCATGGGTAGGGGCAACGTTGAGGGAGTCGATGTTGTAACCGCGACCGGAAAAAAGACCGGTGACGCGGGTCAGGACTCCAAACTTATTTTCAACCAGAACCGATATAGTGTGTCGCATGGCAGCTCTGCCGTTCGCGTGATGTTCACCGACTTTCGGGAACCCATCACGCTTCGGCTCCCGAAAGTACAAATCCCGCTTTCCTCTCGGAACAGCGGGCGACCTGGGAGCTGGTAATCAACACCGCAGGCCGCGTCAGTCCCGAAGGACTACGCCAGCTACTACGAAGCTGAATACCGGAAACATGTCGCGAGTACCTTACCCGAAACCAATTCACCCGGCCAAGGCTTTTTTGCTGAGGCAGGAATTGCGGGCTCACTGCGAGATTGGAGGAAACGGCGGGCAAAAGACAGGATAACCGCAGATTTTACCGATTTGCGCAGATTTTTTCGAGGATGCCTTCGATGCGTTTGGTGGCTTCTGAATCAGAGTCCGCGACCGAAATATGAGGGAACTCGAACACGGATTCGTCGCCAAACTTCTGCCGAAGGTAGGCGACGTTTTTAGCGGCGCTTCCGTCCGGCTCGGCTTGGGTCATCAACACCAAACGGGCTCGATCGGCGATTTTGGGCGGCATGACCCGCCATAGCAGGAGGGCTTGGTTGATCACGCCCAGGCGATTCGGACAGATCAAAATCGGTCGCGCGTCCAAGGCCTCGATAAGTTCCAACGCATCGCCGTCGGAGGCATAGGGACTCAAAAGCCCACCGGCTGCCTCGACCACCACCGTTTCCACCTCGGTAGCATGGCTGCGTACGAGATCGATAATTTCTGCGAGACGAATGTCCCGTCCTTCCCGGCGCGCGGCAATCGGCGGAGCCAACGGCTCACGGAAATACCACGGGTTAACCCGATCCAACGTGATTCCCCCACCCTGCGCTGCCTGCAACGCTTCGGCATCGTCTCGCCCCCCGGAACACAACGGCTTCAATGCCCGGAAACTCGCACCCTGAGAACGCAACCAACGAGCCAACGCAACCGTGAACACGGTTTTGCCCACGCCGGTGTCATTGGCGGAAATGACGAAGATCGCTGTCACGGGTGGATGAAACTGGCCAACGAAAGAAATGCAAGACGGCATCCGTCGAATACAAATCTGTATTAATGCAGATATGTATTAATACCAACGTGTATCGGCGCCCGGATCGTCCGGAAGTTTCGCCTGGCTCGACCTCCAGCTAACTGCCCACATCCCTCCGAAGCGTTTTAGTCCCTGACCAGCATTTTTGAAAACACACCCTCGCTTGGTGGTTTTCAAAACAGGTCCCGTAGTCCATCCGCATTACGTATTGTAAGTCTTCAACACGAAGGCTTCCAGGGCCGGGAGGTTGACGCTGGTGGCGACTTGGATGGGTGGGGCGGAACTGTCCGGGATGAGGCTGCCGTAGTTGCTGACGGGTGAGCCGGTGGTCATCACAGAGAGGCGCATCGTTTGGGTGGTGATCAGGCTGGGATTCAGGATGGCGGCGGCGGCGAGGGGGTCCCAGAAGAAGTATTGGCCTTGGGTGACGGTGTCCAATTGGGCGGTGAGAATCTGGAAGGCGAGTTTGGCGGCGGGTGTCGTTTGGTTGGCGCCCAGTTGATTGTAGAACGCCATTGTGATGGGAGCCTGGTTGGTGGCGTCCAGCGGGATCAGGGTGATGGGGGCTCCGGACGCGATGACGATGGAGGCAGCTTCGGGGTCGGTGTAGAAATTGTATTCGGCGGTACTGTCGGGAACGTTGCCGGGCACGTTGACCGCACCACCCATAATGTACAGCGCCTGAAGCTTTCCAGCCAAAGTGGAATCCGCCTGAAACGCGGTAGCCACGTTGGTCAGCGGCCCCAAGGCGAGCAACACTGGCGGCGTTTTGGCCTGGTTGATCCATTGGGCTAGGAGAGCCGCCGCTCCGGTCGGGCTGGGCGGGACGTTGCTGGCGACATGGGGAATACCTAGGAACATGTCGGTTGGAACGCGCCAAACGTCGGGGAATACGTTGTCCCCGGATAAGGGCACGGCCGTACCCACACCGACCGGAATGCCCGGCTGACCGCAGTATTGGCAGAGATCGAGGGCATGCTGCACCCCGTAGCCCAAGTGCGCCAGGCCATTACCGGTAACCGTGATGGCCTGGACTGCGGGTTCCGAATTGGGGAGCAGCAGCAAGGAGGCGAGCCAGTCGTCGGCGCCCATGTCCGTATCAATAATTATATTCATGACCAGGGGAGATCGAACCCAATACGCCCGTCCGGAAACCGGCGATTCGCCGTTGCGAGGGCGTGCTTGTTATTTATATCCGGGCCACCCTTTGCGCGTCAACCGCGAAACGGGTTTCCCATCGCGCCGAACGTTAAATTAAATAGGCAAATCGCGTCACCTGCCCTTTCGCCTTCCCCACCGGGCGCATCTGCACTTCACGGGTGGAATGCGTTTGGAACCACTGGTACGCCTGCCCCTCATCCGGCCTGCGGCCACCTTCTCCCTCAGGGGGCGAAGGAAATTGCTTCGCTTCGTCGGTACTTCGGTTGATCCCCTCGCCCCCGGATTTTCGGGGGAGAGGGCCAGGGTGAGGGGGCAAAAGAACCCCGTAATAATAAGACGCGCCCTTCCCCAACGCCCGATACACACCCGTCTGGAAATCCACCGAGTTTCCCGGTACTGTGGCGGGACATGAGCAAGCTCCGCATCTTTCTGGATCTGCCGGTGACGCCAGACCTTTTGGAAATGCTTCGTGAAGGCACGCAGGGACACGAACTGCTGTTCGCCGATGCGCCCGCCGCTTCGGTTCTCGCCTCGCCGGAACCCGATCCGCAGATCGCGACCGCCGATATCGCCTTCGGACAACCCTGCGTTCGGGCCATTGAAAAGGCCCCGCTTTTGAAATGGGTTCAGGTCAGCTCCTCTGGAATCACGCGGTACGACACGCCCACTTTTCGCGCCCTGGCTGCACAACGCGAACTGCCGGTCACGAACAGCGCCAGCGTGTACTATGAAGCCTGCGCTACGCACGTGTTGTCGTTTATCCTGGCGCAAGCACGGCAATTGCCCCTGGCACTTCGTAGCAATCCTGACCACAAGGCCCCCCTCTGGCATAGCCTGCGTGGAGGCTGCCCACCGCTTCGGGGTCAAAGCGTCCTCATCCTGGGATATGGCGCCATCGGACAACGATTGGTGGAAATGCTGCGCCCCTTCGACATGAACATCGTCGCCTATCGGCGTCGAACCCGTGGCGACGAGACTGTTCCGGTCATCGAAGAAAACCAGTTGCCACAGATGCTCGCCCGCGGTTTCGATCACCTTGTCAACATCCTCCCCGACAGTTCCGAGACCCGTCATTTCTTCAATGCCGCGCGGTTCGCGAGCCTCAAGCCGGGAGCCATTTTTTATAATATCGGGCGAGGCTCGACGGTAGACCAGGCGGCACTGCTGGAAGCCCTGCGGTCTCGTAGGATTGCCGCAGCCTGGCTGGACGTGACGGATCCCGAACCTCTTCCCAATGAACACCCGCTGCACGCTGAGCCCAACTGTTTCATCACACCCCATATCGCTGGCGGGCACGTCGACGAATCCAAGACCCTGGTCCGGCATTTTCTCAACAACTTCCGACGATTCGTCCAAGGCCAATCGTTATTGGACCGTGTGATGTAGCCCCATAGGTAGGTGATGCACGGTCATTTTTCCGGCGAGCGTACCAGGAACCGGGACCGCGCGACCTGCAAATGGCTTGTGGCAGGCTCATTCGCAAGGTAGTTGTCGTGGCTGTGGGCGGAGGACTGCATGATGGAGCAAACACGTGGACACTTGTTGCTTGTTAAATGGCCGACGCTGTTCTCGCGGGGCACAGCGTGCGCAGTCGCCTTGGTGGGCTTGATGGGCCTGTCAGGCTGGGCATTAAATGAGCCCCGGTTAACGAGCCTGGCCCTCGGCTGGCCAAGAATGGCGCCTCTGGCCGCCCTAGCCTCAATCCTGTCAGGATTGGGGTTGCTGACCGCAGTTTCCTTCCCGTTGGCGGAAACCTCTGGGGCACGCAAACCTTGGGAGACTGTCCGTTCATGGGTTTCAACGAGCTGCGCCGGAATGGTCGTGTTGATCGGCGCGGTGCGATCTGCCTATTATCTTGCCGGTTGGAATACCGGCATGGATGCCCTCGGTTTCCATGGATCGGCGGCGGCTGCAGATCCCATTTCAACCGCACGCACGGCGCCAGCAACGGCCTGGTGCTTTGTTATCTTGGGGGTGGCGTTGCTACTCGCGAAGTCCTCCCGTTTCTTTCGACTCTATCAGGGCTTGGCGTTGGTCGGGCTGATGGTTGGTGGACTGGGGACGTGCCACTACCTCTACGGCGGCGAAGCACTCGCACCCTTTGCCCAGATGGCAGCACCCACCGCAGCAGCTCTGCTACTCTTGAGCGCGGGACTGCTTAGTGCGCGCCAGGACGGCGGATTAATGGCTCTGCTTACCAGCAAGACCGTGGCGAGCACCATGCTTCGCCCACTTATACCCACGGTATTGGTGGCACCCGTGGTATTGGGGTGGCTGCGTTTGGAGGGGCAGCGGGCGGGATGGTTTGGGCTGGAGGCAGGAGTGGCCCTGCTCGTCCTGGCCAACACCGCGGTCTTCGGATCCATCATATGGGCCACGGCCGCGATGCTACACCGCAGCGACCTGGCGCGCAGACGAGTGGACGAGGATCTAAGCACCAGCCACGAACGAATGCGGGCCATTTTTGACACGGCGCTGGACGGAGTCATCACGATGGACCACGAAGGCCGCATCACGGAATTCAGCCCGGCGGCGGAGAGAATTTTTGGCTACCGACGCAGTGAGGTGCTCGGGCAGTCGCTCGCCGATACTATTATCCCTCTGGAATTGCGTGAGCACCACCGGCAAGGGCTGACGCGTTACCTGGCGACCGGCGAAGCAGCAGTCCTGGGCAAGAGAATTGAACTTACCGGCCGGAAAGCGGACGGCTCCCCGGTCCAGCTTGAACTTGGCATCAATCGCATGCCCGGCGACGGGCCAGCGACGTTCGCGGGATTTGTGCGCGACATTTCCGAACGCCAGCGGACAGTGGAAGCACTTAGGGAAAGTCAGCAACTGGTCCAGTCGATCATCGACAATTCGGCCGCCGTTATTTATGTCAAGGACCTGGCAGGCCGTTACTTGCTGGTCAACCGCCGCTATGAGGAGATTTTTCATTGGGATCGGCGGGCGGTGGTCGGCAAGACGGATCATGAGCTTTTCCCGAAGGAAGCCGCCGACGCCTTCCGCAAGGTCGATCTGCACGTAGCCGCCTGCGGCCACGCCGTGACGGAGGAGGAGCAAGCACCCCTGGACGACGGCTTGCACACTTATATTTCGGTCAAATGCCCGTTGAAAGACCATGCCGGAAAAATCGGGGGCATCTTCGGCATTTCCACCGACATCACAGAGCGCAAGCAGGCCGAGCAAAAACTCCAGACCCAATTGGAGCGGATGAATTTGCTCAATGGGATCACTCACGCCATTGGTGAACGACAAGACTTGCGAAGCATTTTCCAGGTGGTAATCCGCAGCCTGGAAGACCAATTGCCCATCGATTTTGGCTGCCTTTGCCTCTGCGAAGAAGGATCGGAAACCTTGACCATCGTCTGCGTGGGCGCCAAAAGCCTGCCGTTGGCGTTGGATCTGGCCCTGACTGAACAGTCGCGGATTGTCATCGACCAAAACGGACTTTCCCAATGCGTCCGGGGGGAGTTGGTGCATGAGCCCGACCTTGGCCAGGTGGAATTTCCTTTCCCCAAACGGCTGGCGCGTGGCGGCCTGGGAGCGGCCGTGTTTGCGCCGCTACTAGTGGAAAGCAAGGTATTCGGCGTTTTGGTGTGCGCCCGAAGCGAGGCCCACAGTTTCAACAGCGCCGAGTGTGAGTTTCTATTTCAGCTAAGCCAGCACACCGCACTCGCCGCACATCAAGCACAACTCTACGGCGCATTACAACAGGCTTTCGACGATTTGCGCCAAACCCAGCAGACGGCGATGCAACAGGAACGACTACGTGCCCTGGGGCAGATGGCCAGCGGAATCGCCCACGACATCAACAACGCACTCTCACCGGCGGCGCTCTACCTGGAGTCCTTGCTGGAGGACAAAACCCCACGGAGCGCACGCGAACGAACCTACCTGGAAACCACGCGTCGCGCAGTCGAGGACGTTTCGAAAACGGTCGCCCGCATGGGTGAATTCTATCGCCACCGGGAGCCGCAATTGAAGCCCACCACCCTCAACCTGAACAGCATGGTGCAGCAGGTGGTGGAACTTACCAAAGCCAAGTGGAGCGATATACCGCAGCAGCAAGGGTTCGTGATCAATATCCAAACGGACTTGGCCGACGAATTGCCAGGCATTTCCGGAGTGGAAAATGAGATTCGGGAAGCGCTGACCAATCTGGTGTTCAACGCCGTGGATGCCATGCCAGAAGGTGGAACCCTGATCTTAAAGACCCAGTTGGCCGACGGGCCGCCAACCTCCAGCAATGCCTCCATGCAGAAGCGGGTCCAATTAGAAGTAACCGACACGGGAAATGGCATGGACGAGGAAACCAAGCGCCGTTGTCTGGAGCCCTTCTATACCACCAAAGGCGAACGCGGCACGGGACTTGGCTTGGCCATGGTCTACGGCATTGCCCAAAGGCACGGTGCAGATATAGAAATCGAAAGCGAAGTGGGACGAGGCACCACTTTCCGGCTCATCTTTTTGGTGCCGGGAGCCACCACCTCGCCCGGGATTCAATCGGAGACGCCCCCACCGGTTGCCAGCCGATTGCGGATCTTGGTTGTGGACGACGATCCCCTGCTCCTCAAATCGCTGTGCGACATATTGGAGGCCGATGGGCACGCGGTGACCGTCGCCAACGGCGGCGAGGCGGGTATCAATGCCTTCCGATCGGCACACGAACACCGGAGGCCATTTGGCGTGGTCATCACTGACTTGGGCATGCCCCATGTCGACGGCCGCAAAGTAGCCCAAATAATTAAAGAGGAATCCCCCCTCACTTCGGTGATACTCCTTACCGGATGGGGGCAACGCCTGGCCGCCGAGGGCAACATTCCCGCAGGCGTCGACCAGGTCCTCAGCAAGCCTCCCAAACTGGCGGAACTCCGCGAAGCATTGGCTCGCCGCGGCCAAAGTGCGAAAGCTTGAAAGGCGGCCATTGAGTCCCAATGGCCCCGAACTTCAGCGTGTTTTCGTATTTTACCCGAACGTTCGCTTTCGTCTTTATAATCTGTGTGAATCTGCGAAATCTGTGGACCCATTTTCTGTCCTCGTTCTATAGGCGCACCCATTTTCCAACGGGATAGTTTAAGGGGAAGAAGAGAAGTTTTGTCCGCAGATTCACGCAGATTTACGCGGATTAAAGGTAATAGCGATTGGCGGCGGTTTTCGTTGCGAGAGGAATTTGCAAATAACACTCTCTGTTTGCTCAACTCGGTGGTGAGTGGCCCCAAGGCTGGAGGTATCCAGGGCCAGCCGTGATTCTCTCAGCGGCGAGCCGCCGCTGCCACCTTGGTGTGGCTTGAACAGAAGTATTTGGCGCGGCGTAGCACTGGTCTTCCGCCTCGTTACCTCGTCGGCTACTGGGCACGGGGTGGCCCCTGCAGAATTCTGGCTTGCCGCTTAGGGCCAGAGTTATAGGGTGCTTCGCATGAGATACCCCGTTTTGCTTGCGTTGCTCCTTGGCGCCGGTTCGGTGAGCGCCCAGTCACCCGGTCCGCGATTGATTGTTCGGGGCGATGACATGGGTTATTCCCACGGTGGCAATGAAGCGATCATCAAGTGCTATAAGCAAGGGATTGAATCGTCGATCGAGGTGATCGTTCCCTCACCATGGTTTCCGGAGGCCGTGAGGATGCTGGCTGAGAATCCGAATATTGATGTTGGCGTGCACCTCGCGTTGACGAGTGAATGGGACAACGTCAAATGGCGGCCGGTATCGGATTGTCCCAGCCTGAAAGATGCGGACGGGTATTTCTACCCGATGATTTCGCCCAACAAGAATTATCCCCAACGGTCGGTGAAGGAGAATCCCTGGCGCATTGAAGATGTCGAAAAGGAGTTTCGGGCGCAGATCGAACTGGCGCTCAAAAAGATTCCACGCATCAGCCATTTCTCCAGCCACATGGGTTGCACCGACCTCAGTCCCGAAGTCAAAGCCCTAACCGCAAGGCTGGCGAAAGAGTATCATATCGACATCGTGCCTGGCGATTTGGGTGTGAAGGGTATTGGCTATGTGGGGCCGGCGAAGACCTCTGAGGAGAAGCTGGCTGGTTTCCTGAAAATACTGGAGACCTTGGAAGCGGGCAAAACCTATCTGTTTGTGGATCACCCCGGCCTCGACACGCCAGAGATACAAGCCATCCATCACATTGGATACGAGACGGTGGCGGCGGATCGGCAGGGAGTGACCGACACCTGGACCCACCCGAAAGTGGCTGAGCTGATCAAGGCGAAGGGAATTCAGTTGATCGGGTACCGGGATTTGCGGAAATAGCGCCCGGGTACGGCATGGCAACCACACTACACATCCTCTGCACTGGAGGCACCTTTGACAAAATTTACGGCTCAGGCGCCGGAGTGCGGAATTTTACCTTTCCGGAAGTCAGCGCTGTGACCGAGATCGTGGCGAAGTTCCACGTTCCCAACGTCCACGTGACCTACGATCCCGCCCGGGCCATGGACAGTCTCGACATGACCGAGGCCGACCGGATCTTTATCGCGAATTGGTGCGCGCAGTTTCCTGCGGGTCGATGCGTAATCATCCACGGGACTGACACGATGGTGAAAACCGCCGCGGCGATCGCCGAACGCCGCCTGGACTGCACCGTCGTCCTCACCGGGGCTCTCCAACCCACCCGAATGCGCGACTCGGATGCCGAATTCAACCTCGGAGGAGCCATCATTGCGGCCCAGACCTCAACGCCGGGTGTTTATATTGTGATGCACGGGCAACTCTTCGCGTGGAATAAGTGCCAGAAAAACCCTGTCACGGGACAGTTCGAACAGATTTCCCCTATCGTTTAAGCCACCTTATATTCTGCACCGCGAATTTTATATCCTTATCCTGGGTATTGCAGCCGATGCGAATCGCGCGGATCAGGCGGGTATCCAGCTTGTTGTTGTCGTCAAAGACAGACCACGTTGAACCCCAGGAAGCGTCCTCCAGCCAGGCCACCGTCTCGACTGTCTGCCCCGGACGGGGCTGGGGCTTGAGGGGAGCCAGGTAGTTGCTACCGTTAGCCTCCTCCACAATGATCGACCAGGTTCCCGAACCTGCCACGGGCGTCAGGCTGACAACCACTCCCACCACGGAATCGTCGGGACGCTCATTTTCGAGCAAGGGATAACGCGGAAACACAAATCGGTTGCCGGTTTTGGGTGAGGCATTGAATTGGAGCGAACCGTCCTTTCGTTCGGTCACTGAAACCCGGCCGTTGCCCGAGGACGATAATTGCCAGTTCGACGGCTGATTCGCACCCAGCAGGTATTGCTTGCCCCGCATGGCGAGGACATTGGGGTCGGGAGCGATGTTGATCGACAATTTACTATGGCCCTGCGAGCCAAAATCCCCCTCGATCCGCACCGGTTGATTGAACCAATCCAACCCGGGATGGCGACCATCGAGGACGAGCGCAAGGGGAACCCGCTGCCCCGGCGACACGGTGATGGGGATTTCGAAATTGGCTTCCGTCGACCCGTTCTCGCGCAACCCGAGCACGACTGGCGAGTGCGGCGGAATTCGCAATGTACCTGTCGCGGGACGATCACCAAAATTATAGGCATAGATCGGGACTTCGCCGCGTCGATCACCGGGCAAACGCAGGGCGGAACGACTCCGAATGCAATCGGCTCCCGGCCAGACGGCCTGCAACACCACGGGACACGGAACAACGCTGGCTGCCAGTGGATTCGCCGGAGGCGCGACCCACTTGACATCCTTGAGATCACCGGACGGAAAGAGAGCGAAGACCGGCGCTTTCGAAAGAGTCAACTCGGTGGCCCGAACCAATTGGGGCGCGTTAAGGCGGCGTCCGAGATGATCGAACAACGACAACGGCGTGGCGGGCAATTTCCAGGCGGCGCCTGCGGCTCCGCTCCAGGCAATGATTAGATCCCGGTCGCGCCCCTCGAAGCGCACCCGGAAGGCAAGGACCCGCCCGCCATTCCCAACGGATATGGAGCCGATCGGGCGGGCGTTCGCGAGCATCCGCCCGGCAGCGGCAAACGCCACGTAAGCAGGACGGGGCGAGAGGTCCGGCCGGAGCAATCCGAACTGGGTCGCCCCTTCGCTATAATGGGGCAGGACGAAATAAAATGTATGCGAGGCTCCTTCCACCAGGGTCGAACCCAGGACCTTGGCCACCCGCTCTGCCTGTTCCCGCAGGTCGTCGCGGCTTAATTCGTCGCTACCGGCCACCGACCAGTGCAACGGCCAATTGGCCTCCGTGGTCCAGAGTGGACGGCCCTGGGACACCGAGCGAAATTGGCGGTAGAGATCCGGATAGGACGAAGGCGCCACGTAATGGTGGAGATTGAACGTCTCGTAATAGGCCACGGCATCGTTGGCCACAAAATCCGTCAGTATATTTGCCTGGGCGACGGCAAAGACGTTTTGGCAGACTACCACGTCGGGATTTCCCGCCTTCAACCCGAACCAGGCGGCTTTCTGGAAGGTGGCGATTTCGGAACCGAGATGCCCGCCAAAGACCTCGATGTCCGCTTCATTCCACGGCTCCACGGCCTTCACGACGCCTTTCCAACGCGCGGCGACATATTTGTAGAAATCAAAGACCGGACGGAGATCTTCCGGAAATCGGCTGGTGTTCGTTCCCGCCCACTCGGGAGCCTGGTGGTTCACCTCGAGGACATTCAGTCCCGCCTTCGAGGCCGCCCGAATGGCGTCGTCGTACCGGGTGTGATTGGCAAACCAATGCGGGGCGGTCTCCAACTCTCCCCAGCCAATGCGGTCCCGCACCCAGGATGCGCCTGCCAAACGGGCGAGATTGACGACTGCAGTCCAATTTGAAGGAGCCACCCGCCACGCGAGAGCGAGATCCAACGCCACGGGCGAGGTTGAAGAAACCTCGGCCGGAGGCGTGCCTACCACTCCCAGCCAATTCGTCCGGGACTCCGACCTCAATTCATACCATCCAACCGGCAGTGGCCCCAACCGGACCAAGCCCCGGGAAGCGGTCCCTCGTTCCTGCTCCTGGCCATAGTAGTCATAAAGCGACCAATTGGATTCCGTGCGCCCGATCTCCAGGTGCACCGGTTCGCCCTGGACAAAAATATTACCGGGATGGCTTTCCAAAGGACGTGGGCCAACCGGAATTCCCCAAAGGGTTCCGACCGATCCCAGCCAAAGAATTAGCCACCACCACCTGCGCATTCGGTGATCACAGCTTATCGGCGCCCCCACGGACTGTCATGGGTGATTAATAAAAAAACGGCCCGCGAATCCTAGTCGCGGGCCGCTGTAAAAACTCCTTTTTGAACCTGTGCCCTCAGGCGTCGGCGCGGGACTCACGGCGTTTGAAGCGATCGCGCAATTTGCGCAGCGCCGCCGCTTCCAACTGGCGAATCCGTTCGCGGGTCAGGCCGAAATCCATGCCGATTTCCTCCAAGGTGCGTGCCTCCCCACCTTCCAGGGCAAACCGCTCCTTCAAGATGCGCTGCTCGCGGACATTCAACGTCCCGACCAATTCGCGCATCAGCTCGGCATTACTCTCCTCGCTCACGCCATTCCACGGCATGGCGGCGTTTTCGTCGGCGATGACATCCGCCACGCGGCTGGAGTCAGGGTCATTGCCGAGAGGGGCATCCAAGGAAGTCGCCCCCACCGCCGCAGCCTCACGCCAGCGCTTGATGTCGTCGACATCGACAATCATCTCCAGCGCCAGTTCGGTATCCGTAGGCAGGCGGCCCATCTCGGCTTCCAAGCGGGACTCGGCCTTCTTCATCCGGGCCAACTCCTGCACGATATGAATCGGCAAACGAATCGACTTCGACTGATTGGACAAAGCCCTCTTGATGGCCTGCTTGATCCACCATGCGGCATAAGTGGATAGTTTGGCTCCCTTGGTGGGATCGAAACGTTCCACCGCGCGCATCAAACCAATATTGCCTTCGTTAATTAAATCCAGCAGCGGCAGGCCGTAGTCTTCATATTCGCGGGCAATCTTCACCACCAGGCGAAGGTTGGCCTTGATCATATGCTCACGGGCCGCCTCGTCACCCGCCTGGACGCGAGCCGCCAATGCGATCTCTTCCTGGGGGGTCAGCAAATCCGTCTCGACCGCCTCGCGTAAATAGAGGCGCAGGGAGGTATTCTCGTCCCACGGTCCACGTTCGCGCCGCACTGGTTCGATCGTCTCCGGCTCCACATTGCGCGGCACTTCTGTGATAATCACAGGATCGGGCAGCGTCGCCTCCATCACCGGTATCGGCGTGGCGCGTACTATATCCTTCGCCGGGATAATGGCCTCGGCGGGGATTTGCGCGCCAGTTTGGCGGCGGCGCAACTGCGTACGCGTGGTGGCAGCCACCCGCGGACGGGATCCGGTGTGCGAACCGCGTTCGGTGGTGCCACCGGGCGCGGCTCGACGGTCTGCCGATTTTGCGGGCGTGTGGCGGACACGCAACGATGTCCGACGGCGCTTGGACGCTGTCGCGGCAGGCTTTGAGAGTGGTGCGTTCACTTTCATATTCTTTGTGTTTGGAGGTTCGAAACCTGGAAAATGTTCATTATCGTGATCACCCATTTTTCGAGCGAGCGGGGTCCGGCACTTCCGGGGTGCACCAAACGGACATCGATTCGGAGCGATCCATTCTCAACGGCCAGCATCTGGGAAACTAGACCCAGCCTTGACACCGTTTGATTCTTCACTCCTTCCGTTCTCGCATCGACTGTGCCATCTTTCTGAAATCTCAAATATTTTTGCACAGCGGCCTTGATCCCTATTCCCACCGCATTTCTCAACGTGTTATTCCACCCCGGCCCGGTATACGCCCTCACCCGTGGGTTAGACGCCGCAGTGCTACTTCTATTTCGGCAGAAATGGGCGGGGACTGCAGTTTTGCGGCGAGGCACCCCACCGATTTTGGGACAAACTGAGCCAATATTGTCACAGTCGGCGTGCACATTCGGTCGTGTTGTCGCCTTTGAGAATTGAAAGTTGACTGGTTCGTTACCAATTCGGGTCTGGGGAGCGGCCGAGGGGGAGAGGCTTCGAAGACAAAGGCTTATTGCGTCTTCTCGAATGGGAAAACTGCCTGTTTCTGACGTTGGAACCACCGATTCCATATTGCCTCTGCCTCAAATTCCGGACGTAAAGCTATCGATAATTGACTAACCAGTCAACTAAAAACCCGCCTCTTTGAGTTTTCGGGCGCTCTGCGGGTCATCGTGCATCCTGCGCGCCGCCGGAAAAACGCCTTCTCTCCGAGGAAGTAACGAAACTCACCCCGACGACAGATGCGTCCCTCCGGTTTTCCGGACTCGGTACTGGCAAACGAGTGCCCGTATTGAGCAAACTTAGTGAACATTTGAGGGGTCAATCGATGGACTACGCGCAAAAGCTGCTGTTTATCTGTAGTCGGAATCGTATTCGCAGCCTTACGGCGGAAATGATCTTCCGTGGTCTCAGGGGGTTCGACGTCCGTTCCGCCGGTACCCAGCCCGGTGCGCGCATCGTCGTCTCGGAAAAGCACATACAATGGGCGGACATTATCTTCGTGATGGAACGGTCCCATCAGTCTCGACTGGAAAGCCGCTTCGCGGACGCCTTGGCGGAAAAGGTGGTGGTCGTTCTTCAAGTCCCCGATGTCTATGACCTGATGGAACCCGACCTCGTTTCAGAAATTTGGCACAAAGTGGCCGAACACATCCCATTGCCGCAGCGAGATCCAATTCCGATGCCTTGAGCGACACCGTCTCAGTTCCATTGCCCTGTCAGCCGAGGACGGGCAAACTAACGGGACGTGACGAAACCAAGAATGCGGCTGGACCAAATCATGTCCCGGTACGGCTACTGCAGCCGGGGCGAATCCCGCGGCTGGCTGAAAGCGGGCCGAATCCGAGTCGACGGGGTGATCATCAAAGAGCCGGAATTCAAAGCGTCCCCGTGGGCGGTAACTGTTGATCAGGCTCCCATTGAAGCACCTGAAGGATTGCTGGCGCTGTTACATAAACCGGCGGGGTACGTCTGTTCCCACGATCCCAAAGAAGGTCCGCGCGTATACGATTTGATTCCCGAACGCTGGCTGGAACGCAATCCGCCCGTCGCAACCATCGGACGCTTGGACAAAGATGCCACCGGCGTTCTGTTACTCACTGACCAAGGACCCTTGATCCATAACTGGACCTCTCCCAGGCACAAGGTTGCCAAAGTCTACGAAGTGGTCGTCGACCGGCCCTTTCCCGATCATTTGGTCGAGCTCTTTGCGGCGGGAACCCTCCTATTGGAGGGCGAATCCCACCCTGTCCTGCCAGCCATTTTGAGAGTCACCTCCCCCACCCAGGCGCAACTCGAAATCACCGAAGGCAAATACCACCAAGTAAAGCGTATGTTTGCCTCCCAAGGATGCGCTGTCCTGTCACTTCATCGAAGCCGATTTGGCGACTACCACGTGACAGATCTTCCGGTAGGCCAGTGGCGGCTTTTGCCGTTGCCTTGACGACTTGGAGACTGGTTTAAAAGCGCAATTGGGCTTAAAAT
>DATJII010000107.1:0-43539 GCA_035493435.1 Candidatus Limnocylindria bacterium | reverse complement strand
TTTAGTTATTGGATTCCTCGCGCCAGTGACCTACAGGTGACGCCAAGCCAGATCCTGCCATCATCGCCGGACGTCTGGCGTGGGCAAATCCAAGTTGCGGGAAGCGACACCCAGTTTCGCCTCGTTGCTGAGGATAGATTCGGCGTAATCGGCATTTCAGATTCCCTGGTAAAGCCATCACTCGTGGGTGACCGAAATACCGGCGGACAGACTTCGCCCGCCGGACTCCACACCGATCCCGAGGCCAATTTTAGCGCACCCTCCGCCATCCCCAAAAAACTCCCGGTAACGACGAACGGCAGGCAACCAACTGGTGAGGCGTCGCAACCTTGAACGGCCTTCCTAGATCCAGCCCAACCATTACGTCCAGTGCGAATCACCAGCCAACATCCACACCGGCACTTCGCCGCAACACCGATTCTGATGAGAGTATTGGCCTTGTTCTTGAGTCTGTGGTCCATCGTCCTCGCTACGAAAGGCGGATCTTCCAGCCCCCCCAACTTCGGTGTCCCCGTTGCCTGGGGTAACTACGCGTTTGCAGACTATCCGGATGATTTCACCAACCTCGTTGCGATTAAAGCTGCGGGAAACTATTGCATAGCGTTAAAGAGTGACGGAACGGCCTACTCATGGGGCATCGGCGGAGGTCTGGCCCGCATGAGTTCCAACGTAGTCTCCATCGCCGCTGGCGCACGAGAGCTCCATGCTACACGAGATGATGGAATCCTCCTGGTCGCCGGAGGTTTTCCCGAGGACCCTATCCTTCTTGCCTCAACTATACCTGATTGGTTGACCAATGTGGTGCAATCCTCGTCTGGCCCTACCCATTCCTTGGCGCTCACCAGCGACGGCTATTTGGTGGCCTGGGGCCTGGACCAATGCGGCCTCCTGGAACCTCCGTTGGACATTTTATTTCCGCGCGCCATTGCGGCGGGCGCACACGCATCGGTAGTCATTAGGAGCAACGGAAGCCTCGCTGGTTGGGGTTGCAATGATTACGGCATTCTGTCCTTCCCAGCCGCTCTGAAAGAACCGATTCAAATTGCCATGGGTCCGAATGACACCGTAGTCGCGCTGGATCGAAGCGGCACCGTTTACGCATGGGGTGACAATAGCGAAGGCCAGTCAGCAATTCCGCCCGGACTCACCAACGTGGTGGAGGTGGCGGCTGGGTCACATCATCACTTGGCCTTGAGGAACGACGGATCTCTCGTCGCGTGGGGTGCCTCAGGTAGTCCGCTGGTCCGTCCGCCCACCAATATTCCAACGCTCTTTGCGATCGCCGCTGGCGATAATTTTGGGATTGGTTTGACGCGAGCCCCGATTGCCAAAGGGCAGGAAAAGACGATTCAGGTACCCGCAGGAGCAGACTTCACGGTCCCCAAACTGATTCTCAGCGCAGCGCCCTGCACCTACGCCTGGACTAAAACCGGTATTAGTATTCCTGACGCAACCAACGAGTTTTTGTCGTTCGAGAATTTCGGACACCTCGATGAGGGTACTTATCGCCTTACTGCCAGCAACGAATTTGGCCACGTCGAATCATCACGCTTGAACCTTATAATGGTCGACAGGTCGCCAGTCATAGCGCTTCCGCCAAAATCCCAAGCAGTCCTTGCCGGCGGCACGGCGGAGTTTTCGGTGGATGCCAGAGGGAGCGGGCCTATTTGGTATCAGTGGCAATTCAACGGAGAGAACATAAAGGGAGCAACCTCTTCCGCGTTGATTCTGACAAATGTATCACAAATTAATGATGGTGAGTATGCGGTCATTGTCAGCAATGGACTGGGTTGGACAAAAAGTCCGATCGTTGAACTGAGCACTGGCCTGCCCAGGTTCGTCAGGCAACCCGCATCACGCCGGCTCTTGCCCAATCAGCCGTACGAGATGTATGCCGAAGTTTTGACTCCCGAACCTCCTGTATGGCAATGGCTGCACAATGGTCAGCTGTTAGCCGGTGCAACATCTTCTTCCCTTCAATGGTCCCGGGTAAACTCTCTGCACACCGGGGATTATACTGTGGTCGCGAGCAACTCCTATGGCGCCTCGACCAGCCGCGCCGCCTTCCTGAACGTGCGCCAATTTCCCGAACCTTCCCCCGAACCGGCCACCGTTGTTTCCTGGGGGATAGCGGACCTGACACCTACAGTCCCAGAGAGTCTGACCAACGTCGTCGCGGTCGCAGCAGGAAATGGCTTCGCGCTGGGATTACGATCTAATGGAACCGTCACCACCTGGGCGGAAAGCAGCCTGGCGAACCCGGAAGAACTCCTGCCGCCACCCGAACTGGACCATGTCGTATCGATCGCTGCGGGGCGGAATCATTGGCTCGCCTTGAGAGCCGACGGGACGGTTGTCGTGGTCTCACGGAAAGGTTCATTTGACCAGGGGGAAAGTGACGTTCCAAGCGGCCTCACCAATGTTGTGGAAATAGCTGCCGGCTGGATCTTCAGCATCGCGCTCAAAAGTGACGGTACCGCCGTCGTCTGGCCCCCCAATCGGCCAGACTTGTTTCCCTCCAGAAAAATGGACGGCGTCGTGGCCATAGCCGCCAAGGAATCTGCCAGCGTCTTTCAGTATAACGACGGGACGATTCACATGTTCAATTCATGGGTGGGGGAACTTGCCTTTCACGAAGACGAGGTCACCAAGATCGGATCCGACGGGTCCACTGCGCTCCTGCTCTGGCGAAATCTGTCGGTGGCCCGCGTGCACTATAATTCCACCCTGTATCTCAAGGATGTATATGATGGTTTTTCCGACATGGATGGCAGCAACGGATTCCAGGCCTTTATAAACCAGGATCATACGGTCGTTGAAACCGGGTGGGGTGTTGATGGCCTCAAGGCCATACCCATTCATCTAGAGCAGGCCAGCCGCGTGGCGCTGGGCTATGGACGGCGCCTGGCGCTGACGCCCGCGCCGCACATCTATAGCGAGCCCGTTTCCATCACAACGAATACGCGCGTGCCGGTGTCCTTCACCGCACAAGCGAGGAGCAGTTCCGCCCTTCGATACCAATGGTTGCACGATGGCGCCGTCATTGCCGGCGAAACCAACGCCACCCTGCGGCTGCCCCCCACGCGCTTCTCGGACGCAGGCGAATATTCGGTGGTGGTTTCCAACGACCGTTATAGCATCACCAGTTCCGCGGCCCAACTGACACTGGATGGCGTTCCGGAAATAGAAGCTCTTCCCGACATCACCTCGCTGGCGGGGACCGATATTGAACTTCATTCATCAATCTTCAGCCCCGCCACCTTCACGCTGCAATGGTTTCACGACGACAGTCCGCTGACAGGCTCCACCAACGAAAATCTGGTACTCCACGATCTGCAGGCAGGGGACGCAGGAAACTATAGAGTCGCAGCGAGCAATCAGTTTGGAATTACTTACGGAGAGCCCGCCAGGGTCACTGTGGTTCCCACCGAACCTCAGGCCGAGATAACCTCCCTTGATGAGATGCCAGTCGTCGAAGGAGCCCATTTCAGCCTTTCGGCGACGGCCACCGGAACTGAACCCTTTACCTATCAGTGGTTTCATGGCGAGACTGCCATTCCGGGAGCCACCAATGCGATTTTCAGCAGGAACAACCTTGTCGTGGAAGACAGCGGCGACTACCGGGTACTAGTGGCCAACGCCGTTGGCACAACCCGGCTAACATCCCCCGTCGTTGTCGTGAAGTCGAAACCGGTCTTTGGCCCGACTCGGAACTGGCAGTTGGCCAACGGTGGCTCGACCACAACTTTGAGGGCATCCTGGGCGGGAACCAGTCCGATTCATTTGCAATGGGCGAAAGATGGAAACGTCTTGGCGGCCCAAACCAATTCGGAGTTAACGCTGACCCGTATCACCACCAACGACGCGGGTAGTTATGTCCTGGAAGCGATAAATGATCTGGGGACAGGGCATTCCCAGGCTATTGAACTGAAAATCCTGCCATCCCGAGGTGCGGGCATGGCCGTCGGTTGGGGTTCAGTGTCGGTTCCTCCGATGTCCACCCTGGTACAACAAGTCTCCGCAGGAAATGGATACGGCCTGGCACTCACGACGGACGACACCATAATGGGCTTTGGCACCAACACTACAGGTGCCCTTAATATTCCTGACAACCTGACAAATGTTGTCAGCATAGCGGCAGGCAGCACCTTTGCCCTCGCTTTGAGAAATGACGGAACCGTCAGGGCATGGGGGGAAAACACCTGGGGGCAATCAACCGTTCCCACCGACCTATCGCATGTTGTGGCCATCGCCGCGGGAAACTTCCATGCGCTCGCCTTGAGAGATGATGGAAAGATTGTCCGCTGGGGATCCTCCCAAAGCGGGGAGACTTCCGTATCCCAGAAATTGACCAATATAATATCCATTCGCGTTAGGGATTCCGCCAACATCGCGCTGCGGGCGGATGGAGAGGTGATCGAATGGGGCTCCAGTGCCCCCATTTTCTTCCAGCCAAAACTGCCCACCAATCTCGTCGAACTGGCTATAGGTCCCAATTTCGCCGTCGCGTTGAAAGACAACGGCGAGATCATCCGATGGGGATCTTTTAATACGCCACCCGCCTTTACGAACGGCATTCTCTCTATTTCAGCTGGAAGGGCTCACGTACTCGCGGTACGGACAGACGGCACTGTTTTCGGGTGGGGTTCAAATCTCAAAGGGGACCTCACGATCCCTGGCGGACTAAACAATGTCCTTTCAGTTGCGGCCGGGGACAATTTCAGCCTCGCAATCATCCGATCCATTGGAATCACCTCCCTTTCACCTCCCGTGACTCTCAACTCTGGTGGGAGCACCACTTTGAGGGTACAGGTGACAGGCGGGCATCCCTTGAGCTTCCAGTGGTACAAAGGGACAGTCCCGCTTCCGAATCAGACCAATAGTTTTCTAGATCTCTCCGTGGTGACCGTTTCGGACGCCGGGGATTATCATGTTCGAATCAGCAACCCGTGGCAGACCGTGGAAAGCTCTCCCATCCCAGTCAAGGTAATGGGGCCGGTTGAACTTCTATTGCTAGGATCAAACTCGGATAGGCTCCAGTTTCATATCCATGTGCCAGGCGCACCATCGACGGTGGTGCAAAAATCCCTCGACTTCACCAACTGGAGTCCATGGAAATTGATATTCTTGCCGCCCGATGGCACGAACATTTCATTTCCAATGGAGCCGAACGAACCGCGCTCGTTTTACCGGTTGTGGATCTCGTTTTAGGAAGTCTTCCATCGCGATGCCCCCAAGCAACCTGCCAAACCGGTGCGAAATGTCCCCCGGATATCCCAGACTTGTTGATCAAACCCGGACCCTCGCCGAGAGAGACGCCCGCTGCTTACAAGATTGACCCCTCCGAACGAAGCGCCTAGCCTGCCGCCAAGTGGCTCGTTTCGCCAAAGCGCTGTCGGTGGCACTCCTCATCATTTCGGTGGGGATGCACTGGGTGCTTTTGCAATCAGTCGCTTGGGTGGGCATGGTGGTAACTTATGCCCAGCGGGATTCCCTGCCCGTCGCCTTGAGCAAAACCTTTGATGGTCGGCATCCCTGCCGCCTGTGTAAAGCGGTCGCTTCCGGGCAACAATCGGAGCAGGAACACGCTCCACTGCTGAAACTTAAAAAGTACGGGCTGGAAGGGTTTTGTTCGGATACGGCAGTGGCCGTGACGCTTCCTCCGCAAACTGCGAGGTCAGTTTTCTCGATAACGACTGGCACGGACTTCCTGCGGTCTCCGCCACCGCCACCGCCGCCTCGGCTCGCCTGATCGCGCTTCTGTCTCGTCCCCTGGACACTTTGTTCAAGGGAGGCGGGACGCATTGGCTCCACAGGCACCAAACCTGAGCCTCTTTTCGATCCTCCCACCGGAGGCCAAGCCGATTCCCGTTTCAGTCTCGTTAGGGCAACTGTCTGCCCCGTTTGCCGCCATGTCCCGTCCACGTTATCACGGATTCACCCTCATCGAACTGCTGGTGGTCATCGCAATCATTGCGATCCTCGCCAGCCTGCTATTGCCTGCCTTGGCTTCGGCCAAGGCTCGGGCGCGCAGCACGGCCTGCCTGTCGGAGCTGAAACAACTCGGCATCGGAGTGGTGATGTACGAGTCGGACAACCGAGATCTCCTGCCCCAGACTTCCCATCAGGCGGCGTCCTGGATCGGCATGTTGGCAAACTATGGTTTGACCAACGTCTATCGGTGTCCGGACGACACCAATCGATTCCGTATCACCAGCTACGGAATCAACGACTTCCTAACCCCCAATCCGTTCGGCGCACCCGATTTGAACTTCACTCAGATCACCCTGTTGCCTGCGCCGAGCGAGACGATGCACCTAGCCGAAGCCCGGGGCGATTTCCTGGGTTCCGACCATTTCCATTTCGCTGACGCCTCTTCCGGAGGCTTTTTTCCCAAAGGCTTCACCACACAAGTCGCCCCGGAGCGACACCGTGGGAGCGCCAATTACCTCATCGCGGATGGACATGTCGAAAGGCTGAAGTGGGTGCGCGTCAAAGCGCTTTTAGGCCCGCCGATCACACGCTTTGTGCGACCGGACGGGCTGGATACCACAACACATCCCTGAACATGAAAATAACACCTCAGTACGGTAAACTGGCGGCGGGCATTTTTGCCCTGGCGCTAACCTCGAACGCGTGGGCTCAAAGCGATCCCGTCCACGCCCACCTCAACGTGGGAGCAACGAGCACTGCCCAAGGATCGGCCCTCATCTTCGCCAACGGGGCCAACTTTGTGCCCGGAAGCGGCTGGACCAAGCCACTCACTTACATCGACAACGGCGTTTATGCTGGATACTACCAGGGCGGAATAACCCTTACCGCCCTGGCGGGAACGGCGAAGAATTCGGAAACCGGCGTGGCCGCTCCGCAAGCAGCCGCCTTGGGATCGTTTCTCCGTGCGGGAATCGTTTCCGTCTCCGGGCCGGCAGGAGGGAGTTTCGCCTTTTGGGACACCGGAGCCACCCAGCCCACTTACAGTTACACTTCCGGCTACAGTTCATTGGCGCCTGTTGATACCTGGGCCCTGAGCGATGCCGCATTGGGCGCGGGCACAATCGGGGCGGATCCCTTTGGTCATCTGCACGGCCGCCGTTTTTCCGCGACAGTTCCAGGCGATTACCTCGTGACATTCCAGGCCATCGACACTTCGGTCAATGGTTTGGGCGGTGGACCGATTCATACGCCATCGGACCTGTTGACCATTGGGTTTTCGGCGGTACCTGAGCCCAGCGTTTACGCACTAACTCTGCTCGGACTGGGAGGACTTGTCTGGGCCGGTTGGAATCGACAGAAAAACTAACCACCACCTATTGGGGGTGTGGGGGCGCAAGTGGAAGGAATCTGACGCTGGTTAAGGCCTGAGAACCGCCAGCGACAGTTTTGACAACCACCCGGCCCCGCACCCCTCGATCCGATCACAAATCACTTATGAAACGAAGCCTGTTTCTTTTGGCAACCTGCCTGTGCGGCGTTGCGTCCATCTCCACCGCGTGGGGCCACGAACACTTGGCTTTCGGCACGGTTTCCGTCGATCCTGGCGCCCAGATTTTCTTCGCGAATGCCGCCGATTATGGCAGCGATTCGGGCTTCGTTTTCGCGTTGGACGAGGGCGAGGATGGCAGCCCATACGCGGGCTATTATTACACCGGAGACATCACCTTCTCGGTGCTGCCCGCGACGCCCGATTTGGGAGGTCCAGCACCCGGACACCCCGCCTTGGGAGCACATCTGGAAGTCCAAATGGGAACGATTGAGGGTCCGAAAGGTTCGCATCTCCAGTTTTGGGAATCTCCGGGCGATGATTTGGAAGGCACCGAGATTACCTGGAGCGCGCCGGTGGGGGCGATCGACATGATCAACCATTTTGCCATTAGCGAAAACGACGGATCGCCTGGCGCCGACCCCTACGGACACATCCATGGGCGAATCTTCAGTGTTGACCAACCCGGCCTCTACAAGGTCGGTTTCCGTATAGTTGACACTTCCCACAACGGGCCCAACAACGGGCCCATTCATACTCCTTCGGACGCCTACGCCCTATACTTTCAAGCGGGACTCACGATTGGCAGCCTGAGCCTGGGGACCGACGGTGCAAGCCTGTTCTTCGCCACTCCCTCGGGCATACCGGATTCGGGTCTGGGCGATCCCAAAGTCTATACGGTAGAAGCCGCCACCACGCTGGGTCCGACGGCCCAATGGGCACCCGTGGCCGATCCCATCGTGGGTGACGACCACGTCCACGCCGTGGTCATTCCGAAGACTGACGGCAATCGGTTCTTCCGGCTCTCCGTCCAGTAAACGCCGCCATTGCCACATGTTCCCGTGCGGCGGTCCATTCGCACGGGAACTTGGGCGGCGCCTTCCGTCGCACCGGCCCCCCCTTAAATCTCGGTAAGAATTGCCCTCGCCCGGGTGCCGGAGAGGTTGTAAATACGGGTCATCCCTAAATGGAGTGCAGCCGAATGGATCAAGCTTACCAACCGTCAAAATGGGCCGAGATGAGGATTGCGCTGATCGCCGGCATGGCGGCACTGGCAGGGACGACGGCTTGGGCGGAAACACCCAAGGTGGATTTCACGCGCGATATCCAACCCCTCCTGGCGCAACGCTGCTACGACTGCCACGACGGACGCAAGGTCAAGGGAGGCCTGCGGCTGGACATGAAATACGATTTCCTGCGCGGCGGTGACTCGGGCAAACCGCCCTTGGTGGCGGGCAAAAGCGCCGAGAGCGTCCTGTTTCAGCGAGTCACCACTTCCAAAGACGACGAAGTCATGCCTCCCAAGGGGGACAAACTGACTCCAGCGCAGATCGCGCTCCTCCGTGATTGGATTGACCAGGGTGCCGATTGGCCTGAATCCGCCGCCAAGCCTAAACCCCACTGGTCCTACGTCCCACCCACGCGCCCAGCCCAACCCAGCGTCAAGGACGCCGGGTGGCCGCGATCAGCATTGGATGCGTTCGTCTTGGCTCGCCTCGAAAAAGAGGGACTGAAACCTTCCCCCGAAGCGGATCGAGCCGCGTTGATCCGCCGGGTCAGCCTGGATCTGACCGGCCTGCCGCCCAGCCCGGAGCAGGTCAACGCCTTCATCGCCGACCGGGCTCCCGATGCGTACGAGAAAGTAGTCGATCGCCTGCTGAAATCGCGCCATTATGGGGAACGTTGGGCTCGGCCGTGGTTGGACATGGCACGTTATGCCGACACCCAAGGATTCGAGAAGGACGACCGGCGATCGATCTGGCCCTATCGCGATTGGGTGATTGAGTCCCTCAACGACAATATGCCGTTCGACGAATTCACCGTCGAACAGATCGCGGGTGACCTCCTGCCCAACGCCACCCGCAACCAGGTGATCGCCACCGGGTTCCATCGCAACACGATGACCAACACCGAGGGCGGCACCGATAACGAGGAGTTCCGGCACGAAGCGATCGTCGACCGCATCAACACCACCTTCGGGGTCTGGATGGGCACCACCATCAACTGTGCCCAGTGTCATAATCATAAATATGACCCGATCACCATGCGGGATTTCTATAGCGTCTATGCGATCCTGAACCAGACCGCCGACGCCGATCGCGACGATGACGCCCCGTTTATCGAGGTCCCCACCGCCAGCCAGGAGAAGGAGAAATCCCGGCTGGAGAGCCTCGTAGCCCAGAGCGAGGCTTCGTACCAGGCAAGCCCGCCCGAGTTCACCCGGGCCCGGAAGTCCTGGGAAGCCAGCCAGCGGGACTACCTCGCCGCCTGGCATGTACTTACTCCCGATACCGCGGCCTCCGGGAACGGAGCCGTCTTGAAACTACGCGACGACGCCCGGCTGGTGGTGGAAGGCACGAACGCCATTCACGACAGCTATGTGCTCACCCTGGCCACCCCTTTCTCGCGGGTGACGGGAGTTAGAATCGAGGCGTTGCCATGGGATTCCCTGCCCGAGAAATCGGCGGGTCGCGGCCCCGAAGGCGCCTTCGCCCTGAGCCAGGTCAACGTCCAGGCGAGTTCGCGGGACAACCCGGGAGCCTATGAAACGCTGAAGATCGCACGAGTGTCCGCCGACCAGACCCGCAAGAACTTTGACGCGCAGAGCCTCGTCACGGGTTCCACCGGCCCCGGCTGGTCGGCACCGAATAACCGGGACGCCCACGCAGTGCACCTTTTTTTTGAGGCACCCGTCGACTTCCCGGCAGGAACCCTGTTGCAAGTCACGTTGCGACACGACTCGGCATTGACCAACGCCAACCTGGGCAGCTTTCGTATTGCGGCCACTGGCCTGCGAAATCCCCCGGTCGAAACGCCCCTTCCGACGGGGCTGGTAGGTAATATCCAGTCGTTCGCAGCACAACGGAGCGAGGAGCAAACGAAGACGCTCGACGAGTATTTCCGCAAAACGTGGCCGGGACTTTCTGCCGTACGCGAGGACCTGGCCCGGAACAAGGCGGACCTCGACAAGGTCAAGAACGGGATTCCGACCACGCTGGTCATGCGGACCGTCGAAAAACCCCGCGAGACCCACATCCTTATACGCGGGAGCTTTTTGACCCGGGGCGACAAGATTGGCCCGGCGGTTCCCGGCGTTTTCCCGCCCGCAAACACCAATGCCCCCCTTGACCGGCTGGCCTTTGCCAAATGGCTGGTCTCGACCAACAACCCGCTCACCGCGCGGGTACAAGTGAACCGGCATTGGGAACAGTTTTTTGGCCGTGGTATCGTCGAAACAACCGAGGAATTCGGCAAACAAGGTGAACCGCCCACCAACCCCGAATTATTGGATTGGCTCGCCACCGAATTCATGGACTCCGGGTGGGACCTCAAGGCCCTGCATAAGACCATCGTCATGTCCGCGACCTATCGGCAATCGTCCAGGGTGACGCCTGAACTGGCTGAAAAGGATCCGAACAATCGCTATCTGGGTCGCGGCCCACGGGTCCGGCTGGAAGCGGAAATGCTGCGCGACGTGGCTCTCACCGCCAGCGGGCTTTTGAGCGAGAAAGAAGGCGGACGCAGTGTGATGCCCAAGCAACCCGACGGCATCTGGCAGGTGGTCTATAGTGGAGATCGCTGGGAAACCAGCGCCGGCGAGGATCGTTACCGGCGCGGTATTTATACCTTCTGGCGGCGCTCATCGCCGCACCCGATGATGGTAAACTTCGACGCCCCCAGCCGGGAATTCTGCGTATTGAAGCGCGGACGCAGCAATACGCCGCTGCAAGCGTTGAACCTGCTCAACGATCCGGCCTTTATCGAGTTTGCCCAAGCCTTGGGACGCCGGGCCATCCGGGACGGCGGCTCCACACTGGAGTCCCAAATGACCTTCGCCTTTCAAGCGTGCGTGGCCCGCCAACCGAAGTCCGCCGAATTGGCGCGACTCACGGCACTCTTCCACGAAGAAGCGGAACGGTTCCGCAAAGATCCGGTGGCGGCGGAGAAAATGGCCACCAGCCAATTGGGGGCTCTGCCCAAGGACCAGAATGTGGCCGAGGCCGCCGCCTGGACCGTGGTCGCCAACGTGCTGTTGAACCTGGACGAAGCCATTACCAAGGGATAACCGAGCACCCACCACCCCTGCACCATCCATCGACATGAACCTCTTCCAAGAACTCCAGACGAACAGCCTGCAGGCCCACACCCGGCGCCATTTTTTTGGCCGGATCGCCAGCGGCATTGGCACCGCGGCCCTCGCTTCGCTGGCCAACCAATCGCTCCTGGCGGGTGCCAGCCCCCTGGCTCCCCACCAGCCCCATTTTGCGCCGCGGGCGAAACGGGTGCTGTATATTCATATGGCGGGCTCCCCTTCCCAGCTCGACCTGTTCGATTATAAACCCAAGTTGCGGGAATTGAATGGGCAGCCCTGTCCCGACTCCCTGTTCAAGAAGGAGCGTTTCGCGTTCATCAAGGGCGTCCCCAAAATGCTGGGCACCCCCCACGATTTCGAGCGTCATGGCCAGTGCGGCTTGGAACTGTCCAAACTTCTGCCGCATTTGGGATCCGTCGCGGACGAGATGTGTGTGATCAGGTCCATGTACACGGATCAATTCAACCACGCTCCCGCCCAGCTTTTCCTGCACACCGGCGCCCCGCGCCAAGGTCGCCCGAGCATGGGTTCGTGGCTGACTTATGGGCTCGGCACGGAGAACCAGCAATTGCCCGGCTTTGTGGTGCTGGTCTCTGGCGGCAAGACCCCGGATGGCGGGGCTTCCCTGTGGGGCAGCTCTTTTCTCCCGACGGTTTATCAGGGTGTACAGTGCCGATCCAAGGGTGACCCGGTTCTCTTTGTCTCAAATCCAGAAGGCATGGACGCAGGCCTGCGCCGCCGTTCGATGGACGCCCTCAAGGACCTGAACGAAATGGAACTGGCCGAGATGGGCGACCCGGAAACGTTGACGCGCATCCAGCAATACGAGCTCGCCTATAAGATGCAAACGAGTGTTCCCGAGTTGATGGAAATTGACCAGGAGCCCCAGGCTATCCGGGAACTCTACGGCGTGGAGCCCGGCAAAGTCAGCTTTGCCAACAACTGCATCCTCGCCCGGCGCCTCCTGGAGCGCGGGGTGCGCTTCGTCCAATTATACCACTGGGGCTGGGACAGCCATGGCACGGGTGACGGCGATGACTTGATGACCTCCCTGCCCAATCGTTGCCGGGAGACGGACCGGCCCTGCGCCGCCTTGATCAAGGACCTGCGGGAGCGGGGCCTGCTGGATGACACCTTGATTATATGGGGTGGCGAGTTCGGCCGCACGCCAATGAACGAGGAACGCAATGGCTCCAAGCTCCTGGGCCGGGACCATCATCCCCACGCCTTTTCACTCTGGATGGCCGGCGGCGGAATCAAACGGGGCATCGCCTATGGCAAGACGGACGAACTAGGCTACCATGTTGCTGAGAATCCGGTCCATGTCCACGACCTCCAGGCAACCATCCTGCATTGCCTGGGACTGGATCACACCCGGCTCACTTACCGTTTCCAGGGCCGCGACTACCGGCTCACTGACGTGCACGGCAACGTGGTGCAGGGTTTGTTGGCCTGAGGTGGAATCATGCAGTGGAATCAGTAGTCGTTGCTGGATCTTCCTTCGATCTGCTTGGCTGCTCGTCGGTTGGGTATTCGAATTCAAAACGAGCCCTTCACGTGCCTCACAGCCCAATCCCGATGAGGAATCACCGCCTCGGTGGTAACCGTCACCGGGCAAGAGCCACTAGCCCGAAGTCAGGAATTTGCCTCTTGCCAGCTCGACGGTGTTCGTCACCTTCCGTTCCGGGTTAAATAGTTCCAGCCGCACTTTTGGACTGCCGTTTGCGCGAAGTAGGACAGCGCACTCGGCAACGGTTTTGCCGACGGTGGGGACATTTTGTATCGTTTGGATTATTAGGCCAACCGACAAGCCGGCCTGTGACGCGGGCGATTGGGGATAGACCTTGGTGACGAAAGGCGCGCGCGCTTTCTCGTCAAGGCCAATGGCAAATCCGAGACCTACGATTTCTTTCGCAAATTCATTGGCGTTTTCACGCTTTAGCGGCTGGCGTTGGAGCAGCGTCCAGCCAATCGCTTCGGAAGAGACATCGTTGGCCGTGGTCAACACCACGACGCCCCGGCGTTGCTTTTTGTCGAATCCAATCCACGAATGGTAACTGCCGGCGCCGCCGGCGTGGCCCAGGAGTTCCATCCCGGGCGGTTGATACGCTCCCCGGTCCACCCAATCCATCGCCGTGCGTCCAAAGACGCCGAAACCTGGCACATCGGATAAGCCGCGCGTATCTTTAAAGCGAACCACGTGCGTCTCATTAATCAGCCGAGTCAGGCTGGATGGCGCAAGGCCAGCCTGGGCTGAAACGTATTTGAGCAGGTCGCTGGCGGTGGAATAGACGCCGCCCGCCGGGGCATATGCTTGAAGATTCCACGGCGGCGACGGCTCGCCAGTGTCTTCATGGCCCATTGCCAGGCGTGCCTTCAGTTCGGGACTCAGCGTGAGGCTAGTGCTGTCCATATGCAGCGGCTGGCAAATGCGCTTCAAGACGAGTGATTCAAAATTCATCTCCGCCTTCATTGCAATTACGTGTCCGAGCAGCGCCATGCCCACGTTGGAATACTCGAACTCCGTTCCCGGATCACGGCTCAACGTGTAACCGGGAAGAAAGGCATACATTTTCTCGACCGTATAAGTTTCATACTGCTCCCTGGTGCTGGAGCCCGTCATATTATCCGGATTGGCGGGAAATCCGGCGGCATGCGTCGCCAGATCAAGCAATGTGATTTCCTTGCCACCGTGGGTTGGCACCTTGATTGAAGCGGGCAGATACTTCGCAACCGGATCGTCCAGCTTCATCTCTCCGCGCTCGACCGCATCCAGCAGCAACAAGGCTGTGAACGTCTTGGAAACTGAACCTATAAAAAAAACTGCGTCACCATTCACCTCGCGGCCAGAGCCGTTGTCGAGCTTCCCGGCGTTGAACAACTTGTTCCCGTGTTCGTCCGCCAACCCGATCACAATGCAGGCATTGGTTTGTCGAAAGTTGTCACGAAGGAAATTCCTAATGCCGTCATCTTCCGCGTCAGTGAAGATGTTTTGGGCCGCAGCCGAAAGCTGCGTCAGCAAAAACAGAGCGCGGAAAGTGAAACGGACTATCGGCGAGATTTTCATCCTGGGGAAACAGCGGAGACTCCCGCACAAGGACTCTCTTCCATACCGCATGATCCCGGCCAAGAGCTACTTCATGCTTCGGGTGTAAGGCCTAGCACAATGTCGAACTTGGCGGTGAGTTCGCCCGCCTTGGAACCCTTCAACGGGGCGAAATCGACCGATACGGAAGCGCGGGCCTGCTCGGAGGCGATATCCTTATACACGCCGTCCTTCTCGTTCAACGGATTGCCCTTGATATAACATTGGGTCGTGAGCAATTCCTTGCCGCCCCGGCGCACCTTGAAATGGATATGGGGTGTGCGGCCCGGGTATGGTACCGGCTTGATGGTGCGGAAGGCATATTCCCCGGTCGAACTGGTCAAAAACCGCCCGTATCCCTGGAAGTGGGCATCCCGTTTGGCATGCGTGTCCTTCGTATGAAGATACACCCCGGAAGCGTCCGCCTGCCAGATCTCGACCACGGCATTGCGAATGGGCTCTCCCCGGGCATCGAGAATCCTCCCATTCAACCAGGTAACCTCGCCCGTCGCGGGCGTAAGGTCATTGTTCACGATCAGCAGATCGTTGTCAGTGTCGAGCGGGAGTTTGTCCGGATAAAAGGGGCCTTCAGTCTGGGCCGCAGTCAAAGACAACGCCTCCGCGAAGGCACCCCGGGCGGCGAACAGCGCTGACGCGGCAGCCATTCGACGCAGGAACCGGCGGCGTTGGAGATCGCTGATGGTGGAAGGGGGTGTTGGCGTTGGCATAGCGAGATGGAGTGTCCGGGCAGAATGCGCCTCTCCGGCGACATGTCACGCGTAATTTCGATTCACAAAACAAGGCGTATGGGGTCCTTTTCGGAGACCTTCATGGGTGCCTCCGTGCCGGATGAGATCGATGCCGATTTACCCGATGAGCTGCGACGTCTCCTGCGCGGTGCCGGATAATTTGCGTTCACCTTACAAACGGCGGTTTTCCACGTCCTAGCGTGCGTATGGAGAACAAGATGGGCGTTCTCCGTACGCCATGAGAATTCCGCGTTTGTTGCAATGGCCGGAGCGAACCTCCCAGCAGCAGGTCTTTGGATCGCTGATCTGGCTGGTCGGAGGAGTAGGCGTCTCCATTTTGGGGATTTGGTATCCCATGTGGGTCGACAGTCATTTTGGACCGGATGTCGATTCCCGGATGGGTTTTCTGTACCTGTACTCGCTGCAATTCGTCCTGGGCGCGACGATTGCGGCGGGATTCGCGTTACTGCGGCTCTACCATGGTATCTACCACATGAGTGCCGCCACCAAAGCCAGCCTGATGAGTCTGGGGATCGTCCTGGCGATGGGAACCTCCAGTCCGTTGTTATTCATGGGATACCGCGTGGTGGCGTCTCTGGCGTACGGGATACAGCACCCGGATGCTTGATTCCCGGAATAGACAACCACTCACTCCGACTCAGGCATCCACAGCTTCTTCGGATTCAGCGACGAAGCGGGCCGCAATGTCCATCGCCCGTTTCAACTCATCGACCCGTACCGGCTTGGCGAGGTAGTCGTTCATACCGGCGTCGATGCACAGCTCCGCGTCACCTTTCATGGCGTTCGCCGTCACGGCCACGATATAAGGAAGTCGCGCGTTATGGGTAAGCCGACGAATCTGGCGTGTGGCTTCGCAGCCATCCATTTTCGGCATCTGCACGTCCATCAGGATAATGTCAAAACTCCCTTCCTCCAACCGATGGACTGCCTCGGTACCGTCACCCACCGTTTCCGCGCCATAACCCAGCTTGGACAATTGGGCCAGCAACACCTTGCGGTTCACGGGATTATCCTCGGCAATCAGGATTTGCAGGCCACTAATGTTTTCACTCGCCGGGATCACTTTCGCAGGAGATGCGGGAGCCGCCGACGGCGCGGCCTGCAGTTTGGGAGTGGGGTGAACGACGGCATCAATTTCGGCTCGGAAGCTAAAAGTGAACGTAGCGCCATTGCCCTCTTCGCTCTGGGCGGTCACGTCGCCACCCATCGCTTCGGCGAGGCGCTTTGCGATTACCAACCCCAACCCCGTTCCACCGTACTTGCGGGTGGTGGAGGCATCCGCCTGCACGAACGGACGGAAAAGCTGGATCAGTTTTTCCTTCGAAATGCCAATCCCGGTGTCGGTTACTGCCACCTGGATCAGGGCTGAATCCTGATTTTTGTCCAAAACATTCGCATGGATGGATACTCCGCCGTGGTGGGTGAATTTTACGGCGTTCGTCACCAGATTGAGGATCACCTGCCCTACCCGACGGGCATCCCCTAACAGGTTCTCGGGAATACGCGGATCAACCGACAGGTGAAGCGATAGGCAGCGCTCCTTGGCCCGTTGGGCCACCATCTTCACCGAGTCCTCAAGGCATGCCCGAATGTTCAGCGGCACGTTCTCCAAAATTACCTTCTCCGCCTCGATCTTGGAGAAATCCAGAATATCGTTAATGAGTGACAGCAACGCCTCGCCACTGCTCTTGATGGTCTCCACGAATTCGCGCTGGCTGCCCCCCATGGGAGTGTCCAATAGCAGCGAAGTCAGGCCAATCACGGCATTCATCGGGGTGCGGATCTCATGGCTCATTGTCGCCAGGAAGGCGCTCTTCGCACGATTGGCGCTTTCGGCGTCGACGGCCATGCGCCGCACCCGTTCCATGGCTTCTTCCAACTGCGCGTTGCTGTCACACAGCTTCTGGTTCATCTGCCGCAGCATTTGGTCCGCGGCCTTGCGCTCCGAGATGTCGACAATCTCCTGCAGGAATACCTGCGGCTGGCCTTCGGCATTGCGAACCAGCGACTTCGAAACCAGGACCCACACCACGCCGTTGGTCTTATGCAGGTAACGCTGTTCCCATTGCCGAAATTCTTCGGTGCCGTCGAGCATCGCGGCCAACGCGGCATCATAAATCGGATAATCCTCGGGATCGGTCACGTTCCGGGCCGGCTTTTGCAACATCTCCTTATCCGAGTATCCCAAGAGGCGACATAGAACCGGGTTGACCTCGATCCACCGACCGTCGATCGACACAATCGCTTTGCCAATAGCCGCATGCTGGAACGATTCGCGGAAACGGGTTTCGCTTTCCCGCAACTCCTGAGTCATGGCATGGGCCATAGCTATGGCTTTGCGTCGGGTCGTAGCGAGGGAGGAAATGGCGGCGAAAAGCAGGAAATCGATCAGGGTTCCTCCCCCGGCAATGAGCAAGGGAATGGAGGTTGCGACGGGAGACTTGAACCCTTGTCGAGGCGCGAAATGGAGCGTCCAGACATGCCCTCCCATGGTCAGCTCCACCGTCTCGGAAAACTTATCAGCTTCCGTGGGCCTAAAGGCATGCAGATCGGAATCCAGATCGAACATGACGTTAGTGCGAGAAATCGTGGGACCGTCGAAAATCTCTAAATCCATGTCGGCGGGAAAATCGACGAGAAGGCTTTTGAGCAGGTCCTGGGTGCGGAATGGCGCAAAAACAAAACCCAGGAGATGAGCCTGTCGTTCTTCAGCAGTCTCGTGGGACAAGCCGTTCCGATAAACCGGGAGAAACACCAGGAAACCCGGCTGGGAATTCGTACCTTCCTCCTGGATCAAAGTGACCCGTCCAGACAACGACAGTTGCCCAGACTTGGCCGCCCTTCGCATGGCTTCCCGTCGCACCGGATCGGTCCACATGTCGAAGCCGAAGGATCGCAAGTTCTTGCCACTGAAGGGTTCCAGATAGACCACGGAGGTATAGAAATCGCGGGGACCCTCGGGAAAAATGCGATAGTCGGGAAAACCTTCCACCCTGACTGTGGCGAGATGATTCTCCAGTTCGGCGGGTTTCACCACCTTGGCAAAACCGACTCCGTATATCCCGGGGAAATTTTTCTCCAGGTCGAACTCGCGGGAAAAGCTATGCCATTCGTCACGGCCCACCACCGATGAAGCTCCGAATAACGCGACGCCCCCTCGCAGGACCAGTTCGTAATCTTGAAAGCGCTTGCGGATGGCGGTTTGGGCTTCGGTGGTGACAATGTGAAACCGCCCGCGCTCCATGCGTTCTACGTAGCGATCCGCTTCACGCCACGCTTCTGCCGTAATAACCAGCAACAGGAGCAGGACCACCCATTTGGTCGCTGGATGGTGCAGCATGGCCCGGGATGACGTATTCTGCAGGTCATCCTTTTCCGCCGTCACCTCACGCGTTGGGGGACTATTCCGCATACTCGACAAAAACGGCGCCAGTTTTCGTCTCTCGGAGAATCGGCACAATTTGAGCGTCACTTGAGCCTGAATTCATCCCAAAGCGTTCGCAAGCGCAATGGCCACAAAAGAAAGTAGCCTCCACCCGGGTGGGACCGCAAACTCCCCACGAGACATCTGCCCCTTTTTCTATGGAACCGTCATTCCTTTTTGGCCCCCTGCGTCGCTTGGCTCAGTGCATCGCCATCCTCGTTCTCACCGGAGTCATTTCCGCTACGGCTGCAGACTATCGTTTTGATGGATCGATCAGTCGTGAAGTCCTGGAGAACTATCTGGAACGTTCCATTTCGTTTACCGAGTTGCTTCACGATGACCTGGGCCAGCCTCGCAATTCGCAAGGGGTCGATCCGCATGACAACCTCCGCCTGCTGCTGGATTCCCGGGCCAAGTTCGTGGGACGGGCCATCATGCTTTGGGGACGCGAAAACAACCTCACGAATTTCGTGCATGCAGCAAAGCCTTTCGCCGATGCGCTGCATCAAGCGGATCCGGACATGATCCTGCAAGCAGCAGTCTTTGAGATCGTGACACGTCGAGTCGAGACCGTCGCCATACCAGCAGAGATCTGGACTGAATTTGGACAACCGGTTAGCAATCGGAATTTTCGTTACGAAGAAATGCTCTACACCAACGGGCGCTTTGTGAACCACTGGGGCACCAACTCCTCCGTCCCCGACATGAGTCGGCTGGAAACCCGGATGTGGTTCTATTTCCTTTCGAAGACCTACCTGGACATTGGGATCGAAGCCATCCACTTCGGGCAGGTGGGACTCATGGACAAAAATGACCCCGGGCATGCCGGCTGGCTGGATATGCTAACGCACGTCCGGACTTACGCCCGACAACACGCGCGACGGCACTTCATTGTGTGCGATGCCCACGCGCCAACCGGTGGTTTTGTGGAAAACGGTCATCTCCTGTTCGATTTCCATTCCTTTCCGCTACGGATAACCGGCGTTGAGGGACAACCCCACCAGGGGGTGCTCCAGGTTGGCTATGCCGACTCCATCTTCCAGAAGAGCAAAGGAGGCGTCAGCCCCAGTGGCTGGGCCTGTGAGCATCTTCCTGCCTTGGTTGAATTCGACAACTTTGGGAGCAATCATCCTGGGGAACCAAGCAAGTCGCCCTATATCTGGGGTTGGGATGAAATCACCTGGTTCGCCCTGATGCCCGAAGCGGAACGCAACAAGTGGCTCAAATACGCCTGGAATTGGGTCAAGAAGAACGATCCGAACGCGCATCTCCAGATGCCTGGGAGCCGGATCCTCCGTCCTGGCAAACCTGGAGGACCCAATTGGTATTGGGCCAACACGCGAAGTCCAACTTGCCCGTTGGGATTCAACACCGAGGCCACTATCCGGGAACTGTGGGGGACGGCGGGGACGAAGGATCCACGCCCCCGGGTGTTTAATTCCCAATAAGGCTGAATGGCGGGCTTGGAGTACCGACCGGAGCTGGGTAAAATTCCCCAGCTACCCGGCCTTCCACCAAGCGGCGGGCCGCCGCTTCTACTTTGGACCGCCCTCGGCCCCACAACGTGGTACGAGGGCTATAGGATTGAATGACGCCCTACTTCTTAGCCTGGATGGGACGGATCTTGATATTCTTGAACCAGATGCTGCCGTGGTCGCCTTGCAGCGCGATGTAACCCTTGTCGAACTTGGCGAACAAGGGCATGGAGTTGAACTTGCTCTTGGCCACGCGCTGACGGAAGTCGTCGCTCCCGAGGGTGTACTCAAAGTACTTCACGCCATTGATTTCGTGCTCGCACTTTTCGGGCGTGATAAGCAGCCGCACATGGTTCCATTGGCCCGCGGGCTTGGTGGCGTCGAGGATCTGGCCGGTCTTGGGATCGACGGGGGGTTGATACAAGGCATATAGCCAGCCGCAGCGCTGGGCATCCTTGGCCTCCTTGTTGTCCTCCAATTGGAATTCCGGGCCGGTAGCCCAGGCGGCACCACCATCGTCGGTCACGTGAAACATGATGCCACTGTTGCCCGCCGGAGTGATGTTATAGTCGAGTTGCAATTCGAACCAATCATACCGCTCGTTCGTGCACAGGTCCCCGGCATTGTGCGGATCGGCGCAGACCAGCGCCCCATCAGTCACCTTCCAGCCCGGCTTGACGCCCTCGGACTTGAAATTATGCCAGCCACTGAAATCGCGCCCGTTGAATAACGGCTTCCATCCGGCTTCCCGCTCAGCCGCCGGCAATTGCCCCAGGTCCACTTCGCTGCCTCCCAGTTTTACCCCCAGCTTGGTGGCGGCGGCCTGCCGCCACTCGTCGCCCAGGTCTTCGACGGTCTTGCCAGTGGCCGCCGTCCAGAGATCTCCAGAGTACTTGCCCTGGCGCATCGCCGCATTCAGTGTTTGGACTAGATTCGACTTATAGGTGACCGACACCCAATTCAAGAAATTCGCCGTCGGACGATAACTGCTGTTATAACGTACCCGTCCAATATTGCCTGCCGTGACCTCCGCACCATGGGAATTGGTTTCGTACCGGAACCAACGGACGTAATCGGCAAGCCCTTCCACCAGCCAGCCGGGGTTGCGCGCCGCTTGCGGATTGTTCCGCCGAGCCAGTCCGTATTGCTGAACCACATGCACCAGTTCATGGACGACGGCGCCCTTCGCTTCACCTTGGAGGTTTTGGCGAAACCAGCGCGGTGCGCACTGAATCCGATTACCACCGGTGGCTGCGACCCCTTCATATTCTGGTGTGAAGACGATGGAAACCCGCTTCGGCGCCGTAAACCCTTCACTGGGCAGGTAGTCGACAACTTTGGGATACCACTCCTGCACGACCGGGGCTAGTTCCTTGACCACCCAATCGGTCAAATCCGGCGCCTCCGAAGTGTCCAACGAAATCTGGTACTGGCCGCCGCCCGCCTCGATAGTCTTAATGGCCAGTGCGTTTACCGGCGTGTTGATCGGCTGGGCGCCGCTGCCATCGATAATATCAATTTCACTAAAGAAGGTATTACCAAACCCATCGGTGGTTTCAGTGCGCTCGATGTCGAACAAGAGGTAACGATACTTACCAATCGTCCCGGAAGAATCGGACAACGACACACCGTATTGCCCTCCCAACTCGCCTTTGGCGGGTCGGGTATCCACCTTCGCCACCAAGGTCCAACCTGATTTTTCGGGATCCTTGTCTCGCTTGGGAGTGGCCTCAAATCCAGCGGCGCTGCCGTCGCTGGCGTAAAGCTTGTAAACCTGCGGACCGCGCGCTTCGTTATGCCACGAATAGGAATTGATTTGCCGTATGTCGACTGGGCTTACCAAGTCCAATTGGAGCCGTCCGCCATCGCTGTTGGGCGCAAAGAAAAAATTCCGGCGCGGCTGGTCCTCGCCGCGCGGCAAGGCCCCGTCATTCAACACCCCGGGTTCGCCACCATTTGAGTCCACCACGCCATCAACCACGGTAAATTTCCCTTTTTCACCGGCGTCGCCCTTGGCGGGAGCGGGCACGTTGTCGAAGTGAAAGCGGGCCGAGGACTCAGAATTCTCGAGGCGTCCAATCGTGGTAATGACGGCTGCGGAAAGTGTCGCTTCGGTGAGAACGAAGGCGGCGATGGCGACCGGGGGGAAGATCCATTTCATGCGCTTGTCCGGGTAGTTTGCCGAACCGGGGCGGGCTGGCAATAGATTGCCGTAAAAAAGCGCACGTCCGCCCTGCCAGGGCAATCCCGCCGTGGATACTCACAAAGGGACGCCGGAATCAGCGCACGCTACTGTCCGTGCTCTTGGAGACTGAGAGCAGGCCTTGCCGGATCGAACCGATCCGACGTGTCCATCCTGACGCCGCGCAGATTCGCCGTTTCGAGATGCTTGGTGTAGAGGGGCTCCGCAAAATAGCCGATCAGAATGGTGCGGCGGCGTGCGCCGGTCGGATTCAGGCTGGCCGCATGCACGAGATCCGCGTCGAAAACCAGAATGTCGCCGGCAGATCCTGAGAGTTGCAGGGATCTGGATTCGTCGATGAAATTGAATGGTGTTTCACCTGGTGCTTGCCGATGACTGCCGGGAACGATCCGGGTCGCGCCGTTCCATGGGCCATAGTCGTCAAAATAGGCGAGGGCAATCACCGTATCGCCTGGCCGTTGGGCGCAGAGGTCACGATGGAGTTTCTGGTGGCCGCAGCCCTCCAGCGGCTCACGGCCCGCCACTTGCGAGAGGAAGAATCGTTCCCCGATCAGTTCGCCCACCACGGCAAGCAGCTCCGGTAGCCGGCACACGGCTTGCACGTGGGGATCGAGGTCCACCAGGGAATGGCGCCAGCCAGACCCGCGCGGCGTAGGCCATTGGTCCGACGGCTTGACTCCCGCATCAAAGGCGACGCATAGATCAGCCAGCCTTTCGGCCGGAATTGCCCTGCGGAGCATCGCATAGCCCTCTTGGTGAAGTTGCTCGCGGTCTATCATATCTCCCATCGTTTCCAGAATTCCTTTGGGATTAACGCCGTGATTGGAGCAATTGAAGGTACTGGACCGCCTTATCGTTCTTCGGATCCAGACGGACTGCTTCGTTAAGCTGTCCAATGGCTTCGGGAACCTTGCCTTCCTTGGCCAGCGCGATCCCCAAGTTAAACCGGCCCAATGCGAAATCGGGTTTCAGTCGCACTGTCTCTGCGAATTGCCCGAGGGCATCGCGGATCCTATTCTGTGCCGCCAATTCCACCCCAAGAAAGTAGTGAGGTTCCCACATGTCCGGTTGAACCTTTACTGCCATCACCAAGTATTCCAAGGCCTTCGCCCGATTTTCCTGGACGGCGTATGCATCTGCCAAGTGAAGGTAGATCCGGGCGTTGGAGGGCTGGAGGCGCGCCGCTTCATGCAAGAGTAGCAAAGCTTCGTCGATCCGCCGTTTGTCGACCAGCAAGCGACCTTTTTCATCGAGCGCATCGACGATGTCCGGACGAATGGCCAGCGCACGGCTCAAATTGTCCAACGCCTCATCCATCTTTTTCTGTCGGGCAAGCAGTTTTCCCAGAAAATAATACGGGGCTGCCTCGTACGGGAGCAATTCGGTCATGCCACGCCAAGCGGCGACGGCGGCATCAATCTCGCCGACATCTTCGAGGAACTTGGCGTAGTTGCCCCGGATATGAAAATCGCTGGCATTGGTCTTAACCGCCTCCTCGTAAAGGGTTCGCGCCGCCCGGGCGGCCTCTGGACGTAGCCGGGTCCGCACCACCGCCAATTCGCGCCGGACCTTCTCGACCTGGTTCGTCTGGTCCGGTTGGTTGGCAAAGGGAGGCTCTTGGAAGCGCCGGGCCATATTGTCGTAGATCCGGCGCCGGTCCCAATCCGTAAGCGCGAGACGGCGGGAACAGGTATCGAATGAAGCCCACTGGTCACCCGTGCTCTTGGCGCTGATTTCCGGTGGCAATAGTTTTACCACCGCCTCGGCAATCGTTCGGGCGAGGAGATAATTGCCCTCCAGGTTCAAGTGGACGTGTTCATAGAAATACTCCCGCCCGGCCAACGACTGGCCGCTGGCCGCGCTCAACGCCGCAGCGCTATCCACAAAGGCCACTCCGGGATCGGAGCCGCGTTGGGCCACGTCAGCGATGATCTTGTTGATCCGGGTATCGGCACGGAACGGCAGGCTGTCATTGTCCCGCGCGGCTGCAAATTCATGCGCGGCTTCCTCGCGGTTTTCGATCATCAATTGGCAGCGGCCGAGACGATAGCGAAGGGCGGCATGGGTGTCGTCCAGTTTGGCTGCGGACTTAAACTGAGCGGCGGCCCCCGCATAGTCGCCCATGCCAATCGACGATCGCCCGGCATCATACAACTGCTGCCATTGAGCCACCGAGGCAGCCGTCAAGGTCGGCGCGTTGGTGGACGCGAAAGGAGGACAATCCTTGATATTGCTGCCCACCGTACTGACGACCACTTTGGCCCCCGACTGCCGGGCCACGGCGATAATATCCTGGAGATTGCGTTCGTAGTACCGGTAGGTGATTTCCTTGCGGGGATCCGTCGGTGGCACTTGATGATCGAGGAACATTTTCATGCCTCCCCAAGCGGCCGAACGTTTGGGATCGCCATTGCCGCGTTTTAGTACGGTCTCCAGCCATTGAACAATCCGCAATCGCTTGAGGGCAATATCAGCGCGGATAAAGTCCAGTGAAGGAGTCTGCGCCCCGAACACGGTGCCCGGGCCAAAAGGGCCGACAAATTCGTTGTTCCCCATATAGACCACCCAGAGATCGCCTTGCTGCCGGGCACAATCGCGGGCGATGGGGAGGATCACATGGGAATTGATCGCCGTCATGGCGGTGCAAACGATCTCGAAGTCCTGTCCGGGAAAACGTTCGCGGAGGAGCGATTCCAGGAAACGACCAAAGCCGAAAGCAGGCTCCGGATCTCCCAAAGCCGCAGACTCGCCCAAAACAAAAACCCGGTATGTACCCGCCGGCTTGGTCGCCGACATGACCAGCGGGGACGGAGTACGAGCAAGTTCCGCGGGGAAAAAACGCAACCCGAAGTCGCCATTCTCCACGTACGCAGGCTGGCCCTTGATAGTCTTCTTCAGGAAGAAACCTGTGGGCCGGCCGACTTCCACCAATCGCAAGACGCCCTCGACCCCCGCCAGCAAGAACATCGGAACCAGCAGGACAGCCAACAAACGGAAGAGCCAACGACGTGCGCCAGAGCCCGCGCTCACCCGCGATGGCGGCTCGCCCGGAGAAGCGCGTTGGGGGTTCTCATCATTCGGTTGGGACACGCCCCATGTGTAGCCCGAGGGCACCGTGCCGCACAAGCGCACACATATTTCTGTTTCGCAAATATACCACTAGGTGTATAGATGAATAATCTCTCGGAATTTGGGTGGCGAGGAAAGACACCAGCCCGCGAGTTCCGAGGCCAAGGTAACCCAACGATCACCCATGAAGTACATCCCTATGGGCCTGCGGCTTGCTACCGTCAGCCTAGCTATTGCGTTTGCCCCAGCGCGCCTGGTTGCACAACCTACTACCGTTGATCCGGATTTCACGCCGGGTGGAGGCACCGCCTCCATCCAGAAGCTCGTGATCCAGACGGACGGACGGGTTCTGGTTGCAGGTTCATTCCCCACTTACAACAACGTGGCTGCTGCCCCGCCAGGCTTGGTTCGCCTGTTGGCCAATGGGACAATCGACCCTTCGTTCAATCTGGGTACCGGATTCATTGGCCAGACACTGATCATTCCCGGTGTTTTCACGAACGTTTCGCCTGCCATTATCAATGGAATGGTCGAGACGCCCGCCGGAATCCTGGTGGGTGGGAGTTTCGAAAAAGCCAATGGCTTGGCCCACACGAATCTGGTCCGACTTCAAGCCAATGGAACGGTCGATGAGGCGTTTCACGTCGATACGGACGGCACAGTGGGAGCTCTCCTGCGGCTGGCCGATGGGCGAATCGTCGTAGGTGGAAGTTTCAAAAAGTTCCAGGGTGCCAATCGAATTCAGCTCGCGATCCTCAAGGCTGACGGGACTCTCGACGCTCAGTTCATCCCCAATTGGGGAAGCCTGATTCCCGGAACCGTGCGGGCTTTGGCGGTCCAATCGGATGGCAAGATTGTGGTGGGTGGGTCGATGCTCGCCTTTGCCCCAGGTTTGGTCAGCAAGATCGCCGCCCGGTTCAACACTGACGGCACCTTGGATGATACCTTTAAGACTCCCACCGCCGCGTTCACGGTCGAGTCGGCAAGTAGCTTGGTGGTTCAATCGACTGGAAAGATCCTCTTGGCGGGCGGTTTCTCTAAGATCAATGGCGAAACACACCACGCCATCGTCAGGCTCAATACGGACGGTTCCGTAGATTCATCATGGCCCGGGACGGGCATAGGCAACAACGGCGGCGAATCGGTGGACGCGTTGGCCTTGGCAAGTGATGGGCGAGTGCTTCTCGGAGGCAAGCTGGACAGCTACAACGGAATCGCACAACCGGGACTGGCACGATTGAGCGCCGATGGCGTCTTGGACACCACCTTCACCAAACCGGCGGGAAGCACCACCTATTGGGTAAGTACTCTGGCAGAGCAAACTGATGGAAAGATCCTGATCGGCGGCGTTTTCACCTTGGGAACCTCGGTTGATTCGACAAAAATTTTGCTGCGACTATTGACCAAACCCGTTGGCCCTCCTCCCAAGCCCACCATCACCCAGCAACCGATCGCGCTCACAGTGAATCTTGGCGCGACCGCCGACTTCTTGGTCAAGGCAACAGGGACGCCACCATTGAACTATCAATGGCAGTTCAACGAGAAATCCATCGCATTCCACAATGATCCTACCTTCCACATTCCAGTCACCAAAACGGATGACATCGGTGGCTATCGCGTGATCGTTTCCAACGCCGGGGGAGCGGTGACGAGCTCCGTCGCGACGCTCAACCTGATCCTGCCTGCCCACATCCTTCTCCCCCCAGTCAGCCGCACCGTGGAGGTATCGAATCGAGTAACCTTTGAAGTCACGGTCACCGGAACGGAGCCGATCGTTTTTCAATGGCGAAAGAACGGTACGAATATTTCAAAGGCCACCAATCGCGTGTTTGAGATAATGTCGGCAGCCCTGGCGGATGCTGGCGGGTATAGCGTGGTGGTTAGCAACGCCGCCGGCGGGGAAACTAGCGGCCCGGCCCAACTGACCGTACAGCCTCCAGTCCTTCGAATTGCTCAGGGACCCTTGAGCCAGGTGGTCACATTACCCAACACCAATCTCACGGCCGCCGTGCTGGCCAACCGCAAACTCTGCCTCACCATCGCCGGGGCGCTTCCGCCTTGGATTGGCAGCGGTTCTTACTGCATCACCTTCAAGACCAATTCGTTCTCGAGCCCCGCCAATGGTGCCCTTGCGGGAGCCAGTGCGGGATCGTTTGCGGTAGCGTTGGGGACGGCTCCTCCGGCGACCTTGATTCAGTTCGATCCATTTTTCCCTGATGGATCGGGGGCCACGTTGACACTGCTCGCCGACGGAATCTACGAGTTCAACCACGCAAACTTGGTGGCGGACCAGAACGGCCATTGGACTTTGGACCCGCCGTTTGTTCCTCAGGTTGGACCGACAGTGAAGTTCTCGGTTACAGCGACGGGTACCCCGCCCTTCCTTTATCAATGGCTCAAGAATGGGCACTCCATCAATGGCGCCACCGGATCGGAACTGGTGATCACGAACGTCCAATCTGGTGACCTCGCCTCGTACACGGTGGAAGTGCGTTCAGGAGCGCAACTGGCAACCAGTGATCCAGCCATCCTCAGCGAGGCGACGGCGGCCACCGGCCGCCTCGATTTCTCCGTCTCCAAAGGTGTGTTACTCCTTACTTGGAGCCCGGGTGATAAATTGGAATCGTCCGCGACTCTGGCTCCGGCCAGTTGGCAAGCGGTTGCCGGTGCTGTCTCGCCTTTCTCTCCAGTACAGACTGGCGCAAAGGCTTATTTCCGCGTAGTCCCGAAATAACGTCCCCGATCGCGAAAAGAGTCCTCCACACACCCGCAAATCCGTTCCCACACCCGTTTGGGCGACGGTTTTGCGGGTGTTTTGTGATTGCGAAATGGCCCCCTCCCACGCAGGTTAATTCCCACACCGGCGCATGTGGCAACTATCCAAAGAATTCCTGCGGTTTCTCCGGGAGGAAAAGAAATGGTGGCTGATCCCACTGTTTGTGATTCTCCTGTTGCTGGCCTTGGTGGTCATCTTCGGACATAACAGCGTGCTGGCCCCTTTCATGTATCCCTTCCTCTGAGGGTTCCCATGCGGCATATCCTGGGGGTTTCCGCCTTTTACCATGACTCAGCCGCCGCGCTCTTGCGAGACGGCGAAATCGTCGCGGCCGCTCAGGAGGAACGTTTTACCCGCCGTAAAAACGACGAACGATTCCCCAGCCAGGCGATCGATTTCTGCCTGCGGCAAGGCGGCTTGAAGCCTTCGGACCTCGACGCGGTGGTTTTCTATGACAAGCCGGTCACGAAGTTCGTTCGTTCCATAGAGACTTGGCTCTCCGTGGCCCCTCGCGGATTTCCGTCATTTGTCCGTGTCCTTCCCGAGTGGTTTGCGGGACGGCTCAATCTGCCGGAGACCATTCGGGAAGAAATTCCCGGGCTCGCTCCCGGTTGCGAAGTCCTCTTTGCCCAGCATCACCAATCTCACGCCGCGAGTGCCTTCTACCCTTCACCTTTTGCCGAGGCGGCCATCCTCACCGTCGATGGCGTTGGCGAATATGCGACCACCACGGTCGCCCACGGTCAGGGTAACCGGATCAACCTCTTGCAGGAGCTGCGTTTTCCCCATTCCCTCGGATTACTTTATTCCAGCTTCACTGCGTACTGCGGATTTCACGTCAATTCCGGCGAGTATAAACTGATGGGTCTCGCGCCCTATGGTGAGCCAAAGTATGCCCCTCTCATCCGCGAGCATCTACTGGACCTAAAACCTGACGGTTCGTTTCGGCTCAATCTCGATTACTTCGGATTCCTGGGTGGCGATTCCATGACGAACGAGCGTTTTCACACGCTCTTCGGCGGTCCTCCGCGAAAACCGGTTGACCCACTGGAGCAACGCCACATGGATCTCGCGCGTTCCGTGCAACTCGTGACCGAAGAAGTGCTGTTGGGACTTGCCCGTCACGCACGACAGCTCACGGGGAGCCCTAATCTCTGTCTGGCGGGAGGCGTCGCCCTCAACTGCGTCGCCAACGGAATCATCCAGCGTGAAGGCCTCTTTGACCGCCTCTGGATCCAACCGGCCGCGGGAGACGCAGGGGCAGCGTTGGGAGCGGCCCTGGCCGTTTGGTTTCAACCGCCAGAGGGTCCCGCACCGCAGCGAATTCCCGTGGAGAATGACTCCATGCAAGGGTCGTTACTCGGCCCAGAATTCAGCGATGGAGAAATAGATTCGGTGTTGGTGGCCAAGGGAGCCCGATTTCATCGCCTGGCTCCAAACGAGTTAATCCCCCGGGTGGTCGAATTATTGCGCGGGGAAAAGGTGGTGGGTTGGGTTCAGGGACGTATGGAGTTCGGCCCACGGGCCTTGGGAAACCGATCGATTTTGGGCGACGCACGGTCGCCAAAGATGCAGTCGGTGATGAATCTCAAGATCAAGTTTCGCGAATCGTTCCGGCCGTTCGCTCCTATCGTTCCGGTGGAGCAGGTCGCGAAGTATTTTGAGTTTACCGGTTCTTCGCCATACATGCTCATCGTTGCTCCGGTCAACGAAGCGCTCCGATTGCCACCCTCGCCGGGAGTCACGGGATTGGATCGGCTGCGCCATCCTCGTTCAACGATTCCCGCTGTGACGCACGTCGACTATTCCGCGCGACTGCAAACGGTGGATCGTCACGTCAATCCCCTGCTCCATGAACTCCTTACCGCGTTTGGATCCGCCACCGGGAGTGACGTATTGGTCAACACCTCTTTTAATATCCGGGGAGAACCCATCGTATGTTCTCCGGAAGACAGTTACCGGTGCTTTTTGAAAACGGAAATGGACGCCTTGGTCCTGGGGTCCTTCCTGCTAATCCGCACCGAACAACCTCAAACCGGAGTCGAAGGAGCGGATCGCGTGTTGGTGGAGGAGTTGGAGAAGACGTCAGTGGTACCCCATTCATCAGGTCCGAAACTGAAAGAAGAACCACGCGAGTGGCGCAAATTTTCCGTCGTCTGGGGATTGGCTGCGGGAATAGCGATATACCTGCTACATCGACGGGGACGGATTGGCGATCCGGGATGGCTGGCGTGGGAAGCTGTGGCGCTGGCCGTTCTCGTTACCGGCATCATCAAACCAGCCTGGTATCGAACCCCTTATCGGGCCGTCATGACCGTGACTTATTATGTCGGAAAACCCATGAGCAAGGTTTTGGTGAGCCTCTTCTTCGCCCTGGGAATTACGCCGTTCGGAATCGTGATGCGATGGCTCGGCAAGGATCCCTTGGAGTTACGCCGTCCGGCAAACTTGGGAAGTTATTGGAAAACGCCCACCCCGTTGCGGGGTTTTCGCCGACTTTCCTGAAAGCCCGACCGTTCTCTGACGCTGCCGGGGATGATTACCTTCCCACCGTACTCCATGCTGGGAAAAGCATAGGCGGGTTCCCGAACGGCACCACACCGTCGAGAACCCGCCTGGAACTGCACATGCTCTACCACTGATCTCGCGCGGAACTTTGTGCAACCGAGTTCCGCGCGCTTTTTCCTAGTCCTACTGTAGGATTCGGAAGAAGAGGTCAGTACCGCTAGCCGGTACCGTGTACGTGTTGCCGGTCGGCTGCGGGGTCACATCGGTCCACGCACTGGGAGCCAGAGTTGCAGATTGTTGCAACTTGCCGGTTCCTTCCCACGTGATCGTCAGGTTTCCGCCAGCAGAAGTCACGCTGGTGAACTTCGGTGCCGTACCACCGCCCTTGAGGGCGTAATATGCCTTGATAGACGCAGGATTCGACAAATCGTTCACGGCAATTTTGTTGCCGTTGTCGTCGTAGGTGAAGAACTCAACATTGGCGCCGCCGCCGCCGTTGTACCAGATGAGGCGCACCGGGTAGATGCCGGGTGCCGGCACTACGACCGAGAACGGAACGTCGGACGATCCCTTGCCCGCATCGAGATTAAAGACCACGGTGCCATTGGTCTGGCCCGCCAGACCGATCTTGACCGCGAAGCCGTCATCGCTGTTCACGCCGAACCGGTAGTAACCGGCCGTCGGGAAGGCGAGGTACGCAAAGAACTCAGCCGCCGAGTTGTCGCAGTTGCCGAGACCCGTGCCAGGCAAACCGGGAATCGCCTCGTCCGGATGATCGCCGTAGGGCCAGCCAGCGCCGTAGACGTTCTTCTGGAAGTTACCGATATTGTCACCCACGCGCACCGGTCCGCCGCTGGTCGTGGGATTCAGGTTATTGTTCCAGTTAATGATACCGGGAACGGTATAGCTGCCATCGGCATTGGGCCCAGGCAGAGCCACGTTTGGAATGCCACCAGCCAACTGGGTTTCAGCACGAGCAACCGTGTTCGGCTGGCCTGTGGTGGCCTGGACGACTTTGGCATGGAAACCAACGGCCGTCGGGTCAGCCAGGGAGAGATCCTTGGCGTCAGCGGCGAGCAGGTTGGTGTAGGTCTGGACCGTGAAGCTCCAGGAATTGGTGGTGTTGGCATAGACCAACGCCGCCTTGTGGGAGGAACCGGAAGGCAGCGGCGGATTGGGCCGATAGCTGACCGTCGTGTCGCCACCAGCGGTTGTGATCACCGCCGGAACCGCCACACCGTCAAGCAAAAGGCTAACCGAGCCGCCATTGAGGTTCGTCAACACCGCGCCGATTCCCACATCCGCCCAGGGACGGGTGTTGTCATCGGAGGTGTTAATGTCGCCACCCACGTTCGAGGTCACCGTGCGTCCGTAAGCCTTAGTCAAGCCAGGGCCGCTCTGCATGATGCGGTTATCCCAAGGAGTCGGGGAGACCGAGAACTTGACCCAGGGACGAGCCGTACCGGTGTAGGTATTGTGGGCCACCACGGAACCAGGATTTCCGTCGTTGACCAAGGCTGCTGCGCCATTGCCCTTTTCGAGGGTCATGAACTCCACGTTCACGCCGCCACCGCCCTGCCAATAGAGGACGCGGATCGGGTAAACACCGTCTTCCGGCACCACCGCAGAGAACGCGCTGGCGAGCGGGAGGGGTGCGCCGCTGTTACCGCGACCGCCCAGGAACGAGCCCAGTACCACGCCAAGCGTGTCATGGGGGCTGGGAGCGGAGCTCACCACGAAGCCGTCGTCGCTATTGACGCCGAAGATATAGGTGCCCTTCTTGAGCTCGAGATAGGTGCTGAACTCGGCGACATAGTTCTCCAAGTGGTTGCCGGAGGTGCCGCCACCAGGCAGGCCAGGCATTCCCACGTCGTCGTTGAAGATGCCGCTGTTGGCGAAATCCAAGGCGCCGTTGTTATAATTCAACGTCTCCAGACCGACGCTGAAGATGCCATTGGCATCCGCGCCGGACAGGTCAGCCAAGTTTGGATAGGCCAGACCGTTGGTCGGATTGATTTCTCCGCCCGCGAGCTGCCGTTCCGGACGAGGCATGCGATTGGCATCACCTGCTGTCAGGCGGCCACCGTCGCCACCGTTGTTATTCAGGCTGCGATCCATCTGATTGACGATCGCGCTGAAGCCGCTGCCGGAGACGTTGCCTGCGGCGACCTTGGCGCCAGCTTGCAACACGCCGTAGGGCAACACGGTGAAGGACCAGTTGTTGGTCACCAAGTGATGCACGGCACCATCGGTATAACCGTAGATCAGGGTGGCCGAATTCGCACCCGCCTTCAACAGGTTGGGCAGCGCACTGGAGCTCTTGATGGTAGTCACTGCGCCCGCCTTGGTGGGGGCGGCGCTGACCGCAACTCCGTTGACCGTCAGGGCCACCGAGCCCGCTTCAACGGCGATGGTGCCGTCGGTGACGTCAGCCGCCACGTCGAGGTCAGGCACCACGAACAACTGATTCCGCTCCGGTTGGAGACGGGTCACAGCCGGACGGGTGATGGTGGACGTAGGATAGGCCTTGATCTGATTAACGCCATCGCGCAGATCATTGATGAGGCGCTTCGTGCCGCTCGTCTGGTCGACATAGAAGAATTCGCAGTTCGCGCCGCCGCCGCCTTCCCACCATTCGATGGTGAACGGATAAACGCCGTCCGCAGGGGCATAGAAGCTGAACAACGTGTCCGAAGAACCACGGCCGCCGTTAAACTCGCCGAGAGTCACGCCAGCGAGGTCGCCAGCACTAGCCGACGCGATCACGCGGAAGCCGTCATCGCTATTCACGCCGAAGGTATAGAATCCTTGCTTCAAGGACAGGTAGGTCTTCGCGGAAGAGACGATATTATTATTATAGGTCGGGCTGGTCGGGTCGCCGTTATCGTCACCGCCGGTGATGCCCGGGATGGCGCTATCGGCAACATTGCCGGGAGCATCCGCCGGAGCGTCGGCGTTACCCTGGAAATCGCCGATGTCGACACCCTGAGTCCCGCTGACGGGATCCGTTGCCGAAGCGGGCGATTGGTTCCAGTTGATGACCGAAACCGGATAGGTGCCATCCGGATTCGAGCCATTGGGGATGATGTTAGGATAGGCGATGCCCGTGGCAGGATCCCAGAAGCGATTGGCGAGCTGGCGCTCGGCGTTCGCAGTGGAGGTACCGTCACCAGGTCCACGACCCACGGCGATCTGGTGCATCTTCACGGCGAAGCCGGAACCCGAGACGGCGGTTGTGGGCAAAGCCCAGGCGGCGTCCAAGCTCACGTAAGAAGCCACCGTGAAGGCACGGGTGGCGGCACTCGCCACGCCGAAGTTGTCCTTATAGGTGATGTCAACGTTGTTCACCGAATTGACCGCCAGGGGCGTCGGCGCCGTATAGTGGGCATAGGTGATCGTTCCAGTCTTGGACAAGGTCAGCGGAACAGTGGTGCCATTCAACTTGGCCACCAGCGTGGTGGAATCCAACACGGTGGTCCCCTGATCGGTGATCTGCAAGGTGAAGCCACCCGCATTGCCACTGAAGCCGGACAGAGCCGCCGAAGTGAAAGCGGTGGTGTTCAGCTTGATATTGTCGATATGCAACGCCGCCCAGGAACCACCGGTGCGTCCGCCGAAAACGATGCGGCCGACGCGGGGTCCGAACTGGGTCGCCAAGCCGCCGGCAGGAGTCAATTCCACGCCCTTATAGGCGATCTTGACGTGCGCGTCGGGGGTTACTTCCATGTGGAAGTGCGCCCATTCGAGGTTCTTCAACCACAGGTTATAATTGGTCGGATCGGCGGGATCGTAAGCCGGCTGGGCCGTATTAGGATCGCTCGCATCCACCGTTCCGTCACCGTTGAGGTCGTCCGTGGTATTGCGGGCGCCTGTTTGCAGCGACTTCAGGTAGTTGACATCATTGGTCGCCAGGTTGTGATACGTCGCGCTGTTGTCGTACGTATACAAGGCGCCCTGGTTGCCCGGGACCGGCTGGCCGCTGATATAGATATTGCCCGGTCCCAAAGGCAGGGGCAATTGGGCGATGAGCTGGCCGTCGACACGGATGCTGAGTCCCGCCACGTCCTGGGGATCGCTGGTGCCGCTCTGCCATTCGTCGAAGCCAACGCTCAAGCCGGTGGTCGTGCCTTCTTCGGGCAGGCCGCTGGCCTCACCCGCGATGCCGGCAAAGCTTCCGATGGGATCGGTGTCCGCGTCGGAAGCGACAACCACTGGATCAGTGCTGCTGGCCAGACTGATGCTAAATCCGTCCGCCGGAGGCTCGGTACCGCCACCGATGCGAACATCGCAATCGAAGCTGAAAGACTGGATGATCAGGCCGTTTTCCAAGTCCTTGAATACCAAGGACTGATGCAGGCTGCCGGCGGCATCCGCGATCGCGAGATAGCCGTTATTGGCACCACCACCGGCACCACCGACAGAGCGCCACGACGAATCGGCTCCAGTCACGTCCACCACGTTGCCGAATCTCTTGTAGAGACCGGTCACGTCGGGATCGGAATTGAAGTCGATTACGTTCGTAGCAGCCCGCGCGGACATGGCGGCCACAACCGTGGCGGCCATCGCGTGAGTTATACGGGTACGCATACGAGTATTGATGTGTTTTCTTGCTGTTATGACTAATAAACGCGCCGATGACGGGGGCGCAAAACCCTCGTCGCGGTGCATATTTGGGAGCGACACCAAAGCACCACATCCGGAGCGTCGTGGCAACAAAAAAACCCAATAAACACGGGCCTTCTCCTTTGTTCACACAACTGTAATAAATCACCGAAACAATACTGTTTTCATGGGTATGAACATCGTCGTCACTATGAGAACTTACCTGGGATTCATTTTAAGAATCGACATATTCCTCAAAAGGCATACGAGTGGAATTCGTTGAACGACAAGATTCATTTATCTTCCAACAAATGCTCCTTGAGGAACCTCACACCTCAAATGCGGAACCACTTCATGGCGCTTTTGGAATTTGTGGCACCTTTCGCAGCCAATATTCCAAAATAGCCAAATACCGACACGCCAGTGTGTCCAAGCCGCAGGGGGACGAAGGACCTCAGTTCAAGTTCGGCTGTCGCGAGCCGCGAAAAAGGAGGGTTTCCGTGGCGGTCTTCACCTGTGGGTGCGATTTGGAAGACGGAAGTGAGGCCGTAAAAGCCCAGCGTTGCGGATTGTTGGTGTCAATGCTCAGGGACATTCGCCGAAGAATGGGCACGGAGTCCCGATCCCAATCGGGGCCGCAACGGTGGTCGATTTCGTGAATCAGCCTTTCCGCTGGGCTGGCACCGATATATCCGGATCGTACAATCTCCTGGGCCAATTTGATCCCGCGGTCGGCGGCCAGAGCGGCCAAGCCTTGGCCGCAGTCATGAAGCAATCGGTCTTCAGTCGAAAGTTGCGGACAGTGGGGCCAGCCTCCGGTCAAAGGCAGAGCAAAGACCGCGAGTACCACCAATAACTCCACTCCAACAATAATCGTGAGCCTTCTGGGAGTGGTCCCGTACTTCATAACGGCAGTCTGTTATTCGACTCCGTCCGCGCACGATTGTTCAACGGTCGAGAACATGTCTCTCTCTTAGTTCTCCCGCCATCGACCGGCACAGGCTAAACTGCTTTTCATGAACTGGCTCCCCTGGGCGCTGCTCTCCGCCATTTTTGCGGCCTTGACCGCGATCCTGGCCAAACTGGGAGTGGAACGAGTGAATTCCAACGTGGCGACGGCCATTCGCACCACGGTCGTGCTGGGTTTTACCTGGCTACTAGCCATACCCGGCTTGCGCGAAACGCCCCTTCGCACCATCGAAAGCCGCACCTGGACTTTTCTGGCACTCTCCGGACTGGCCACCGGTGCCTCGTGGATCTGCTATTTTCGCGCCCTTCACTTGGGCCAAGTGTCCCAAGTGGCCCCGATTGACAAACTCAGCGTCGTCTTGGTGGTGGTGTTTGCCGCGCTTTTCTTGGGTGAGCGACTGACTTCGCGCGAATATGCCGGGGCCGCGCTGATCGCACTCGGAGCCTTGATCATGGCCTGGAAATGACAGCCCGAGGCCGGCAGACCCAGGCTCCGCCGATTCGCCCCGTCCATTGCCATTGACTCTTCCATCGCGCAAACTATCTCCGGATATGGGCATGGCAGAACCACGGTCACGACACGGTGCGATCGCCACACTGCGGGGTTTTCTATCCCTACGCCAACACTGCCTCGCCATCGTGGGGGCGGGAGCGATCCTGCTGATCGCAGCGAGCTCTTCGTACGGTCAGGAACCGTCCACCAACCAGACATTGGTCGTCTTGGGCGACAGCTTGGCCGCAGGATATGGCGTGGATCCCTCGGAATCCTGGCCCAGCAAACTTCAAGAACACATCCGCGAAGCGGGTCTGCCATACACCGTCATCAATGCGGGCGTAAGCGGTGACACAACATCGGGCGGATTGCGCCGGATGGACTGGCTGCTTAAGCGCCGGGTGGATTGGCTGTTGCTTGAACTGGGAGGGAACGACGGATTACGGGGCATCCCCCTCGCCACCACTCACTCCAATCTCGTGGGCATTGTTGAAAAGACCAAAGCCAAATGGCCGAAAGCCCAACTCATCATCGCAGGAATGCAGATCCCTGGCAATATGGGGGAAGAATACACCCGCCAGTTCCGCGAACTTTTCCCGGCTTTGGCCGCGCAGTTCCACGCCACCTTGATTCCTTTTCTCCTGGAAGGAGTCGGAGGTAAGCCGGAACTCAATCAGGCAGACCAGATTCATCCCAATGTGATTGGTCACAACCTCGTGGCCAGCAACGTGTGGACGAAGATCAAGCCCCTGCTCACGGTCCCGGCAACAGGGGCAGCGCCGTAGGCGACTAGTTTAACCTTGCAGCGGCAGCGGCTCTACCCCAGCCTTAGCGCACCTTTTTGAAGCCACCGTCTGTCGGTGGACTTTTCATTTTGGGGTATCTCGCTGCGTGAAAATCTTTTCGGGCAACTCAAATCCTATCCTCGCTTCGGCCATTTGCGAGTCAATCGGGATTCCGCTGGGCAAGTCCGTGGTTAAGCCCTTTCCGAATGGGGAAACCTTCGTGAAGATCGACGAAAACGTCCGCGGTACGGACGTCTTCGTGGTGCAGTCCACCAGCCCGCCGGCCAACCAACACCTGATGGAGATGTTCATCATGATTGATGCGCTCCGCCGGGCCAGCGCCTCCCGCATCACTGCGGTGATGCCGTTCTACGGCTATGCCCGTCAAGACCGGAAAGATCAGCCGCGCGTCCCCATCACCGCCAAACTGGTCGCCAATCTAATTGTCTCGGCCGGTGCCAATCGGGTGCTGACGATGGATTTGCATGCCCAACAGATCCAGGGCTTTTTCGACATCCCGGTCGATCATTTGTACGCCGCACCGGTCCTGTTCGATTACATTATCAAGACCCAAAGCGAGAAACAGGTCGTGGTGAGCCCGGATTTGGGCGGACTTAAAATGGCCGCAGCCTACGCGAATACGCTGAATGCCGAGCTTGCGATCGTCGCCAAGCGCCGAAAAAGTCCCACTGAAACCGAGGCCATTTCGGTGATCGGCGAAATCGATGGCCGCAATATCCTGCTGGTGGATGACCTGACGGAAACCGCTGGTACGCTGGTAAATGCAGCGGCGCTCTTGAAAAGCCGGGGCGCGGCCAGGATCCGCGCCTGCGTGTCCCACGCGTTGCTCAACGACATGGGAATCGAGAGATTGCGGAAATCGGCTATTGACGAACTGATAACGACCGATAGTGTTTCCCGCTCTCCGGTCGAAGGGGTCAATATTACGACAATTTCGGTGGCGGGGCTATTGGGCGAGGCGATCAAGCGAATTCACAGTAATTCCTCAGTCACCTCCCTGTTTGAGTTTAAGGGCTGACGTTCCGGACGAATCCGGGGCGCTGGCAGATACGACGAATGAAAACACAAAGTTTGAGCGCATACCCTCGGACGCTGACGCGCCGCAAGGGATCTAAGGCGGTTCGCGCCAATGGACGCATCCCTGCCAATATCTACGGCAAATCGGGAGCACCCCAGAATTTGGAAGTGGACGCCAAGGCCTTCGATGACTTGGTTCACCGCGCCCACTCGGAAATCATCTTGGTCGACCTGAGCGTCACCGGCGACAGCCGCCCTGAGCGTCTCGCGCTGGTCCAGGACGTCCAACATCACCCGCTGCACGGCAACGTCCTTCACGTAGATTTGCACGAGGTCAAGCCGGACGAGATGGTTACCATCCGCGTTCCCTTGGAATCGGTGGGTACTCCCGCTGGTGTCAAGACCGGTGGCGGCACGCTGGAGCACGTCTTGCTCCGCGTCAAAATCCGCTCGCTCCCGAAGGATCTGCCCGAACAAATCAACGTGGACGTAAGCGCGTTGGAAATCGGTCAATCCATCCATCTTTCCCAAGTTAAAGCACCTGCTGGCGTGGAAATCCTTGGCAACAAGGAACTCACCGCCTTCGCTGTGGCCGCACCTCTGACTGAAACGGCGGAAGCCGCCGCTGCCCCTGCTGAAGGCGGCAAGCAGCCTGAGATGATCAAGGAGAAGAAGGAAGACGGCACCGCTCCAGCGGCCGGCGCGAAAACCGACGATAAGAAGGCGGCTGAAAAGAAGAAGTAGTCGTTGGCCAGGTGGGTCGGCTTTTAGGGTCGGCCTCCGCCTACTGAGATGTGAGCGAGTTCTGGTTGATCATCGGTCTGGGAAATCCCGGACGGGAATATCGGGACACGCGGCACAACGCGGGATTCATGCTCGCGGAAAGTTTGGCGGCGCGATGGAAATGCACCTGGCGGACGGAAGCCAAATTCAACGCTGAGATTGCAGCGGGTGAATTCGGGTCACGGCGGATATTGCTGGCCAAGCCGCAGACCTACATGAACGCCAGCGGGGAGGCAGCCAGGAAACTGGCCCACTTCTACAAGACAGCGGCGGAACGGGTATTGGTGTTGGTGGACGACGCGGATTTGCCACTCGGAACGGTGCGAATGCGCCCCGGGGGCAGCAGTGGCGGACACCACGGACTCGATTCGATGGCTGAACATTTGGGAACCGCGGATTTTCCACGGTTAAAATTGGGGATCGCGCGTCCCCACCAAGGGGTGCGCGATATAGCGGGGTATGTCCTGTCCCGGTTTGGGGCGGAAGACATGCCGGTTTGGCACAAAGTGCTGGAACGGTCCTCGCTACAGACAGAGATGTGGCTCCGGGAAGGAGTCGCAAAAGCAATGAGTTTGTATAACGGGACGGTCTGAAACGCCGCCCCCGAAGAAAAGGAAAGATAATGAAGCGCTACGAAGGGCTGTTCATTCTGGATCTGGCTGGGCGTGAAGACGGGCTGAAGGACGTGGTTGACAAGGTCACCGCGGAAATCGGCGCTGTCGGCGGCAAGGTCGAGACGGTGCAGAAAATGGAAAAGAAAACGTTCGCCCGTGTGGCGGACCGCAAGCACAACGCCGGTTTCTATGTAAACGTGGTGTTCGAGGCGAAACCCGGCAGCATCGGCCAGCTCCGCGAGAAGTTCGCGCTGACCGAGCATGTGTTCCGCGTGCTCTTCACCGAGGCCGGCGCTCCCGTCCCGGCGGTTGTTCCCGCCGCGGTTTAACCAACACGGTTCAGGCACACCGCAATTCCCATGGCCAGCTTCAACAAAGTCATCCTGCTGGGTAATCTTACCCGCGATCCCGAGTTGCGGTACACGCCCAAGGGAACTGCAGTCGCACGCTTGGGACTGGCAGTGAATCGCCGTTACACCGGGGAAAACAACCAGACGGTCGAGGAAGTCACATTCCTCGACGTGGATGCCTGGGGTAAATCGGCGGAACTCATCGCACAGTACCTGCGCAAGGGGAATCCAATCTTCATTGAGGGCCGGTTGAAGCTCGATCAATGGGACGACAAAAACACTGGCCAGAAGGTTAGCAAACTGAAGGTCGTGTTGGAGAGTTTCCAATTTGTCGGCGGCAAAGGCGGCGAAGGTGGTCCTGGTGGTGCTCCGTCATCACCGGCCCCCCGCCCTGCCCGGCCCAGTGCTCCCGCACCAGCCCCGAGCGCTCCTCCCGCAGGTGGATCCGATTTCGACGGTCCGCCTCCCGAAGACGACGACGTGCCCTTCTGAACCACCAGCAATCACCATTTCTAAAACCTTTTAATTTCCATGCCAAAGACCGAAGTAATCCTCATCCAGAGCGTGGTCGGCCTCGGAGCCGAATCCGATCAAGTGAAAGTCACGACCGGTTACGCTCGTAACTACTTGATTCCGCAGGGGCTCGCCATTCCGATGTCGCTTGGGAACAAGCGTCGCCTCGAAGCGTTGCGTAAGCGCCGCGCGGAACGCGAAACCCACGACCTGAACGCCATGACCGAGCTGGGCAAGAGCCTGAGCAAGGTTACCTTGACCCTCTTGGTCAAGACCGGCGAAGACGGCAAGATGTTCGGAAGCATCACCAGCGGTACGATTGCCGATGCGTTCAAGACCCAATTGGACCTGGCACTCGACAAGAAGAAGATCCATCTGGAAAAGCCCTTGCACACGCTGGGCGAGCACGACATCGAACTGCGTTTGCATGCGGATGTCCGCTGCACGCTCAAGATCATCGTGAAGAGCAGCAACCCGCTGCCGGTGGTCGCGGTGGTTGACGACAAGAAAGACGGCGTCCAAGTGCGTGAGAAGCGCTCGGCCCGCAATCACGGTGGCAAGCCCGAAGGCGAAGCAGTTGCTCCGGCCAAGGCGGAAAAAGCCGAACGCCCCGCGAAGGGCGGCAAGGGACCGAAGTCGGACAAGAAGTAGGCTCCCCCCAAGTCCATTTGACCCACCCGGCCTCGTGCCGGGTTTTTTATTTTTCGGTGGCTGCCCGGATGAAGTCGACGACCTTGGTCCGGTCTTTCTTCCCTGGCGCGCGTTCCACTCCGCTGGAGACATCAACCGCAAAGGGGCCGACAGCTGCCACTGCCGCACCGACGTTCGCCGGAGTCAAGCCACCCGCCAGGATGATCGGCCTTCCCAGACTGGCGGCGTCGCGGGCAAGATCCCAATTAAACGTGGTGCCAGTACCACCCGGGACACCATGGACATAAGCATCCAAAAGAAAGGCATCGGCCGCGTCCACGTAAGTCGCCAAAGGAATCAATGAGTGGCGGTCCCGCACGCGAAACGCCTTGAGAACCCGCAATCGATCCAACCACTGCCGACAGAACTCCGGAGATTCGTCCCCGTGGAATTGTACCGTGTCGATTCCCGACTCAGCCACGGTCGAACGCACTTCTTCCGCCGAAGCGTTTACAAATAGTCCGACTCGGGCGACAAAAGGTGGAAGGGCACGGCAAATCGCTGCGGCAGCAGCCGGACGCAGGAATCGGGGACTTTCCGGGTAGAATACAAAACCTAATGCGTCGGCCCCGGCCGCCACCGCCAGCAGGGCGTCAGGAAAATCGGTAATGCCACAGATCTTGACCCGGGTCCGGGCCAAGGGAGGTCGCCGGTCCCCCAAGTGCGAGTCTTCAATGGTCATCATGTCGATTCCTCCTCTTTCTCCACCGGTCGCCTACGGGAAGCAAGCCGGGCACGCAGGAAACTCCAGCCCGCCATCACCACGCAAGCCCAGGCAAACCAGTCGCCGCGGGCACGGTAAAGAGTGGGCAACGCACCACCGTTACGTGGAAGCCCGATAGACTCCCATCCTTCTCCATAGACCGAGCCCCCGTTGCCGACAAACAAATCGCGCATGACCCCTGCCCGGTCGAACCAGCAGGTCAATCCATTATTGGTACAGCGGACTAGGGAGACTCCATTCTCAACTGCCCGAAAGGCGGAGTGAGCCGCGTGCTGCCATTGCGCGCAGCCTTCGCCAAACCATCCATCATTCGTCAGTTCCAGAAGAAAGTCGGTGGAGGGACGGACTTGGTCGCGCAATCCATGGGGAAAGACATTCTCGAAGCAAATGAGGGGCGAAGCTTCCAGACCCGCTTCGGCAAAATTGAAGTAGGTCGGGTCGTCTCCTGGAGTAAAACTGGAACCGATCGGCGTCAGCCAATGCAGGAACGGGAGCCATTTTTCGAGCGGAACGTACTCACCAAAGATGACGAGACGGCGTTTGTGATAGACGGCCTCGATGCGGCCTTTGGCCGACACCATGAAATTCGCGTTGAAGAACCGGGCCACACCGTTGGTGGGCGATTCCTCATCAATATGATTAAAAACCCACGCGGCCCCGGCGGTCACCGTGAGATTGGTCATGGCGCGATAATTCGCCGCGTCGAGTCCGTAACCGCCCTCCGGCCAAATCAGTATCTCAGGCCGTAGGGCCAGGGCCTGTTCCGAGAGACGGCGAAGCTTCTCCGCGTGCTCCACTCCTTTGGCCTCGTCCCACAGCAGTGTCTCGGGTACGGCGGGTTGGACCAAAGCGATAGAGACCCGGTCCGACTGTTCCAAATCCTGGCGGCGAATCCCGACCATTCGCCAGAATCCCCACGCCATGACGAAAAGCAGCACGATCAAGGGCAACCGGGCCTCTGACATCCAGCCCCAACGCCGTTGCGGCTGGCAAACCAGCATCGCAAAAGCGCCAAAAAGAGCCAGGCTGCACCAACAAACCAGGAAGGAAACACCGTAGAGGCCGGTGACTGACGCCAACTGGAGCAAAGGAATC
>DATJII010000106.1:0-24039 GCA_035493435.1 Candidatus Limnocylindria bacterium | reverse complement strand
AGTGGAGATTGACGTAATCGAACTCACCACTTTGGATCGTCTTGACGATGACATCGGTCGTGGCGTGGGTACTGAATCCGACAAAACGTACCCGTCCCTCGCGTTGCAATTGGCGTACGGCGGCGAGGCATCCATTTTTGCGGAGGGACCATTCCATCAACTCGGCATTGTTGATCCCGTGCAGCGAGAGCAGGTCGACATAGTCCGTTTGGAGGTACTTCATCGAGGTCTCGAATTCCGCCAGGAAATCCTTGGCCGTGGCGAAAGGGGGGACCTTGGTCTGGAGAATCAGTTTTTCCCGCGGCAATTTCTTGAGCACGGGGCCCAATTGCATTTCCGATGAGCCGTAGTGCCGTGCCGTCTCTATGTGGTTGATGCCCAGCTCGATGGAACGATGAATGGTTGCTTCCAGATTGGCCTGTCCCTCGGCGGGCACTTCGCTCCAAGGGATGTCCTGCCACTTGTGTTGGTAGCGCATGCCACCGGTGGAAATGACGGGTATCTGGAGATTGGTCCGGCCAAAGCGGCGATACTTCATGCGTGCCTGAGAATGGCGCGGAATCGCAATTCAGGCAATCCAGAGCGAAGCGGAAAATGGCGAAACCAAATCGGGACCTGAACTATCCATCCGGGAAATCCCGGAGGTGTCTTCCCTTGGAAGTGGGGGACCCATGTCGTATAGACGAGGTGGATAAGGCCAACGCCGCAAGCCAAATCCGGCTGGGAATTCCAGCCTCAGTAGCGCAAGGCGGCACTTTTAAGAGGAGTTTATGAAGACCAACACCCTAATCATCGCGGCCGCATTATCCCTAGGCCTGGCGATTCCGGCAGCGGCGGCAACCATCGACTTCGGCGGCTCGCTGCATGCCTCCGACAACACGGCTCCGCCGGTCCCACCCTTGATCACTGTCGGCGGAATCGATTTCTACGCCTGGAAGAGCCTCGATAACGGGGCCATGGCGGCCACGTCCATCGCGGGTTTCTCGTCGCTCTCGGGCCTCCCGCCCGCGAACCTGACGGCGCAGTTTGGCGACTTGGAACTGCTGTCCTTGAATTTTGGGGCGGGCACCGGCATTGAGCACTACGGGGAGGCAGATGCCAGCCCGCGTTTCTTCAATTTATATAGGAATGGCGGGCTGATCGCCAGTGGCGGTGACCTGGACATGACCATCGTGACGGACACCGATCCGCACTCGATCAGGTATACACTGGCCACGGGAACCGGAACCGTGACCCTGGCGGCGCAGAACGGCGATCCCTTCGTCTCCAATTTGATTGCCCTCCAAGGCGACTCGGTGCTCCACCTGTCGATCGACAGCTTCGTTTCTCCCATCGTGGTGATGACTCCCCGCAGCGTGCTAAATAATGCGGATTACACAATCGGGGGCGTCATTACCGCCGTACCTGAACCGTCGACTTGGGCGGTGCTGGCGGGTGGCGTGCTGGCGGGCTTTGCTGTCTGGCGTCGTCGGGTGAATGGTTAGTCGTCGTGGTCGGGTGGTACCGTTAGATCGAGGCGCGAGAGATCACGGAGTTCCTCGTTCGTTAATACTTCGACGGACGAGGACGTGGCAAGGGCGACGCCACCTCGTGTTGGATGCGTCTTATATTTGGACAACCTGCGACCGATCCTCGGCATCACCACGATCCAAAGCGCCGTCGCGCTTCGCCTGCCGGCGCATTTCAAGACGGCAGGCGCTTGCGATATGCCAGTCGTCTTCCTTCACTCAGTACTCCGGTGGTGGCTGGAGTTTCTAATGCTTCGGATAGCTTTGCGCGAAGGCATTTTATTGGCATCCGTGGATCACCCCCAATCGTAGTAAAGGAGGGACGCACTAGGGAATTCGAAGAGACAAGCCACCCGGGGACCATGGTTCGGGGAGCCCAGCGGTGGCGAATCACCTTGGGCGTAAGTCGGGAGGGGCAATGCTCAACGAGAAACAACAAGATTTGGCCTGCTGGTACGTCTTGGGTGTCTTAACCGGGCCGGAAGCAGGGGAATTTGAACGATCACTCCGGTGCGACCAGGAATTGCGCTACTTTACCGCCGATCTTCGTGAGGCGCTGGTAGCCTGGGTCCAAGAGGTCGCCCGGGTGCCGCCGCCCCAGTTACGGGATCAGGTACTGATGCCGTTTCCTGCGATCAGCACGCGTGTTCCGCATTCCGCGATGCCGCTGGCATGGCAGACTCCGGCGCCGCCGTGGTTGATTTGGACAGGGTGAAAAGGGACGCCCCAGAAAAACTGCTTCCCTGTAGTCGGTCCTTGCCGTTCACTCTCCCCCGCATTTCGACTGCTACATGAAAATTGTGCTCGCATATTCGGGCGGCCTGGACACCTCAGTGCTGCTTTCGTGGATCAAGGACACCTATTCCGCCGAGATGGTTGCGTTCTGCGCGAACATCGGCCAGGAAGACGAACTCCATGGACTCGAGGAAAAGGCCCGCAAGACTGGTGCTTCCAAGATCTTTATTGACGATCTGCAGGAGGAATTCGCCAGCGATTTCATTTATCCCATGTTCCGTGCGGGGGCGATTTACGAGGGGCAATATTTCCTCGGAACTTCCATTGCCCGGCCTTTGATCGCCAAGCGGATGCTGGAAATTGCCAAGGCCGAAGGGGCAGATGCCATTGCTCACGGGGCGACGGGCAAAGGAAATGATCAGGTACGGTTTGAACTTACCGCCGCCGCTCTGGCACCGGATATCCAGGTCATTGCTCCGTGGCGTGACGAGCGCTATCGCAAGCAGTTCCCCGGGCGGACTGAGATGATTGACTACTGCGAGTCCCGCGGTATTCCGGTGCAGGCCACCGCCAAGAAACCCTACTCCAGCGATCGTAATTTGCTCCATATCTCCTTTGAGGCGGGCATTCTGGAAGATCCCTGGATGGACGCTTTTGCGCCGGAAAACAAGAGCATGTTCACGCTTTCGGTCGCGCCGGAAGACGCTCCCACCGAGGCGGAATACGTCACCTTGGACTTTGTCAAAGGCGATTGCGTAGCCGTCAACGGTGAGGCTTTGAATCCCTTGGGAGTCATGCGCAAACTCAATAAACTGGGTGGCAGGCATGGCGTGGGGCGGGTGGACATGGTGGAAAACCGGTTCGTCGGCATGAAGAGCCGCGGCGTGTACGAGACGCCGGGCGGATCCATCCTCCATTTCGCGCATCGACAGATCGAGTCCCTGACCATGGACCGTGAGGTCATGCACCTGCGTGACTCGCTTATCCCGCGCTATGCGGAACTCGTTTATTACGGCTTCTGGTTCGCCCCGGAACGCCTGGCGCTCCAGGCGCTGGTGGAAGAGAGCCAGAAGAACGTCACGGGAACCGTCCGGGTGAAGCTTTACAAGGGCGGCATCTACGTGGCTGGCCGCAAGTCGACCCACAGCCTTTACAACCCGCACATCGCCACCATGGAAGCGGATCCGACCAAGGCCTACAATCAGGACGACGCGACCGGCTTCATCCGGTTGAATGGGCTGCGCCTGCGGGTAAACTCGAAGATCAATGGCACCGAGAGCGTCACGAAGCTCTGAGTGCCGATGCGAGGCCCTCGGCTGGGCGTGTTGATTGCGATACTGACCCAGCCGAAGAGTAGGATTTTTTACCCAATCCGCCTCCTATCGAGGCGGGTTTTCGCGTGGTAGGACCACGGTGGAATGGTTCGGCGATTCCTGGGGTCCAAAGGCGAGAAATGGTCAGCTTTCGGCAAGAACTAGCCAGACAAGGTGGGAATGGATTCCTTAGGTTCTTCCGTTAGGGAGGCAGCGAAGTTTGGGTGGCTGTTGATGCTACTAACGATGCTAGATTCCTTGAAACGGGACAAAAGGTATGCGAATAAACCAATTTCACTTCCGCGCTCTGGCGGTAATTCTAGCGAGCACTGCCGTCGCTTGCCAATCGTTGAAGGCAGGAGTTGCAGGGCCGATCACCCTTTTCATCGACGATTCGGACCCCAACGGTGTTGAGAACATCACGGCCACACCATTGTCGCAATTGTTGTTGGACGCGGGTGGTACGCTTCAAATTACCCAGGAAGGCACCGGAATACTCGGCTTGGTGGATTATAGCTTTGAATTTGTCTCCATCGATCCCAATCACCCTGTCCCGGGGATAACGCTGGTGAATAACTACAATATTTTCGACGGCACTGGAGTGTTGAGCGACACCTTGAACATCGTCGTGACCGGCCATACTCCCGCCTTCACCGGCGACGCGAATGTGAGTGTCGATGTTCACTTTCGAAGCGATAGTCTCGACGGCATTTCGCCGACTTTTTTGGCGAACGGGACGCCGGTAGTTGAAACAGGTGGTTTTCAACTTTTCGGCACAGGTCTTACAGATTTCAAAATCTATGCCGCTTCGGAGGTTCCGGAATCCAGTCAGACGCTCTCGGGGATCGCCGGTCTGGCAGTCATTAGTGGAGGTCTGGCCTATTTTCGTCGACGAAATGCGCGCGTGAACCATCCGATTTCGACCACCCCAGAAAAACCCTGATTCGGGAAGGCATCGGGGGCCAGAGCTCTGGCCCCTCGGATTCCCTATTTCGAGAACCAATCACCCATCAGGCTCAATGCAACTGTATCAATCGGTCGATCAGGAACGGCAGCAGTTGTTTCTTGCGCGAGACGATGCCGTTTAACTCGAAGATTCCCGGTTCGATTTCGGGATACTCGATCAAATCTTTGAAGCGCTGCGTCCCGGCGATTAGTAACCGTGACGTTTGCTGGACTACGTCGGTGACCAGGAGCGCGGAGAAGGTGTAATTGTGGGATGAACGATACTCCTCCAGCGCCTTTCGCACCTCTTCCTTCCGAATCTGGAATTGTTCGAAGCCCAGTTCCTCGATCTGCGCCACGCTGAAGGTCGCTTCGCCTTCCTTATATTCCTTGCAATCGGTCGTGATGGCTTGCTCGGCCGGCTTTGACATCAGCACCGAGCCCGAACTAAACAGTTTCTCGGTGAACTCCTTCGCGTTCACGCCGGATATCTTTTCCAGACGCGCGAGGATATCGGCATCTGTCCGCGTGGTCGTGGGGGAGGTGAGGTTAAGAGTGTCAGACACCAAACCCGCGAGTAACAGGCCCGCGATGCTGGGTGTCATCTCCACGTGATGCCGGAAGAAACAATCCGCAACAATGGTGCTGGTGGAACCTACCGGTTCATTGCGGAAGAGGATGGGCTGGCTGGTGGTGAAGGCACCTAGTCGGTGGTGATCGAGGATTTCGATGATTTCGACCTTTTCAGCGCCATGGACCGCCTGGCCGAGCTCGTTGTGATCCACCAAGATGAGCTTGCGCTCCACTTTACGGAGGAAGTCCGATTTGGACAGCATGCCGACGACTCGTTCCTCCTCGTCCACGACGGGGAAAGCCTGGAACTGGGAGGCAGCCGCGAGGCGTTGGACATCTTCGAGGCGCTCATCGGCGCCAAACGAGAGATAATCGTCGCGCAACAGGTGAGAGACGGGGATGGCCGCGCGGCACAACATGGCCGTGGTCGCAGAATCGTGAGGCGACAGCAGCAAGCTGACCTCATGCTTGCGGGCCAATTGATGAATATCGTCCGAGAGGCTCAAGCCGCCAGTAACGATGACCACCCGAACCCGTTCCTGGATCGCGGTGATCTGGATGTCTTCCCGGTCACCTACCACCACCAGCAATTTTTCCGGGGTATAATTGGCGAGACGGGCCGCGAAGGAGCTCGGCTTCATCGCGCCGACCATCAGGACCAGGTCCTCGTCGCGATCGGGCTCGAAAGCGCAGATCATTTTCGCCCCCAGCGTGCGGGCGATGCCCCGAATCGAGCCCACCACGCGGCGGGAGTCGAAAATCCGATTGGGCGACGGGAAGAAGAACTTGCTCGCTTTGAACACTGACAGCAGGCCTTTGCAACGCCGTTCCTCATCGAGAATGGGCAGCACACGGATGTTCTTGGTGTCCATCAGCGACAACGCGTCGAACATGCTGGTGCGTGGCCCCGACGAGATGACGTTGGTGGCCATGACATCCCGGACCGTCGGCGAAACATCGGCTACGAACTTGGGCGCAGGAACGTTGAACGTGCGCAGGACGAAATCCGTACGATCATGGACATCTCCGCAACGGGCCGCCACCACTTCCCGCATGCCCGTCCGGCGCTTAAACTCCGCGTAAGCGATGGCGGAGCAAATCGCGTCGGTGTCCGGGTTACGGTGTCCGATGACTAGGATCTCGCTCATTCGTGGGGTAAGAGTTAGCCAACAAGGCAGCCGGGTTCAACTCGCAGCGGACAAAAAAATAAAGGCGCCGGAAAGCCGGCGCCTCGTTGGGAACGGACCTGGTTCACTGACCTAGGCACCCATGCCATCTTCGAAGCTGCCGCCGGCGGCTGGCCAGCACAGGTTGTCGCGGACATAGCCAACGCCATTGGCGCTGGTGAAGTCGAGGTCCTTGTGGGCCGACTCCGCTTCGACCACCAACGGCGCGCTGGTGGTGCCGTGAAGCTTGCAGTAGCGATCGCGGTAACCGACCTGAAGCAGCAGCTCGGTATAGCGTTGCAGGTTGATGTCGCCCGAGGCGAGATCGGTAAACTGCATGGCGCGCTTGGGCCAGCTAGGCTGCATGGCGCGGAGCGGGAAACCGGAGCGGATGACGAAATTCTTCACGTGCGCCGCGTAGATGCGGGAGCCAACCTTCAGGAAGCGTGATTCCCAAGTTTCGCCTTCCCAGCAGTGCGAGGGATCGGCGTTTACGGCGATCGTTGCGTCACCGTCGCAGATATCGACGAGCATCTGGAAATCATCCGCACAACTGGCGGCGGTGCCGGGATGGATTTCGTGGCAGAGATAGAGGCCCAAACCAGCGGCGTGTTTGCGGAGTTTGGCGGTCTTTTTGACGAAACGTTCCTGGCCTTCCTGGAGCAAGTCGAAGCCCGATCCGGCCCAGAATCCCCAAGGATAGCCGGTTGCCATTTCCCAGCCGAAGGCGACGCCCCAGAACATGGGGATCGTCTTGATACCCAATTCGACGGCGAGATCCATGAGCTTCAGCAAATAGCTTTCGTGCCATTTCTCGATCTTCTCTGGCGTGAGTTTGGCGACGTCCGCCGGGATGAAGGGATTGCCCGATTTGGTGCCAGTCCAGATGGAGGTGTGAACCCAGAAAGGGCAGTGGGCACTGATGCCGTCCAGCTTCATGCCCCGGGACTCAAACACGGCCTTGATATCCTTTGGCTTGCGCAACCCGCCTTTACCATCGGCCAGCATGTAATTGCTGGGTTGAACGCCGAGCGCCCCGGCCGCTTTGGAGTAATCGAGGAATTGCTCCAGGCTTTTGGCGCCATGTTGGGCGCCCTCGATCGACGGATGAAAGGCATTGGATTGAGCCATAGTAAATGAGATGCTTCGCTTTTCCCTACCTGCGTAAGCGGTTGATTGCAAACCAAAGATCGTTTTTTCCATCGGTCGGCGCGATTTACCTGTTTCCCGTTTTCGAAAGGGCAAGCTTCCCACCCTGCCCGTGGATTCTTTACGGTCGTCCCGTGCATTGGCGAAAGGTGACCTTGGTGGGAGTGGGGCTGCTCGGCGGATCGCTGGGACTGGCTCTTCGTGCCCGCCAGTTGGCGGGGCAAGTCTGTGGCTTTGTGCGGCGGGCGTCGGCAGTGACGGAATGCGAAGGGCTCGGCGTGGTGGACTCCGCCACGCGAGACCTGCGGGAAGCGGTATCCGGGGCCGATTTGATCGTGCTCTGTTCGCCCATCGGCCAGATGCCGGAATTACTCGCTGAAATCGCCGCCGCTGCCAGTAGCTCGGCCGTTGTGACCGACGTCGGCAGTGTGAAAGCTTCGCTCGTGGCCCAGTTGGAACCCATTGCCCGGCGTAGCGGCTTAAAGTACGTGGGTAGCCATCCCATGGCTGGCAGCGAAAAGACAGGGCCCCGAGCGGCGAAAGGCGACTTATTTGTCGGTGCCACTTGCATTGTCACTCCGACGGCCACCTCCGATCCCGTTGCGGTCGGCGTGGTGAATCAACTGTGGGCCGCGGTCGGCGGACAGGTCATGACATTGACGCCCCAGGCCCATGACGAATTGGTCAGCCGCAGCAGCCACCTTCCGCACGTGACGGCGGCCGCACTGGCGAACTATGTGCTCAGTCCTGCTCATCCCAAGCAGCAGGGACAGGTCTGCGCTGGGGGATTCCGTGACACCACGCGAGTGGCTGGCGGGTCGCCGCAAATGTGGCGGGATATCGCTTTGGCCAATCGACCCTATTTGTCGCGCACGCTGGGAGTCTATATCGAGGACCTCATGGAATTTCGCCGAGCCCTGGACGAAGGGAACGCGGCGGTGATCGAGGAGTTTTTCACCGTGGCCAAACAGCGTCGTGACGCGTGGGCCCAGGCCACGACCAATGAGTCCGCAGAATAGACGGAGCATCCTTCCCTTATGTTGCCGTCCCTTATTGAGATAGTTCCCCCCGGCCCTGCGGGTCGGGCGGTCATTGCGATTCCCGGTTCCAAGAGCATTACGAATCGGGCCTTGATCCTAGCCGCGTTGGCGCAGGGAGAAGTCGTCTTGCAAGGTGCCCTGTGGAGCGAAGATACCCAGGTCATGGTCGAATGCCTTCGCAAGCTTGGTTTCTCGGTCAACGTGGAACCCGACCCTTCCGAAGAGGCGAATCGGACGATTCGTGTTTTAGGCGCAGGAGGCAACATTCCAGCGGGAGGTTCGATATCCGCACCGCTGGAATTATTTGTGGGAAACGCAGGTACGGCCGCGCGTTTTCTCACTGCATTTCTATGCCTGGGGCAGGGGTGCTACCGCCTCTCTGGCATCCCTCGCATGCACGAACGTCCCCAAGCCGCTTTGGTGGCGGCCTTGCAAGAATTGGGATACCGGGTAGACACGGTCAATGACCGGCTGCCGCTGGTGGTCCATGGTGCGGGACCGCGTCCAGGGCGTTGCCGGGTGAGTGTGAGTGAGAGCTCGCAATTTGCGTCGGCGCTGCTGCTGGGAAGCCGACAGGGTGGCTGGAGCATTGAGATCGACGGCGCCAATCCCGACGAACTCCCCTATGTGGAAATGACCCGGCAATTAATCGAAGCCTTTCCCAACCGGGGTGGAACCTTTGCCATCGAACCGGATACCTCCAGCGGAAGTTATTTTTGGGCGGCTTCAACTTTGCTTGGAGGGGGGCGCGTGCAAGTCACGGATTGGCCGCAGACACATTGGCAATTTGATACTCGATTTCCCCAATATCTGCCGCTGCCAGCGGTGATTTCCCGGGAACGCGATTTGGGTGACAGCATCATGACGGCCATCGTACTGGCCCCTATGGCGCCTCGCCCGACGGTTTTTACTGACTTGGGGCGGCTCCGCGTGCAGGAATGCGAACGGGTGCTGGCACTGAAGACGGAACTCCGGAAATGCGGAGCCCGGGTGGAAGAGGTGGCGGACACGCTGACCGTTCATCCCAGTCAGCTGCACGGAGCGGAAATCGAAACCTACAATGATCATCGCATGGCCATGTGCTTTGCTACTCTGGGCTTGAAAGTCCCGGGAATCAGAATCAGAAACCCCGCTTGCGTGAAAAAGACGTTTCCGAATTATTTTCGCAAATTGGCCGCCCCGCCCCCGCATGGGCTGGGCGCAGGAGTCCTGGACGCCCTCGGCGGCGAACGCCTGGCTTGGGAGAAACTGGGAGCCGAATGAGTTCACCCAAAAGCCATACGCTACCTTGTGTCATCACCGTCGACGGCCCGAGCGCCTCGGGGAAGGGAACCCTGTCACGCCGCATGGCGAAGGAATTGGGCTGGGTCTACGTTGACAGCGGGGCGATGTATCGGACATTGGCGTGGTGGTGCCTGCAAAAGCATTTGCGCCTCGAGAAACCGATGACCGATGAGGACGAACGAGCTGTCGTGCGCGAAATGAGAAAATGGAAAGCCGAGTTGCGCCTTATCGATGGGCAGGCCTGGATCCACGTCGACGGCTATTTCCCCGCCAAGGAAATCCGTAGCGATCCCGTTGAGAAAGCGGTGCCGGTAGTGTCGCAGATTTCCAAAGTTCGTGATTGGATGGTTCGGCAGCAGCGCGAATGTGTTCAGTTTGGGCCCTTGGTCATGGAGGGGCGAGATATTGGAACCGAGGTTTTCCCGCTGGCACCGGTGAAGTTTTTCCTGGAAGCCGATGCGGGGGAACGCCAGAAGCGCATCCAGGACCGAGGTGGATCCACAGACGCCGTATGGCGCGACAGCATGGACATTCATCGCAAAAAGGGCGCTTTGATTCCCGCGCTGGACGCCATCCGGATCAACAACACCGGCCAGACGCCCGACGAGACCTTTGCCGTTTTCATGGGCCACATTGTCGAACGTCTCGGCCATTTGCCGTCGACCAAGCCTGGCCAGGTGGTGCCTCAATGAATTTCCGCCCACAGTTCCTGGTGGCGTTGCTCTGTTGGTGGGCAGGGATGGGTATTTCTTCTTGGGCGCAGGAAATGCGCAGTGAGGGCTCGGAAGTTCTGGTGATATATAATAGCAATTCGCCGGACTCCAAGGCGGTTGCCGAGCACTACGTGGAGAAGCGGAGGGTCCCGGGCAACCAGATGATCGGACTGCCTTTGCCTGACCGGGAAAACATGTCCCGCGCGGAATATCGGGACCTCATCCAGGAACCACTGCTGCAGGAGCTCCCGCGGCGTCAGCTTGCTTCGTGGAGCACGGAAGTGATTCCCTTGGACAAGGACCATGCAGGGGGTGTGAAGTACCGCCTGACGTCTTCGAAGTTTCGCTATATTGTCCTCTGTTACGGCATTCCCTGGATCATCGCCAACGATCCCTTGCTCAAGGAGCCGCAGATGGACCAGGTCCCCGTACCACTCCGACGTAATGAGGCGAGCGTCGACAGCGATCTGGCATTACTGCCGTTGCTGGGACGCCTGCCGATTACGTCCGCTGTACCGAATCCCTGGCAAAAAATCACCAATGCCCTGGCGTTTCAGCCGACCAACGGCGCTTTCATGGTTAGCCGCCTCGACGGTCCGTCGCCCGCCCTGGCCTCGGCTTTGGTGGACAAGGCCATGGAAGCGGAGAAAATCGGGCTTTGGGGGAATGCCTTCTTTGACCTGCGGGGGATTTCCAGCGGGAGCTACCAACTGGGTGACACTTATATCACCAACGCCGCGGTCGTGGCCCGCCAACTCGGCTTTGAGACTTATATCGACAATGTCGAAGCCACGCTGCCCCCGGAATATCCGCTGAACCAGGTGGCGATCTACATGGGCTGGTATAGCCAGAACCCGGTCGGACCCTTTACCGCGCCGCAGGTGGAGTTCATGCCCGGTGCGATCGCCTACCACCTGCATTCGTTCAGCGGCATGCAACTCCATTCGCCAGTGGAAAACTGGGTGGGCCCCTTGATTGCCAAGGGTGCCACGGTGACCATGGGATGCGTCCTCGAACCCTATTTGGGCATGACGCCGGATGTGGGCATCCTGATGGACCGCCTGGCCCGGGGTTTTACTTTTGGCGAAGCTGCGTTGGCGTGCCAACCGGTCCTATCCTGGCAGACCATCGCTGTGGGCGACCCGCTCTACCGGCCGTTTGGGCGCAGCCTGGTGTCGTATGCCGTCGAGATGCACGAGAGAGAGGACGTACTATCGGCCTTTGCCGATGTCAGGAAGGTAAACCAGGATTTGGCCGTGGGACGTTCGCTCGACTTCCTGATCGACCTGCTGTCGAAAGCTCCCGGAGCCACCAACAACTCTATTTATGCCGAGAAAATCGCCCGGCTCTACGCGGAGAAAAGCCGCCTGCGCAACTCGGTCGAATGGATGCAAAAGGCGCTGGGAGCCCAATGCACCCTTCAGCAACGGACTCGTATGCTGCTGGAGATGGCCAACTGGCTGGATATTCTCGACCGTCCCAAAGAGGCGATGGCAGCCTATGAGAACCTGGTCAAGCTCCGCCCGGATTATCCTGCGATGCTGGAACTGCGGAAACGCGAGCGTACCTATGCCCGGGAAGCGGGAGACAACGCTGAAATGCAACGGCTGGACGCTGAAATCGCCCGACTGAGCGCTCCGCCGCCCGCGCCGACGGCGCCTACGACCAATATTTCACCGCCCACCCGCAAATGACGCCGGAGACTCTCCGTCACCTTGGATCGGTCGACGAAACCCTGGGGGCTCTAATCCTTCGTATAGGCGCGTGCGAATTGGCGCCCGAGCGCCGCCGCAGTCCATTTGAAAGCTTGGTCAGGGCCGTGGCCCATCAGCAGTTGCACGGGACGGCTGCGGCCCGGATCTTGGAGCGATTTGTGGCACTCTTCCCAGGCATGAAGTTTCCCGATGCTGAACACCTCCTGGCAGTGTCGGATGACCAGCTTCGTGCGGTGGGATTTTCCCGTTCGAAGATCGCCGCGATTCGCGATATCGCAGCCAAAACCGCAGAAGGCGTGGTGCCGGCGTCCAAGGTGATCTCCCGGCTGGACGATGAAGAAATCATTGAACGGCTGACGCAATGTCGAGGAGTTGGGCGGTGGACAGTGGAGATGCTGTTGATTTTCAAACTGGGTCGACCGGATGTCCTGCCGGTCGACGATTTTGGGGTTCGCCAGGGCTATCAGATTACGTATGGCAAGCGGCAATTCCCCAAGCCCAAGGATCTGCTGAAATATGGGGAGCGCTGGCGGCCTTACCGGACCACGGCTGCCTGGTATATGTGGCGGGCGGCGGATGCGGCGAAGCTGGAAAAACAAACGAAGAAACCCTGATCCAATGCCGCTTCTGGAGGTCAACAATCTCGTGGTTCGCTACCGGGTAGACACCGGGGCCAGTTGGCGGTCCCAGGCCACTTTGACCGCGGTGGACGAGGTCAGTTTTTCCCTGAACAAAAACGAATCGCTCGGGCTGGTGGGGGAAAGCGGTTGTGGCAAGAGCACCTTGGGACGGGCGGTCTTGCGTCTATTGGAGCCAGCTTCCGGCAAGATCGTCTTTGATGGCCAAGATATTACCCACTCGTCTTCCAGCCGAATGCGGCCCCTCCGGCGGCGGATGCAGATGATTTTCCAGGATCCTGCAGGTTCCCTGGATCCCCGCATGACGGTGGAGGAAAGCGTCGGTGAAGCATTGTCGATCCACCGGCTCGCGGCGAATCGGAAGGATCGTCGGGCCAAGGTGGAAAGCCTGCTGCAACGGGTGGGGCTCACGGCGGAGCATGCCGATCGGTTCCCGCACGAGTTCAGTGGTGGCCAGCGCCAACGGATTGGCATTGCCCGGGCTCTGGCGGTCCAGCCGGAATTGCTGGTGTGCGATGAGCCGGTATCGGCGCTCGACGTCAGCGTGCAGGCGCAGATCGTCAACCTGCTGCAGGACCAGCAGGCGCAATCGGGTGTCACCTATCTATTTATCAGCCATGACCTCGCGGTGGTGGAGCATCTCTGCCAGCGGTTGATGGTGATGTACCTGGGCCGGGTCATGGAATATGGCTCCACCAAAGCCATCACCCAGGCACCCGCGCATCCTTATACCCAGGCCCTGATTACGGCCATCCCCACCTTGCGCTCCGGTGGGATTGCCGCGCCAACCAGCCTGCGAGGTGAAGTGCCTTCGCGCCTGGCGCCTCCGACGGGATGTCCCTTCCATCCGCGGTGTCCAATCGCCGAGAAGCGCTGCCGGGAGGAAGTGCCGCAGTTGCGGACGTTGGCGTCGGGCCAGGCGGCGGCGTGTCATTTGGCGGGCTAACATGCTCGCCCGCATTTCATGGGGTCACAGCAGGCAGTAGTGGGATTGGTATTGGGGGGGGCAATCTTTCTATTGGTGAAGGTTAGCGGTTACCCGTGCTGTGCCAAGCCTTGCTGGCCCAAGGAAGACTCTCCAAAGCAGGAGGTTGATAAAGCCCATTGGTTTGATCGTCGATTACCTGCTCAATTCGGGATCCACTCGTTGGCGTGTCCAGACTCTCAGATCCTGCGGGTTTTGGCCGCCTAGAATATCGAGGAAATCCTTAACCAGCATTTCCTTATTGGCTTCCGAAATCTCTGGATTCTTCAAATACAAATTCACCTTTGACGCGATATGGGCCTTGAGGTTTGCCGGCTCACCGTCCCATGCCGCCTTGAATGGTCCTCCAATGAAAGCCAGTTGCCATAGTTCAAATCCATTGGCGGTATGACGCAGTTTCTCGGCGTAGATTGAAACGAGGTTGGTCACGGTCACGCTCCGGTACGGGATGCCCGAAAGATAACTGACCTCGCGCATCCGCCCAGAGTGGAGGTCAAGGAACGAACGGGTGCCCAGCACAAACTCACCGTGACCCATCACGACAAGGAGGATCTCCGAGACGATTAGCATGACCAGCAAGCTCATGAACGTTTTCAATTGTGCGGATATTGCTCATTTCCAACGAGTCTGTCGCGAGCCAACGGTGGTTTTGGGCGTAGGACATACCTATCGTTCCAAAACAATCTTCACTTCCTAACTTGCGCGGATTAGCATCCACTGTTCCTTTAACGCTAAAGCCTACAAATCATGGAAACACATCCGGCCCCGCCCGCTGGTTCGCTTTCCCTTGCGGAGACTGTTCCGTGCGAGGTCTTAAGCCGCCGTTTGCAGGCGGTTTGCCACGCCAGTGGACGGATGCTGGTTCTTTGCGATGAGCATGGAGGATGGCTTGTGGGACAACGGGAATGGGAGGACTTTACCGGGCAGCAAGGATACCAAGGAACTGGTTGGTCTGCGGTAATCCATCCAGAGGACGCACCCAAATCCGTGGCGGCATGGAAAAGGGGTGTCATTCGCGCCCATAGCTTCCAAGTAGAATACCGCTTACTTCGCAAAGATGGCGTTTACCGCACGTTTGTGGTTGATGCCGTACCGATGCGGCGCGACGACGGCCAGGTCTCCGAATGGCTCGCCATCCACGCCGACATTTCGGACCAAAAGCAGGCCCAGGCGCTTACGGAACAGGCGCTTCGCGAGCTCAACGACGTCAAGGCCGCGCTTGATGAACACGCGATTGTCGCCATCACCGACCCCAAAGGGCGCATCACCTACGTCAATGACAAGTTCTGCGACATATCCAAGTATTCCCGCGAGGAATTGATCGGCCAGGACCACCGGATCATCAACTCGGGCTATCACCCCAAAACATTTATCCGCACTATCTGGCAGACGATCAGTGCTGGCCGGGTCTGGAAAGGGGAGATCAAGAATAGGGCGAAAGACGGCACCTACTACTGGGTGGATACCACAATCGTGCCCTACCTGGGTGAGGACGGCAAACCGATCCAGTATATTGCCATTCGCGCCGATATCACGGATCGAAAACGAGCGGCGGAAGAGACTGCCTTGGCATTGCGGGAGTTAAACGATGTCAAGTCAGCGCTCGACGAGCATGCGATCGTCGCGATCACCGATCCGAAGGGACGCATTACTTATGTCAACGATAAGTTTTGCGCCATCTCGAAATACTCCCGGGAAGAGTTGATCGGCCAGGATCATCGAATCATCAATTCCGGGTTTCATCCGAAGCAATTCATTCGGAGCATCTGGCAGACCATCGGGTCGGGACGGGTATGGAAGGGCGAGATCAAGAACAAGGCCAAGGATGGGACCTACTATTGGGTGGATACCACGATCGTGCCCTACTTGGGAGAGGACGGAAAACCGATTCAATACATCGCCATCCGGGCGGATATCACGGATCGGAAGCGGGCGGATGAGCAGACCGCCCAGGTTCTGCGGGAGCTCAATGATGTCAAGGCGGCCCTTGATGAGCACGCGATTGTGGCCATCACGGATCCGATGGGCAAGATCACCTACGTCAATGACAAGTTCTGCGCGATTTCCAAATACACGCGTACGGAGCTGCTGGGACAGGACCATCGAATCATCAATTCAGGCTACCATTCCAAGACCTTTATCCGCTCGATTTGGAAGACCATCGGCGCCGGACGGGTGTGGAAGGGGGAAATCAAGAACAAGGCCAAGGATGGAACCTACTATTGGGTGGATACCACGATCGTGCCCTACCTGGGGGAGGATGGAAAACCGATTCAATACATCGCCATCCGGGCCGATATCACGGAACGGAAAGAAGCGGAAACGGCACTTGAGACGGCGCGAAACGAGTTGCAAGAGCACGCCACCACACTGGAGAAGACGGTCAATGCGCGCACAGCGACACTCCGCGAAACCATTGGCGAACTGGAGGCGTTCTCCTACAGCATTTCCCACGACATGCGTGCCCCGCTGCGAGCCATGCAAGGTTTTGCGACCATTCTGGGCGAAGAGTGCGCGGGACAGGTCAGCCCCGCCGGGCAGGATTATATTCGGCGCATCAACACGGCTGCGGAACGAATGGATGGACTGATCCAGGACGTGTTGACCTACAGCCGGGTCGCCCGGACGGATTTGCCCTTGCAGCCGGTGGCTCTGGGCACGCTCCTGGGCGATATTGTGGAGACCTATCCCGCCTTTCAGGCACCCAACGCAAGGGTAGAACTCTTGGGCGAGTTTCCCATCGTCAAGGCCATCCCTGCGGTTCTTACGCAGTGTGTATCGAACTTGCTGGGCAACGCCGTGAAGTTTGTGGAAAAGGGCGTGGTACCGGAGATAAAAGTGTGGGCCGAAGAAGGGAGAGCTGGCCAACGGGTTCGCCTTTGCTTTAAGGACAACGGCCTGGGTATCGAAAAGGAAATGCACGAGAGCATATTTGGCATTTTCCAGCGGGTGAGTAAGAATTACGAAGGGTCCGGGATTGGTCTGTCCATCGTGAAAAAAGGGGCCGAACGCATGGAGGGATCAGTCGGACTGGATTCCCAACCCGGTAAAGGAAGTACCTTCTGGATAGAGTTGAACAAGGCAACGCCGAAATCCGAATGACGAATTGCAAGCCGATCCTGTACGCCGAGGACGACGAAAACGACGTTTTCTTCATGCAACGCGCGTTTCGACTGCTGTCGATTCCCAATCCCTTGATAATCGCGTCGGACGGGCGGCAGGCGATGGCCTATTTGAATGGAACGCCGCCGCATGAGAATCGGGAACTACCCTGCCTGCTGTTGCTCGACCTCAGCATGCCCGGCCAGCACGGTTTGGATGTATTGAAATGGCTGAGAAACGAGCCGCCTCAAGTAAATCTTCCGGTGATCGTGCTCACCTCGTCCAACCAGGAGAGTGACATCCACCGAGCCTTTTTGCTGGGAGCCAACGGGTTCATCATCAAACCCGGGGACCCGAAGCAACTCGTGAACATTGTGAAAACAATCCAGGATTACTGGCTGGGGGAGACTCGCCCGCCGGTCAGCTTTGTGGATTTTGCGGCCGCGGCGAACGTTGCGGTGCTGGCCGGGCTGTACAACGGGAGAAAAGGGCCGCCCTGATTGCAAGGGGTGAGCTTCAAATAAGGTTTTGCCATAATGAAACGTGGCGTGTGCCGAGTTGAGGAGACGATGGGGAATAATGTTATTTCACGTGAGATGCCAAACGTGGAAGAGTTATCAGCTATCGTGGTGGATTGTGCCTATAAGCTGCACGTGGAGGCTGGGCCGGGATCGCTCGAGAGCGTCTATGAGGTGGTCCTGGAAAAAATGCCGGAAGAACGAGGGCTTGAGGTGAAACGGCAAGTGCCCGTTTCGATACGTCTTTTGGGACTGAAATTTGATGAGGGCTTTCGAGCGGATTTGATCGTGAATGAGTTATTGCTCGTTGAGTTAAAGTCGGTCGAGCACCTAGCCCCAGTCCACGCCAAACAGGTGCTCACGTATCTGAGGCTCTTGGGACTGCCACTTGCGCTTCTCATTAACTTCGGTGCCCCTACTTTCAAGGAAGGTGTCAAGCGCATCGCGAACAATCATCAGAACTTCGCGCCTTCGCGTGAACCAGGATGTTTCAGACTCGCGCGAAGCCGCGAAGTCGCGAAGGAAGGAGATATGAAGTTTCGGGCTTGTGTGCGTATCAGGCCGAGAAGGGACAGAGGCGATTGGGGGCGTCGCGAATTGTGATCAAAACTTCCCGTCTTCGCGTCTTCGCATGAACCAGGATGTTTCAGACTCGCGCGAAGGGGGAAGGTATGAGTTGTGGGCCTGCAAACGAACCAGACCTAGCGACGTCGAACTTCGACAACCGCGGGCAACGTGTTGCCATTCTACCACTAAACGGTCGATTCAAAGACGTTGCGAGGCATTTGGCTTGTCAGGGTGGAGTGGATCGAACGGATGGATGACCCGGGATAATGCCTATCCGGCGTTGTATCCGATTGGATGCTGCGAATCTGGTCCGACGCTTGCGTCGGAGGGGCGGGTCAGGGTAGGGTGCCTCCCGACATGGATTCGCAGTTGAGCCAGTACATTCCGGTTCTGATTCTGTTCTTGGTCGCGACGGGCTTTGCCTTTGGCACGCTCGCGCTGTCGGTCATGGCGGGTAAGCTGGGCCGCCGAACCAAGGTCAAAGACATCCCGTACGAATGCGGTATGTTGCCCCAAGGTGAGGGAAGCTCCCGTCTGTCGGTGAAATTCTATCTCGTGGCGCTGCTGTTTGTGCTGTTCGACATCGAAGTCGTGTTCATGTACCCGTGGGCGGTCAATTACCGCGATTTGCTGCACGAAGACGTCGGTTTGGCGCTGGGCGGAATGCTGACGTTCATGGGAATCCTGGTGGTGGGCTATTTCTACGCCCTGAAGAAGCGCGCGTTCGATTGGACGAAGTAAACGGCGCATTTTCGCCTTTCCAGCAGGCACCTGCATCGCTGAGTCTGACGGCGTGACGCCGATCAAGTTTGGTACCTCTGGGTGGCGCGGTCTCATCGCGCGCGATTTCACGTTCGAAAACCTGCGCTTCGCGGCCCAAGGGATCGCGGATTATCTCAAGGCCGAGCTGGCCAACCCTTCATCCGCCATCTACGGGCGCAAGCCGGTGGTTATCCTAGGCCACGACACACGTTTTCTGGGGCGAGAATTCTCTCTGGCTGCTGCAGAAATCCTTGAAGCCAATGGGCTTACCCCATTGCTCTGCGAACGGGATGCGCCGACTCCGGTCATCGCGTTTTCCATTCGTGCAAAGAAAGCGATTGGCGGCATCAACATGACCGCCAGCCACAACCCGGCGGAATATCAGGGTTTAAAGTTCAGTGTCTACAACGGTGCGGCGGCACCGCCAGAGGTCACCAAAGTCATTGAGGCCAACATTCGCCAGCGGCAGGAAGAGGGTTGGACCTTCGCCTCCAAGGTGGTTGGGTCCTACACGACCAAGACCTTCGATCCTCGTCCCGCTTACCTGACCCAACTTCGCAAGCTGATCGATTTCGACGCTATCCGTAAGGCCAAGCTGAAGGTAGCGGTAGAGCTCATGTACGGTACCGGCCGGGACTATCTTGACACTCTCTTGGAAACGGATGGCGGTGCGAAAGTTCTGCGATCCCACGACCAGGTCAACCCGCTCTTTGGAGGTCATCATCCGGAACCCAATGCCGAGGGCATGGAACCGGCGAAAGAAGCGATTAAGGCTGGCAAAGCCCAATTGGGGCTGGGCCTGGATGGGGACGCTGATCGTTTCGGCATCGTGGACAAGGACGGCACGTGGCTGACACCGAACCAGATTCTGGCGCTCGCGTTGTATCACCTGAAGAAGAATCGGGGCTGGACTGGAGCGGTGGTGCGAACCGTGCCAACCAGCCACCAAGTGGATGCCGTGGCCGAATTGCTGGGCGTGAAAGTCCATGAGACACCCGTGGGCTTTAAGTATATTGGAGCCCTGATGGAGTCCGAGCCGATCATCGTTGGCGGCGAGGAATCGGGCGGCCTAAGCGTCAAAGGTCATGTGCCGGAGAAAGACGGCATCCTGGCGTGCCTGCTCATGGCGGAATTGGTGGCGGTGGAAAAGAAGCCACTTCTGGCCATCCTTCACGGGTTGGAAAAGCAGACCGGTGAATTCCATACCACGCGCATCAATGTCGCCATTCCTCCGGACAAGAAAGCGGCTTTGCTGGAAAAACTGGCGGCTGGATTGAGCGATGTGGGCGGGTTGAAGGTCGAACAGTTTATTACCACCGATGGATTCAAATATCTCCTCCCAAACCGCGAATGGGTTGCCTTCCGCGCCAGCGGAACGGAGCCCCTGATTCGCTGTTACATTGAGGCCAAGTCCGCAGCCCAGATGGCAAAGCTCGAAAAAGCCTGCCGAAAACTACTCGCCGGTTGATTTTATGGTTTAGTCTGAGGGTGCCGCAGACGTCAAACCGGGGCTTTTAGTCCTTCGTGCTTTGTTTGCGGCTTGGAACCTGCTGAATTGGTCCCTTTACGGTCTCGTCTGCGGATTACTACGATATGCATTCCTCTTCGCCTGAGTTCAGCGCTGCCTTGGGGCGCGCGAGCGAACATCTCCGCTCGGTGCGTACCGAGATGGCCAAAGTCATCGTCGGCCAGCAGGATTTGATTCACCGGCTGCTCGTTTGTTTGGTCGCTCGCGGACACGTATTGCTCGAAGGGTTGCCGGGGCTGGCCAAAACCGCGACGGTCAATGCGTTGGCCCGCGCCACCCATTGCCAGTTCAGCCGTATCCAGTTCACGCCCGACCTGTTGCCAGGCGATATCACGGGTTCACTGATTTACGATCCGCTGAAGGGGACGTACTCGACCCGCACCGGACCCATTTTTGCGAACCTGATTTTGGCGGACGAAATCAATCGTGCGCCGAGCAAGGTCCAATCGGCGCTTTTGGAGGCGATGCAGGAACGACAGGTAACCATCGGTGACAAGACGTGGCCGTTGCCCGATCCCTTCCTGGTGCTGGCGACGCAGAATCCGATTGAGCAAGAGGGCACCTATCCGCTGCCGGAAGCCCAGATGGACCGCTTCATGTTGAAGGTCATCGTGGGTTATCCTTCAGCCGAGGAAGAACTGCTGATCTTGGATCGCATGGCGACGACCAAGCCCAGTTTTGCGTTGGACGCAGTCGTTAGCCCGGATGAATTGCGCGGCTATCAGGATTTGGTCAATCGCGTCCACGTGGATGCCTTGGTTCGCGATTATATCGTGCGACTTGTGGTTTCGACGCGCGAGGCGGCCCAAGGGAGGGGCGTGGCCCCGGATTTGAAGCGCATGGTGCGGATCGGTGCAAGTCCTCGGGCGACAATCAATCTGGCCTTGGCCGCCCGGGCTTGCGCCTTGATGGAAGGTCGAGACCACGTTACCCCCGATCACGTTAAACTCATTGCGCCCGACGTTCTGCGGCATCGTATTCTCATCACGTACGAGGCAGAGGCGGAGGAAGTCTCGACGGAATCGATCGTCCGGACCCTGCTGGAAAAAGTGAAGGTTCCCTGACGTCATCCCGGAAGCCGTTTGTGCGTTCCACTGTGTTGACTATCCTCTTCCTCGAATGATTCCTGCCGACTGGCTCAAACGGCTTCGACGAGTCGAGGTGCGGGCGCGCCTCGTCAGCGAACAGTTGATGGGCGGGCGGATGGGCAGTGTGTTCAAGGGACGAGGCATGGATTTCGCCGACGTCCGGGAATATGTGCCAGGCGATGACGTCCGGCGTATCGACTGGAATGTCACGGCCCGCTTGCGGCGTCCTTACATCAAGCGTCACGTGGAGGAACGAGAGCTCGTGGTCATGCTCCTGGTGGACGGATCAGCCAGCGGACACTTTGGCACGGCCGCCGACGAATTAGTGCAGCAGAACAAGGGCGAAGCCACCAAGCGGGAACTAGCGGCAACAGTGGCGGGATCGCTGGCCTTTAGTGCCGTGCGGGAAGGGGATCGGGTCGGTTTGATCTATTTCACCGATCGCGTCGAACGTTATGTCCCTCCTCGCAAGACCCGCCAGCACGTCACCCGGTTGTTGCACGAGTTGCTTTTTATTGAGCCCAAGTCACAGGGCACTTCGATCACTGGAGGACTTCAATTTCTAAACAACCTATTGCGCCGTCCCGCTTTGGTTTTTGTCCTGTCCGATTTTTTGGACCCCGACCAGGCTTCATGGGAACGGACCATCAAGGCGGCGAATCAGCGTCACGAAATCATGGCCGTGCGCCTTACCGATCAGCGCGAGTCAGAACTTCCAGCAGTGGGAGTGGCGTTGGTGCAAGACGCGGAAACCGGTGAAATCATGGAAATCGACACCGATGATCCAGTGGTTCGCGCCGCCTGGGCCGATTTGGGTGAACGGCGGCGACAACACTTGGTGGGCCTTTTTCGGTCGGGACGGATCCCCTCGATTGAACTTCGAACCGACGAACCCTGGCCTGAGCGGCTCCAGTTATTTCTGGATCACGCCGCCAAACGGCGAGTGGCTTGAGGGCTGTGATTTGAAATCCGCATGACTCAAACCAACCTGATCGAAGATCTCCGGCTATTGCCGATACCACCTTGGTATCGGACGCCGTGGGGTTTGGCGGGCTTGGCAGTGCTTCTGGCAGTCGCCGGATTTCTCGTGTGGCGATGGTGGTCCCGGCGACGACCGAGGGCTGCCACTGAAGAAGAACCGTTGAGTGGGCCACCGCCGGACGAAGCGTTTTTGAAACGTCTGGCAGCCCTGAAAGACCGACAGGGAGGCATGTCAGCGTACGATATGGGAATCGAGGTTTCCAGCATCCTGCGCGGCTATCTGGAAGCTCGGTTCCGCTATCGCATCCTTTACCAGACCACGCGGGAATTCCTGGGCTCTGTGCGTGCCGATAGCCGTTTGACCGTGGCGCAGCGTGACCGGATCGATGCGTTTTTGTCGTTATGTGACGGCGTCAAATTTGCGCGACAGCCCGCTACGGCGGAAGAGCGCGACGGGTTGCTTTCCACCGCCGAGAGTGTCATCCGCGAATGTGCGAAGGCCAAATGAGCATCTCCGACCTCGCCGAAATCCGATTCCTATATCCCTGGGTGCTCCTGGGATTGGTGGTATTGCCTTTCCTCGCCTGGCTGCTCGGAAAACAAAAGGCCATTCCATCGATCACCGTGCCCTCACTGGCGGGAGCGGCGGCGTTGGGTCGTGCACCGCGGCGGCATTCCGGATATTGGCGCATGGCATTTCCGTTGCTGGGAGTGGCATTGACGATCCTGGCCATGGCGCGTCCCCGCATGCCGCGTGGCGATACGCCGGATCCGAGCAAAGGAATTGATATTATGCTCTGCCTCGATTTCAGCCGTTCCATGGCGGAGGAAGATTTTCGCTTGCAGGGCAAACGGGTGAGTCGTCGCCGGGCACTGGAATCAGTCACCGAATCGTTCATCGAAGGGCGCCCCAATGACCGGATCGGCATCGTCTGTTTTGCACGTAATCCGTTCCTCGTCAGCCCCCTCACACTGGACCACAAGTGGGCGTTGGAATCCTTGAAACAAACCGACTTGGCCACGGGCACCGGCATTGGCTGGGCCTTGCTGGCCGGCGACAATTATCTCAAGAAGGACAGCGACCGCAGCCGGGTCATCATTCTGGTAACCGACGGAGACAACTCGGCCGGTCCGCGGGGATCGGAGACTGTCTCCGCCCTGATCCAGGACCGCATCAAATTATATGCGGTCCTGATCGGCCCGGAAATGGTGACGCCGACCATGGCGGGCAGCCACGATCTGAACAAGGCCGCCCGCGCCACCGGTGGCCAGTTCTTCCAGGCCAACGATTCCCATGCCCTGCAGGGAATCTATCTATTGATCGACAAGCTGGAGAAACTGGAGCTGGTGCAAAAGCGCTTTGTCCTGTGGCGGGAATTATATCCTGGACTGGTCTGGGCGGCGCTCGGTTGCCTGGTATTGCCGCTGGTCGGCGATGCCACCAAGAGGAGGTGGCCATGAAGTTCGGAATACCTTGGTTGGCTTACATTGCGCCACTGGCGGCTTTGGTGGCCATCTTGCTCATCCGCATAAAGATCCGTCGAAGCAATCGTTTGCGAGCGGTTTTTGCGGGCGGCCCCGATCGTGTTTGGAGCGATCCGGGGCACGTTGCCTGGCGTCGTAAAAGCGAGGCGATACTGCTGGGATTGGCGGTCGCTTTTATCTTCCTGGCACTGGCGAGGCCCATGGTGTTCAAGCACGATGAGCACAGCGAACTGCAGGGCGTTCC
>DATJII010000105.1:0-22782 GCA_035493435.1 Candidatus Limnocylindria bacterium | reverse complement strand
CAGTTCGTCGTATCCAATCTCTTCGGGCCGTCGCTGGTCGACATGGCCGCTGGTGCTACATCGATTGTCTCCTTCCTCACTTGGGCGCGGTTCTCCAAATGTGGACGCGACGCGGCTAAGAATATCCCGGTGATCCCGCCGAACTCCGGTGCTGGAAACACGGTTGCCATCTCCACCTATCGAGGGCCTAATCCTTGGATTCCCTGGCTCATCCTCTGCGGATTCTTGTTGGTCTGGGGAACCCCTGCTGTGAAGAAGGAGTTGGATAAACTCCCAGTATTGAAATGGGAAGTTCCCGCCTTGCACCAAAAGGTCGTGAGAAGCTTTCCGGTAGCGGTCGCATCGCCGGGGCAGGCAGTCCTTCCAGAGGCGGCCGAGTTCAAGCTCAACTGGTTGTCGGCCACGGGAACCGGGATTTTCATCGCGGCTTTGGCGGCTGGCTTGGTCCTTCGCTTCTCCTTGCTGGAAATGGCCCGGATGTATTGGCAGACGATCTGGCGGGTTCGGGTTTCGCTTTTCACCATTGCCCTGATGCTGGCGCTCGGCAACGTGACCAAATACTCGGGAACGGACGCCACCTTGGGCCTCGCTTTGGCCGGAACCGGCTTCCTGTATCCTTTTTTCGGAACGCTTTTGGGATGGCTGGGTGTCGCACTCACGGGAAGCGACACCGCCTCCAACGTTCTGTTTGGTTCCCTCCAGCAGGTTACGGCCAACCGCTTGGGAATCAGTCCCTACCTGATGTGTTCCGCGAATTCCACGGGCGGCGTCATGGGCAAGATGATTGATGCGCAAAGCATCGTGGTGGCGGGCACTGCCATGAACTGTAAGGGATTGGAAGGCAAGATCCTGCGCTACGTCTTCTGGCATTCCGTGGCGATGGTAGTGGGACTTGGGATCTGGATTCTCTTGCTGGCCCGGTTGCCCCTGTTGCAAAAGTGGGTATTGCATTAGGTGATCGTCGTCGGTCTGGGCGCACCGTAAGGCGGCCAATCTTCAACGGCCCCAATCCCATGGCCTACGGGCGGCATTACTAGGGGCTCGTTGGCCAAACCCGTGGCAAGAAAGGGTTGCGGTGACGCCGTTTTAAGGGACACTGCACGGATTGATTCGATGAGTATGGCAGTGACATCAGCGACAGCGGTTCCAACGGCCTCGGCGAAGGCGGTAAATGGCGGCAACGGGGCGGGCCCGGTGAGTCGTCCCAAACAATCGGTTTTCAAACTGATTGGGGACGTTCTCGACCACGGCGGTCCTGGATACCTCCAGTTTGCCATCACCAACGTCTGCAATGCCGATTGCGGCTTTTGCGGATTTGCCCGGTCGAAATTCGATCCCAAGGCCCGACGTAGCGTAACGCTGCAGGAGGCCAAGGACGTGGTGGATATCGCCAAGCGAAACCACATCGGTTACCTCCTCTTCGTCGGCGGTGAACCACTGGTGCACAAAGAGTTACGCGCCATGGTACGCTATGCGGCGGAGCAAGGTATCCGCCCCATGGTCTGCACCAATGGCGGGTTGTGGACGGAAGACAACATGCGCGGCCTGACCGACGACGGTCTGAGCAGCGTCATCATGTCGATCGACGCCCATGAAGTGGCTAAGCACGAGAAAAACCGAGGGCTCCAAGACGTCTGCCGCAAGATCAAGCGGGCGAACGAGTTTTTCCATAGCGTTGGGGTCCAGACTACCGCGAGCATCACCGCGAGCCGTCTCATTGAAGACTACGATAAGCTGCCCGAGTTCCTCCAATCCCTCGATTTCACCAGTTGCACCTTCAGCTACCCGTTGACCAATCTGGCGTCCAGTTACCTGAGTTTCAGCGACGGTGGCCTCGTCAATTTCAGCAACGACGAACTGATCCAACTGTTTGACAAGATCAAGCAGATGAAGAGTCGCACCGGCTTCCCGGTGGTGAATCCGACGGAGTCCTTGAGCGAGATGCAACGGCATCTGCGCGGGGAAAAGGAGAAGTTTAGCTGCCTGGGCGGGCACAAGTATTTCTACCTCGACTGGCACCTGAATCTGTATCGCTGCCACTTTTGGGAAACCCCCATGTGCAACGTGTATGACTGGGACGATTCCAAGCTGATCCGCGACGGATGCACCCGGTGCATGATCGATTGCTATCGCGATCCGAGCGTCCTCCAGTACGTGGCCATCAGCGCCAGCGACGCCTGGCAATCCCTGAAAAAAGGCCAGATCGGCAAGGCCGCCGGGCACGTGTTCGACTCCCGCAATATCACTTCCCTCAAAGCAGTGTGGGAAGACCGCAAGTGGATCGGGAAGGTATAAAACGCGGGATATAAACAATCCCGGTTAAGAACGTCGCGACAGCGCCTGGAGTGCGGTTGCGAAGGCTTGGCGAAGCCACCGCTATGGGCGTGGTATTGTTTTGGCTTCGGGATGTCCTTGGAGGGAATCTGGCCTCCGATCACATGCGCAGAAATCCCATCAGCCTCCCTTTCAATCGGTTGTGTGGTCGGTACGAAGCCGCTCAATCCACCTTCAGTGGCGGTAAGCCGTACTTCGCCCGGACTTGCGGCGTCAAAATAGTTTCCGCTCTCTGTCGACGTTGGGCGTCCCATTGCTCTTCCTTGAAGGCGGTGGCGATATCCTCGGCGGTCGCCGGTTGCGGCCAGACGAGGTCTTTGCCGTCCGAGAAGTCTTTGCGGTGATCCTTGGGGGAAATGCTGCTCGGGTCCCCACCGTCGTCGACGCCATCGAATCCCAGCGAATAGACCAGGAGCCCGCGGTCGGCATTGTGCCGAAGAACGAGGGCGGCGCCTGTTAACGGGTCGTGCGGAACTACTGCCAGGTATCGGGGTACCAGATCCTGCGCACTCTGGGGCCAGTCTCCGTGCGCCAGCCTATAGCGGTGGCTTGCCAGGACGATGCTCGCCAGTTGCTGCCGGACGTTCGTTACGAGTGCCTGGCGGATCAGAAGGTCGTTCGGAATCCTGAAGCGCTGGGAAAACGGAAAACGGAAGCGCGTCCAAGCGGTCGTTTCCTCAACCGCCGAGTACTCGGCGTAGAAATAGTCTTTTTCAGGATCGGTTGACCCCAAGGACTGCCAGGACTCTTTCGCCGCCAGGCGACTCCTTTCAATGGATCGTTCCCAGCGTTTTAAATAGAGACAGAGGTCCTGGTCTTTCCAAACGTGTTTCCAGAGCCAGCCCTGAATCGGTGTCAGTGCGGCCCAGATTCGTTCATTGGGCCTTTGCCAGCCACAATTGCCGTCGTGACAGAGTCCATTGAGGCTCCCTGACAGATCTTTGGGCGAACGGGCTATTTCTTGGAGGGTTTTGAACATCGCCGTCCGTTCCATTTCAAGGCTCTGGGACATGGATTCCAAGACGTCCGGCCGGGAGCACGCATATTGAAATTCCGCCAATTGCGCCTCCCTCCACCCAGGAGCAAGCAAAGCCTCCCAAATGAGTTCAATGCCAACGCATAGGCGTCCCTGCCGGGATTGCTGAAGGTGGATCATCCGAGACGATTCCAAGGCGTCGCCAAAGCGCAGGATGCCGAGTATATGGCGATGAACGGCGGCTAGATTGGTTCGCTGAAGCTCAAAAAGGGCGACGATCCGGAGCAGTTGGACTTCCCGCACGGCACGCAGGTATTTGTCGTCCCACGGGGTCTGAAGCCCATGGGCTAGATAATTTATATCCAAATCCAGCCCCGGGCATTCCAGTGCGCGTTCGATCGCAACGATTCGATTCGACTGCGGCGAAAACAATTGACCCACACCTTGCCAGGTATTGGTTTTGTTGGACCACGTAATCCAGGACTCCAGGCGTGAGTTTGCGTATACCCGCCCAGGAGCCGCGGGACCCCACCGGTTTGGTAATTCGTAGTCCTGATTGCCCGAGCTGAACCGGTTCGAAATAGCGGCCAGCGAGGCAAACAGGTAACAACCTTGGGCGGGCTGATGCGGAGGTTCCAATTCCTGAATCGCCAGCTTCTCGCCCTTGTCTCGTAAGGACTTGAGATACGCCGACAGCATCCTCTGACTCTGGATTCGCTCCACGATCAGCCACACGCCTAGCAGGACGAATACGGCGCCTAGCAGGATTCCTATCCTAATCAGGACTCGTTTCAACATGGCGTCGGTACCCACCTCCTGTTGACTAAGGCCGGGCCTTGTCGTTACGCGCGAAGCGCCGCCGCAACGAGGTGGAGCCTCAGCACTTCACCGTCTTGCGCTTTTTCCCAAGAGACCCGCGTTTTTCCACTTTCTTGATATATTCGGGGGCGAAGGGGATCTGGCAGGCCGTGTTGCCCACGTCCACGCTGATGGGGCCGAGTTTTTCTGCGGTTTCGATGGCCAGTGGGTTTAAGGGGACGACGTAGGTGCCGACTTCGATGAGGAAGGAGTTCATCTGGCGGCGCACGTCGTTGGGCAATTGCCGGATGGTCTTCTGGATGCGCTGGAGCAGCTTCTTGATGAACGGCAGGTCGAGCTCGGTGTCCGGCTTGATGGAGATCAAGCTGCCGAAGGTGGCCCAGCCCGCGACCGCTACGAGTTCTTTCGGAGAATCGATCCACTTCTGGGCCATCGACAAGCCGTGCGGGCTGCCGGCGGCGACCCACGAGACGGTGGACCTAGCAAGTGGGATGCAGGCTTTATCCGCCCAATGCTGGAGATTTTCCGGCGTCATTTTCGCATCATCGGCGACCAGCCCCGCCAGGTACATGGCGTCGTACACCCCGGTGTCGTATAGGTCGAGCGCGAGCCGATAGTTGACCTTGACGCGTTTCTGGATCTTTTTGAGTTCCTCAATCTTCACGCCGTAACAGGGGTCGGGTACGCCGTGATTGGAGAGGATCTTGCGATAGCCATCGCTACCCAAGGGCTTGATTTCGTTGAGAATTTCCTGGGCGGTCATCGGAAGATGGGTTGTTTGATGGGGCCTGAAAATCAGCTCTTCCGGCCTTCCCATTTGGAAAGGACCTTCTCTATATCCTTTTGGATGAGCGCCCGGGCACCGCGGCGATCCCCTGTGTCGCTCAGCAACTTATCGTAGCGGGTGTGGACGTGGCGGATATGCGCAATGACCGCCAGTTTCAAGGCTTGCGGGTCGAAATCCTTGGCGGCGGCCGATCGTCCCACCCGGCCCGAATACTTTTCACAAGCGTGGTTGGCAATTTCCTCCACTTCCTTGGCGGGGCAGAAAGGGAACAGCCGCTTGAGTTCGTCGACGACTTGGGCGAGGTATTCGCGGTCAGCCACCACGCGTTTGACGGCTGCCCGTTCACGCTGGAGGGCTCGCAAGTCCGCGTCCGCCATGCACTCCTCCTCCGCTCGCCGGATCGCTTCCGGAGCGGCCAGGATGCCCTGTCGTTCATAGCGTTTGCGTGCCCGGGCCCATTGGAGAACGACAGCGGTAATGGGTGAGTATTTGGTCGCCCGGCGGGTCACGGCGGTATCACCCCGAGGCAGGTACTCCAGATGCCCCAAATCGGCACAATCCAGACACAGGGCCTGGTCGTTTTCGATTCGTAGACGCCTGCCCGTCAGCAGTTCCTCACCGCAATCGGCACACTTGGCGTCGTGGCGGGTGATGAAAACAAGGATCTTCCCGGAATCGGCCTCCGCCGTTTGCGGCGTATTCATGTCGGCCGAGAATGGCGCAAGTCAACCGAGTGGAAAAGTCCGATGTGGTTTGAGGGATCCAGAATGGCTTTTCAATCCCCCTGAACCATCGTCCACATGCCTTTCGGCGCATTGGTGGTGCCGGATCCGATGGTATCCTGGATGCGATGGATGGCGACATGGCCGTCGTGGAAGAGGTAGTTGAATCGTCGGGCATGCAGGCCATAGGCGGCGGCCCCGTAATTGATACCATTGAAGGTGCCTTTGCTGATTTGGACACAGTCGGGCGACGCGGGCGAAGGTGCGCTCGACCCCGGTCCGGCGCAGAACGAAGGCCAGTCATTTCCGGCGGCGTTGCGCCCGTTGGCCAACTCGGCCAGAAGGATGGTTCCCGAGGGATCGGCCACCGCGCTTTCGCGATAACCCCGCGCATCCCAATCGGGCAGGGCTCCCGGTTCCGATCCGCGCAAATTATAGTAGACGCCCACCCCATAAACGGGTGGGGGCAAGGCTCCGTTGCGGGAACTGACCTGGAAGTTCGGCCCGGCCCAATTCATCGCGTAAGTCCGGCGGGTGCTGTAGGGAGCGTAGTTGATTCCCACCTTGATGCGATCCGCCGGGCACCGGAGGATCTTGGGGATGAGACTCGGGCTGGAGATGGCCCCGGAAATGCCGAGAATCAGGTCCGCCTCGGGATCGCTGCCGCCGATATACCGGTGGATATAATCATCCCACGAAAGCTGGTATTGATAGTCGCCCGTCGAATAGGCCGTGGGCGGATATTGGTCGGATTTGTCGCTCGCCAGCAGGGCAAAACCAAGCCCCAGTTGCTTCATCTGCGAGGTGCACTGGAGCCGTTCGGCACGGGACTTCGCGCCGGCCAGGGCGGGCAGGAGCAGCGAGGCCAGGATGGCGATGATCGCAATGACCACCAGTAACTCGATCAGGGTAAAGGCCGTATGGCGTAGGCGTCTAGTATTGGGTGCCGCTTCCTTTCGTGGTCTGAATGCGGCTGGAACGACTGGTACGCCGACCCCCTCATCCGGCCTGCCGCCAGCTTCTCCCCCAAGGGGGCGAAGGAAATCATTTCGCTTCGTTGGCAATTTCGCTGATTTCCTCGCCCCCGAGATTTTTCGGGGGCGGGGGCCAGGGTGAGGGGCCAAAAGAACCACTGGGACCCTAGATAGTGAGATGCGCCCTTTGGTCTTCATGACTTCGGAGAATCGTTGGAGTTGGCGACTAACGCCCAGCCAGGGTCACTTCCAGGTTCTTGCCGATAACAAAAGCCTTGCCCGGCGGGGCAGGGGGAAGACTGCTGAGATAGCCTGCCTTGACTAGATCGTCCAGGGTCGTGGGAGCCCGTTGTTGTTCCACGCCGAAACGACGGACGGCCTGAGTTAATTGAAGGAGGGTGCTGGCGGTCGTGTCGGCGCCCGATTCGGCGGCAGCCGTGGCGGAGGCCGTAGCTGTCGGCGAGATCCCCGGGACAGCAGGTGTTTCCACAGTCGCGGGAACGACCGGTTCCGTTTTCCTGCCACAGCCCGTGACGACGACGAGGCAGCAGAAGGCAAAAACGGCGGGTGAGTGCATAACGCAAAATAATCCTCGAAGAGCCCCCTTACAAGGCGTCTGGGACGGTCCCACTGCCCCTGGCTGTCATCAAAATTGAGGACGTACGATGCCTGGAAAGTCCATCGATCTGGGACTTAATCCCAAAACTGTTGTCACCGGATGCTCACATTCGCGACATCGATTTGTCAGGAGGACGGAACAATTTCGTGGCCGCATGGTTCAGCCGGTCTCGACGCTAACGAGTGACTCCACAGCCGGTGGGGGATCGGAAACCGCCCGCCTAACCCAGGCAAATCTGACGCTCGCCTTTCGCGGCCGCAACGCGTGGCTTGCGCCCCTGCCGGAACTCCGGTCTCGCCAAGCGCGTATTGCTGGTCGGTTGGTCTTGGCCTCGGTCGGGAATCGCATACAGGGAATTGTAGGGGCTCAGCACCTTTTCCACCGGGACAAGCCGTTCATAGCCGCCGTGAATCACAGCCAACGCACGGAAGCGCTCCTGATTCCGGCGTTGCTTACAGCCTTGCGCCGGGGACGGTTGGTTCACTTTATGGCCGACTGGAATTTTCTCTTTCTCCCAGTGGTCGGGACCATCATTCGTCTGAGCCAGCCGATCATCGTGGTTCGGAAGGATTTGAAGCCCAGGTTCCTGAATTTTCTCAAGCCGCGATTCCAGCAGGCTGTGTCTCCCTTCGAGCAAGCCCGGGAACTTCTGAGTTCGGGGCAGTCGGTAGGTATTTTTCCGGAAGGAACCGTCAATCGCAACCGGGAGGCGTTGTTACGAGGGCACCTGGGTGCTGCACGGCTTTCCCTGCAATCGGGAGTCCCGATCTTACCCCTGGGCTTGCGTTTTGAGGCTGGGCACCGGTCCACCCCGATTTCCGATCTTGAGTGTTTCACCCTGCACCTTGGGTCGCCGCTCGATCCTGGCGCTCCCAATCCAGACCCGGCTCCAGCCCGGGTGCGGGAATGGCACGCCGAAATGATGCAGGCGATTTCCCGACTTAGTGGCAAGCAATGGACTCCCAACAATCCACGAACCAAATATGCAAACAACCGCACACCTTGACGTAATTCGCCTCGAAGATGAATGGGGACGGCAACAGGCCCTGGCCGTCATGCGAGCCACCTACCGCGACGAAAAGAACTGGATACGAAGCGATGACCAATTGGTGGACCCGGAGGATCTCGGGCGTCCGGAAATCTCGTGGTTTGTCGCCCGGCAGGAAGGTATGCCCGTCGGTGTTTTGCGTGTGCTTTATGAGCCGCCCTTGGATCTGTACGCCAAGTATGGGTTCAAACTGGCGGTGCCCGGCCTCGATCTCGAAGAGTTTATACGCTGCCATCGAATCGCTGAAATAGGCCGATTCGCTGTCGTGCCGGAACATCGGAGCAATTTTCTCGTCGCTGCCGGCCTGATGCGCGAAGCGGTGGCGGAGACGATTCGCCGGGATTTCAGCCACTACCTGACCGACGTTTTCGAAGGGGAGTTGCACAGTCCTTATGCCTTTCATCGCCGGGTGCTGGGTTTCGAAGTGGTAGCCACCCATGACACGGGCGAACTCAATTGTGAGAACCGCCGGATCACGATGTTGCTCGAATTACGGACCAGTTATCGCAAACTTCAGAAGAGCGGCAGTTGGTTCTACCGCTACCTGACCGAGGGCTGGACCGAAGAGATGCACGCCAGCATGACGGGAAACGCCGCCGTTCCAGCGCCCACTACGTGGTGACAGGGAAGCTGTTAGGCCGGACGGGCAGCCCCCCCGGACCGCCTCCTCCCGGGCGCACGATGGGATAGTTAGTATTCCCATCCTTGCGAAGGATTAGATTGGCTCGACTTATGCCTCCCTCCTATTCCGTCACGTTGAGAGGCGCGTAGCAGTCAATCCTAACTTATGCAGACTAATCCCTTCGTGGGTGCCTCGATCCGTCATGCGATTGTAGGTGCCGCGTTCGCCATCCTGCCCCTGGCAGTGCATGGACAACTCATGACCCTTCAACCTGGAAGCGCGGGTTCCATTACCATGGGCACGCGGGTCTTGGGAGCAGGCGGTGGTGGGCTGGTATTCGACGATGGCGGTGCTTTGAATGCCAACTTCGGTCGTTTGGTGGATCCGGGAAACGGTGGTTTCGGCAACGGAAATAACTTCCAGGCCATCAACGCCTTGCGGGGCGGGGCGAATGTGGGAAACTCGGCTGGACCGCTGGTGCCAGGCCTGAATCTCAATGTTCCGCGCGGTCCTGACGGAGCGGGGAATCCCAATAACTTCGGTCCCGGGAGAATGGATCTCTTCGCCAACAACAACGGCATCTGGACGACTGGCAACTGGGCGCTGGCCGATCCCAAGGCGGCGGGGCTGGCGGGTGACGGATCCATGATCACCGCGACCGGCGATGCCGTCTGGAGGGCCAATGCCAATTTGACGGGACTCAACTTCGGCCTGGGCATGGGATTCCGTGTTAATATCGGCGCTGCGGGAAATTACTGCGCCCTGGGTGTCACGGGCGCGTACCGGGTCCAACCCGCCGCCGGGGGAGCCTTTGGAGCCTGGAATTTCTTCACCCCCATTACTTATGCCGGTGACGGACCGGGAGGGGCAGCCGACTTCATCAACGCGGGCCAGGTTTCGGGGGCCACGCCGTTCCTGCGGAACGCGAATGCCGCGGATGACCGGCTGGCTTATAATACCTGGGGCTTTAGCAGCCTAAGGATCGGCCAGGGGGCGAATGCGGATATCCGCCTCAACGACAAGGTCGAGTTCAAGGTGTTCTTTACCGCCTTTGCCGATCCCGACGCCGATGTCGATTTCGATCCGATTGCCTCGGCCGATCTGCCGGGCTCGGATTTCGGCAATAACTTCCAGCCAGTACCGGAGCCAGGGACCTATGCCTTGGGTGCCGGATTGGCGCTGGCCAGCTTTGGAGTTTGGCGTAAGGCCCGCCGAAACTCCTAACGGGAAACGGTCATGCCGGGGCGACTTTACGGACGCCCCGGCGTTTGCTTTGAAACAGCCGTCGGCGCTCGTCCTGCCTGCCGTGAAATGGCGGTCCCCATCAATAGTATCCAGAGCATGATGGAGCAGGCGAAAAGCCTGACCATGAACCGGTGGCTCCGTTCGCGCTGGGGCTTGCTTAGAGTCAACCAGGAGGCATCGATGAGCCATTCGGGTTGGGGATATACGTGGAGCAACGAAGAGTTGCTCCCACTCCATTGGAACTCGGCAGGAATAAAATCCTCCGCCACGAGCCGTTTGATAAAAGCGGTTTTGTGGGCTTCGGAAAACGAATTCCTGGTGGCGCGTATCCGGACCGATTCGCCGCGGTTCTCCACCCGAATGTGGGTGTCGGAATTCGGGAAGTAGAAATGATACTCCTCCACGGTTCCGGTTCGCGTTTTCATCAGATTCAAAGTCTACCGGGAGGGTTTTGCAATTTTCGGGCCAGCCCCGGCATGGACGGATTTTCACGGAAACAGGGTTGATGGATAATCAATAGTGCCCCTGTCCGCATCAATGGCCTGTCAACGCGCCGTCTCAATACGAGACTGCAGGGCAAAAAAAACGCCCGAATTGAATCGGGCGGCTGAGACACTTGATCGATGCCAGGTTTTCTTAAGCCGTGGTCTTCTTGGTTTTCTTCTTCTTGGCCTTTTTGCCGTGCTTGGCAGTGGCTTTGGCCTTGGCGTTGGAAGAGGTGGAGGACAACGACGTCTGTCCAGGGGTGCCAGCGGAAGGCAGCGACGCGGCACTCACGGCCGGAGCGGCAATCGCCGCACTCAGAATACCTGCTAACAAAATTTGCTTGATCATGCGTATCAATTTGCGGGTCGTTCGTCCAATGCGCAACTGATTTTCGCCGTCGATTGTTCACCGTTTAGCCTGCTCCTGGTGAATGGTTTCCTATACCGCTCTTCAGGATTCCGCCGGAATCAGTCGTCCATCCGCCTGGACGGTGTAGGCGACACCACGCCAGATGACTCGATGCCCGAACAAAGCAGCCAGCCAAACCGCACCGCCCAGGACGTCCTTTAGGGGGGCGAGCAACCCCAAGGCCAGTGCTTCGTCCACTCGATCCCCACGGGAGATTCGCCTGGCTAATATCGAGGCCAGGACCATTCGCAATCCAAGGATTCCAGCCAGCGTTGTGACGGCTGTCCAGTCATGACGGCTGACACACCAGAGTCCCGTCCAAAGGGTTAGGTTCGCCACGATGCTGGCGGCGTAAGGACCGGGCTGACAGACCCGTATGGTTCTATTCCAGCGCAGTTGATGGCTCCATACTGCCGCCCAATCCGCCGGGCTATCCCAGCATTCCACCACCGTGGTCGCCAGCTGGACCGCCAGTCCCTGCCGGGCCAGCCGATGACCCAATTGATAGTCATCGGCCAAGTGATCGGCCAATCCTTCAAATCCACCGATCTGAGCCAAGTCCGTATTGCGGAATGACATCGCTGCGCCGAGCGCAAAATCCTGGGGTTTCAAGGTGATCGATTGAAGTACCTGGCTCCAAAAATCCACATTGATGCAAACTGCCTCCCACTTCATGGCCACCGTGGTCGGGTTCGCCAGACGATAGAAGCAATTGACGAGTCCGACGTGCGGCTGATCCAAGGGAGCCACTAGCGAAGCCAGGACGCCGTTTTGAATTTTTACATCGGCGTCGCTCACAATGAGGACCGGGTGGATCGCTTCCCGCCGCAACTGGATGAGGGTCGATACTTTGGCGTTGATCCCCAGTTTTTCCGGACAGATCACCAAACGCGCATCGACGTTGGGATGCGTAGCGATGATCGAACGGACGGTCTCGCACACCGGATCAGCCGGATCGTGTACCCCGAAGAGAATTTGGAACGGTCCAGGGTACGTGATATCAAACCAGGACTCCAGGCATGCTCGGGTATGGAGGTCGCAGCCCTTCAGTGGCTTAAGAATGGAAACGCCAGGAAGTGGGGAGGAAATAATGTCACGCCGATGGAGCGGAAATCGGAGGGCGGCGAAAAACTGCCAAAGCTGGACACCGAGGCTGACAGCCGCAAGTGAACCCAGTCCCGTGGAGAGAAACGAAAGCATCGTAAGGAAGATCGCGAGACAAAGTGACCGGCTTCAAGCGGCTTTCAAGCCGTAAGCAAGGCAAGTAGCCGGTTGTACAATTCCGGTCGGGACGAAAGATGCTGGGGCGGGGAGTGGGGGCTTAGGAGTCCAAATCCCGCGCCATAAGCGGGACCGTTGACCACGCACCAATCGGACTGGCATTCGGACAGTTGACGCTGTCCCTTGCCGAGCGCGTCGTCGCGCGTGCCATCCACTTCGTATTTCCACCCAACGATCAAGGCATTCGCGAACCACTCGCGCAGGCCCCGGATAATTTTGGGAGTGGGCTTTAGCTCGGCGAAAAGGGAACCTTGGCGGGTATTCAGTTTCCCCTGGTAGATGGGGCTCAAGTCGCCTTCTTCGTTCCTTTCATACACCAGACCGAACGCAAAATCGCTGACTGCGGCCGCATGGAAAATCGCGATTCGCTCGTGTGTCGCATGGGCCAGGAAACGTGCCGCCAAATCACTGGTGGTGGAAAATGGTTCAACCGATACTGCGGCTACCGGTGGTTGGGACTGAGCCTCTTCGCCGCGCAGTAACTGGACGTCATGCCCCGCTGAAGCAAGCCGATTGGCGAGTTCGGTTCCCAGTGACCCGGTGGAAAAATTCGTGAGCCGCCGGACACGGTCCAGCGGTTCATAAGTCGGGCCTGCGGAGACGAGGCAACGCATCGATTGACTACAGCAGATTTAGGCCGGGGCGTGAAGCCGGTTTCTCAAGTGAAAAACGGCCACCAGATGGACTGGTGGCCGTCGCTGAGATTCGAATTAATGAGAGAATTTTTCCCGGAAAATCAGGGGCTAAACGTCCTTGAAGGCAAACCGATCGCCATTCTTGGCGGTTGTATTTTCCGGATTCGCCTTCGTGGCGGCTCCGTTCGCGGCCGGGTTCCCGTTGCGCTTGTTATTGGCGTTCTGCCAGTCCGATCCCTTGCCTACGCCATGAATCACACCCGCGATGGGAGCGGAAGGGCTGGCGTCAGGGGGCGATTGCTTGGTAGGCGCTGCGGTCGTAGCAGCGGAGGTGGCGGTGGTGCCGCCCAGTACCAGCACTTGAAGTTGGCCAACGGCGACGTTCAAGCCTTTGGCGTGTTCGTCCACTTCCCGCACCGCGTGCGAAGTCTGTTCGGCGGTGGAGGCATTGGATTGCGTGACTTGATCCATTTTGGATACCGCAGTGTTGATCTGCGCAATGCCGTCGCTCTGTTCGTTCGAAGCGGTGGCGATTTCCGCAACCAGATCGTCCACCTGTCGAACTTTGTCGACAATGCCCTTGAGGCCTGAGGTGACTTTCTGGCTGAGGATCACGCCCTTCTCACTCTTTGAGATGGCATCACTGATCTTCTCCGAGGTTTCCTTCGCTGCGGCAGCGCTGCGCCGGGCGAGATTGCGAACCTCATCGGCCACTACTGCGAAGCCTAGGCCGCTCTCGCCCGCTCGGGCTGCTTCGACTGCGGCGTTCAGGGCGAGGATGTTCGTCTGGAAAGCGATTTCGTCGATGGTGCGGATGATCTTCGTGATGCTGTCACCGGACGCTTTGATCTCGTGCATCGCGGTGCTCAGTTGCTCCATCTCGATGGACCCGGCATCCGCCGCCGTGCGGGCTTCCCCGGCCAGGGATTTGGCGCTCACGGCGTTTTCGGCATTGCGGCGGGTCATGCTCGCCATTTCCTCCAGCGAGGCAGCGGTTTCTTCAAGTGAAGCCGCCTGATCGTGCGCACCATCCGCAACGATGCGGCTGGTTTGGTTGAGCCGGTCAGCCGTCTCGTTCAGTTGAGTAGCGGCTTGGCCCAGGTTGCCGGTAAGGACCAGCAAGGGCTTCGCAATCGAGCGGGCCAGTAATCCCACCACGACAATCATGACTAGAAAGGCGATGCCCCCAGCCGCAACCCCTCGCCAAAGGGCGCGGTTGGATTCAGCGAGGATTTTTTCGGTGGGAATATTCACCGCCAGATACCACGGCGTCTGGGTGCCTCCCACTAATACCGGTGCAATGACCTGGTAGAGGTCGGCTCCGGAGGCTGACTTGATGCGGCTCGCATAGCTCTTACCGGTGGCCAGGGTTTCCTGGATGTTTTTCGGGAGACCGTTGGCGAAAAGCTGTTGCCCGATCAGGCCGGTATCCGCGTGGGCCACGAAGCGCCCGCTGGTGGTGCTCAAACTGGCGTAACCCGTGTCATAAGGGTGAATGGTGGAGATCAACCCTTGCAATTCCCCTAGAGAAACGTCCACGCCGGCGACACCCGTGATTTCGCCATTATATCGAATAGGTGCGACCAAGCCGATAACCATGTTCGTACGATCGCCCATCTTCCGGGCAAAGGGGTCGGAGATTTGCTCGCGTCCCAATTTTACGGTCTTGAGATAATAGGCTCCGGTGTCTTCGGCCGCGTAACCTGTGAGGGGTGCCAGGTTGGCGTCATTGGTGGTGCGATACCACAAGGGGACAAAGCGTCCCGTTTCGTCGTGCCCGGCCTTGTTGGCAAAGGTCTTGTCCTTGCCGTCCAAGCCGTCGGGTTGCCATCCACTCCAAACCGCGAGGAAATTGGTATTCGCCACCACGACTTGCTTGAGGATCGAGTTATACATCGACCGGTCGTCCACCCAGGCGGCCTTCATGCCTTCAAAGGTTTGGGCCACGGTGCGAGCCGCCAGGAGAGCCTCGTTAAGGGTTCGCTCCGCCTCACCGGCATAGCGGTGGGCCAATTGCTCGGCGTCGTTGAAGGCTTTGGTGCGGGCGAATTGTCCGGTTTCGCGAACCTCGAGAGTGATGATCACCCCGAGAGCCAGAAGAATGACGCTGCAAATGATCAGCGTCATGCGGGATTTCAATCCAAGCTTGTTCATGGTCCTAAAATATTATTTCGAAGGCGATGATGTGGAACGTTGCGGTTCAGGCACCTTTGACTGATTTGGCGACTTTCTGGAGTTTGGGATCGACCTTGAGCGCCGAGGCTTTGGCGGCGTCCAGATCGAGGTCAAACCCCATCTTGGGGCCGTCCTTCACGAAGTGAATGGCTCCCTCGACTCCGTCGGCGTCCGCGACGGTCAAAACGGGTTTACCCTTGGTCGCGCTAATGGCCGCCGCAGCTTGGCTGCCGTCGGCAATAACCAGGATTTGCGCACCGCTTTCCCCGCCGGCAGCGGAGAGTTTCTTGATCGAGAATTCGCGTCCGTTGGCGTTTTTGCCTTTGACGTTCTGTTCAAACGTGTCGGCCAATGATCCCCCGCCGATAAAGGCGACGATGATCGGGGCGTTGCCATCAGGGAACGCTGTGGCGGGCCATTCCACGAATTTGGCGAAATTGTAAAGGAAGGCGGCTTTGACCGCATCCTCGCTCTGGGCCAGGGCGCGTGAGGTCAACGCGGTGACGGCGAGGAGCATGGCCAGGAAGGCCTTATGAGTTCTAGGGGTACCGATCATGGCTGTTACGAATACAGTTACCCCTTTAAATCGGCAGATCCTGCCGGGACTTTAAGTGGATTTTGGCCTAAAAACGACCTCTGTAAAAAGACCCGGGGCGGCGGAGTCACCTCCGCCGCCCCGGGTTATCAAGGTACTGGATGGCTATCCGCCTTTGACGCTCTTGGCTACTTTCTGCAATTTGGGGTCGATCTTCAGGGCCGAGGCCTTGGCGACGTCGAGATCGAGATCAAATCCCATCTTGGGGCCGTCTTTGACGAAGCGAATGGCTCCCTCCACACCGTCGGCGCTGGCGACAGTCAGGACGGGTTTTCCCTTGGCGGCACTGGTCACGGCAGTGGCTTGGGCGCCGTCGGCAATGACGACTATCTGGGCGCCTTCTGCGCCTGCGGAAGCAGTGAGCTTCTTGATGGAAAACTCGCGTCCATTGGCATTTTTGCCTTTCACGTTCTGCTCGAATGTGTCCGCCAGCGATTCACCGCCGACAAAGGCCACCACGATGGGGGCATTGCCGTCTTGAAAGGCGTTGGCAGGCCACTCGACGAGTTTGGCGAAGTTGAAGAGGAAGGCTGCCTTGACGGTATCTTCGCTTTGGGCGAAGGCCTGCGAGGCGAGAGTGGCGGCGGCCAGAAAGGCAGCCATCCGCGTTGGCTTAAGGATTCCGGTAAACTTCATGAGGATAGACAGTAAGATTGCGCCATTTCAAAAGGTTGATGCCCTCTCTCTTAGAAGCTGTAGGTGACCTTCCCGAACACGGAGCGGGGAATTTCATGCGGCCCGTAGCCGATCGACACCGGCGATTCGATATGGCGGCTTTCGAACAGGTTGCGACCGACTACCGCCAATTCCAGGTGGGGAGTGGCTTTCCAGCCTATACGTGCATCAGCCGTCACGTATGCGGGGACCAGGCTCGCGCCGGTATTCCACGTATCCACATAGCGCAGGGTGCCGTCCAACTGGACGTCATGGGGCAGGTCAAAGGAGTTGCGCAGCGAGAACTGGTTTTCTGGGGCGCTGAATTCGCCCGTTTCGGACACCTTGATGGCAGTGCGTTGGTGAAGTTGGAGATCGGTGTAGGTGTAATTGAGGTGGGCGCGCCATTTCTCCAGCACTTGGTAGGTCAAGGCGAGTTCCACGCCGTAGGTCTCGCCTTTGAGCGCGTTGAAGCCGCTCGCGGTGGTTACCCGGTGGGGCACCGGAAGACTGGGATCGGTGAGGGTCGTGGTGCTGCTGCCGCTCAGGCCATCATACACATTGTAGAATGTCGCCACGTCCACGAGCACCTTCTTGGTCGGTTGGATGCGATAACCGACTTCGTAGGCCATCAACTGTTCAGAGTTGAGATGGTCTGGTGTGTTCCAGGTCCGGGTCAGGGTGGGCAGGCCGCCCGTGGGAGGCGTGGCACTGGTTTCACTATAGTAACCAATGTCCGTCAAGGCGGGGGTTCTCACGGCCCGCGAGACCGCCCCCCAGAGGGTTTGGGATTCCGTCGGCTTGAAAGCCAGACGGGCGCTGGGCTGCACTTCGTAGCCCGTGATGTCGTTGTGCTCCACCTTGCTGCCGAGCGTCAGTTTCAGGCGGTCCTTGACCAGGTCGAATTCGTCCTGCAGGAAGGCGTTGAACAATTGGTAGTTCGCCTCCGACGGATTGAAGGCATACTGCTGGAAATTGTTGAAATTGACGTCCAGCAGGCGGTAGCCGATGCCCGTGACCAACGAATTCCGTTCACCCAAAGCGAAGCTATATTGGCCTTCCGCATCGAAGGTCTGGACCGCGAAGCTGAAACCGCGGTTGGCGCGTTCGGCACGGTCATAATACAACTGGACGCTGTATTCCGAGGTGTCGCTCAACTTGCGCTCGAATTTGCCCAGGACATCGAGTCCAAAAATCGGATTCCGATCGAGCCGCGTGACGTTGGTATATGCTGCCGGTGTCTGGGGATTGAGATTCGGTACGGAATAGTAGCCGTGGGTGTCGCCACCATAGGTATTTCCGCTAAAGGTTAAGGTGGCCTCCTTGTCGACCTCAGAATCGATGCGGAACCCGCCGCGAACAACCTGCCATTCGTCGTGCCCGTTGTACCCGTAGCCCTGCACGGGGCTCGCCAGGTTGATGTCGTTGTAGAGCGAATAAGTCGCATAGACCCGACTGTACGTCGATTCCGAGATCTTCGAGCCATAACGGGCCGCCGCGTCGGCATAGGTATCCGTGCCCCCACCCACGGAGACTACGCCTCCCTGGGTTTCCTTGGCCGATTTGGTCATGATATTGATGACCCCGTTAACGGCGTTGGCGCCCCAGACGGTCGCCCCCGGACCCCTTATGACTTCGATGCGATCGACATCGTCGATCATGGTCTCGATCTGGTCCCAGTACGTGCCCGAGAAAACCGGGGAATAAACGGTCCGGCCGTCGACGAGCACCAATAGTTTGTTGGCATATTGGCTGTTGAATCCGCGCGCGCTGACCGCATAGAACGGCGAGGTGACCTGGGCTACGTCCAGTCCGGGAGCAAGGCGCAAGGCTTCCGTGAGACGTTGGGCGCCCGAACGGTGGATGTCGTCCTGGGTAATGACAAAAATGGCCGCCGGAGCGTCGGTTGCTTTTTCCGCTTTCTTGGACACTGAAGTTACGGTGACGTTGGCCAGCGCGTCGAGGTCCAGGTCCATCAAGTCCTTGGCCGGAGCGGCTGCGGTGGGCGCCGGTTTGGCAGCGTCTTCAGCCAGGGCCGCGATTCCATTGAAACTACCGAGGGCAGCCAGGGTGCAGGCGAGCCAACGGGAGGTTTGCCCGAGTTGGGTGGCACTCGGGATGAACATGCTGCGGGAGTTTTTCTGCGATTTCATGTGTTGGCGGGCCTCAACCGTCGGATCGGAAGTCGAGGCATCGAGATGTCGTATCTTTCTCTTTTCTGGTCGGTTCCGGCGCACGTTCGCGGCGGCAATGGCCGGGCAATCGGCGACGGATGCTATGAGCATGCGAAATCGGCACCACTCCAGCGTTCCTTAAGTGGAATTCTCCCAGGGGTTTATCTCTTTAGTTCATCTTAAATTGTGCCGCCAAATGGCTAATATCGAAGAGGATCTGGAGTGGCGACTTGACAACGGCTTCATCACGGGATGGTCAGCCAGGGGCGGGCCACGGCCTGCCACATCGATCCAGGAAAGGCAAAAAGGCGCCGGAGCATAGCTTCGGCGCCTTTGGTATGTTTAAGCAGGGGGCTGTCTTCAGCCGCCTTTGACGCTCTTGGCGACCTTTTGCAGTTTCGGATCGACCTTGAGGCCGGCGCCTTTGGCGACGTCCAAGTCCAGGTCGAATCCCATTTTTGCGCCGTCTTTGACGAAGTGGATGGCTGTAGCCGCTCCATCAACGTCGGCGACTGTCAGGACCGGCTTGCCTTTGACGGCACCCGTTGCGGCACCTGTCTGCGAGCCGTCCGCGATAACCACGATCTGGGCGCTTTCCGCGCCGCTGGCCGAACTGAGCTTTTTCACCGAGAACTCGCGTCCGTTGGCGTTCTTGCCTTTGACGTTTTGTTCGAAGGTGTCGGCCAGTGAGCCGCCGCCGATAAAGGCGACAACCAAGGGGGCATTGCCGTCCGCGAAGGCCGAGGCCGGCCATTCGACGAATTTGGCGAAGTTATAGAGAAACGCCGCTTTCACGGCATCCTCGCTTTGGGCGACCGCCCGGCTGATCATGGCCGAACCCAGGAGGAGGGCGAAGATCGTCTTTTGTATGAGGCTCTTGTATTTCATGGGGTGGTGCCAGCCTTGGCGCATCCAACAGAGGAATCGGCCATTCGACTTAGAAGCTGTAGGTGATTTTTCCGAAGACCGACCGGGCGATATCTTTCGGCCCAATGGTCAGGGAGGTCGGAGACTCAATATGGCGGCTGCCGAAGAGGTTGCGGCCGACGATGGCGAATTCGAGGTGCGGAGTCGCCTTCCAGCCGATCCGGGCGTCGGTGGTTACGTAGCTCGGTATGACAGTCGCTCCAGTGGACCAGGTGTCAACATAGCGCAAGGTTCCATCGAGTTGGATGTCATGCGGCAAGTCGATCGAATTGCGGAAGGAGAGCTGATTCTCCGGCGCGCTCGATTCGTTGGTGAGTTCGTCCACCGTGATCGCGGTGCGTTTGTGCATCTGGACATCCGTATAGGTATAGTTCAGGTGCATGCGCCACTTTTCCACGACTTGGTACGTGACCGCCAATTCGGCGCCGTAGGTCTCACCGTTGAGCCCGTTGAACTCGGTCGACGTGTTGATGAAATGAAAATAGGGAGTCGGTATGAACGCGGTCGACGATTTGGTGGAGGTCAGGCCATCGTAGACATTGTAGAAGGTGGCGACGTCGACGAGGATTTTCTTGGTCGGCTGGATGCGGTAACCAATTTCGTAGGCGACCAACTGCTCCGAATTGACGCTTCCGGAGGTGTAATCGATCTCGGCCTTTCCGGGAACCGCTCCGGGAATATTCTGGACCGTGAGATTCAGTCCGTTGTCGACGAGGGACGGAGTGCGCACGGCGCGGGATACCGAGCCCCAGACAGTCTGATTTTCGGTGATCTTGAGGGCCAGGCGCGCGCTCGGTTGGACTTCGATGCCGGTGAAATCGTTATGTTCCAGCTTTGAGCCGAGGGTCAGTTTCAGGCGGTCCTTCACGATATCGATTTCGTCCTGGATGAAGGCGTTGAAGAGCTGGTAGTTGGCCTTGGCCGGGGTAAAGGCAAATTCGCTGTTGTTGGAGAAATCCGCGTCGACGAGGCGGTAGCCCACGCCCGATACGAACGAATTACGTTCGCCCAGGGAGAAGCTTAACTGGCCGTCCACGTCGAAGGTCTGGATCACGTCGCTGAAGCCGCGGGTTTCCCGTTCGCTGCGATCATAGAAGGCCTGGACACTATACTCGGTGGTGTCGGAGAGCTTGCGTTCGAACTTGCCCAGGAAATTGGCGCCGAAAACCCGGTCGCTTTCGATCGTGGGAATATTTAGATAACCCGCGGCGTTGGTGGGCGAGGCGGCCGCGACCGCCGAAAACGCGTGTTCGGTGCCACCAAAGACGTCGCCGCTGAACATCGCTGTGGCTTCCTTGTCGATCTCCGTATCGATCCGGAATCCACCATGAATCATATCCCAGTCGTCATGGGCATTGTAGCCATAGCCGGGAACCGGGTTGCTGAGCTTCAGGTTGTAGCGGTCGACGTAGGACGCGTAGACGCGGCCATAAGTCGATTCCGAAATCTTTGAACCGTAACGAGCCGCCGCGTCGGCGCGGGTATCCGTGCCGGTACCCACGGCAACCAAGCCGCCCTGGGTGTCCTTGGCGGACTTGGTCATGATGTTAATCACGCCGTTGACCGCGTTCGCGCCCCAGACCGTGGCGCCGGGACCGCGGATCACTTCGATGCGTTCCACGTCGTCGATAACGGTGTCGATCTGGTCCCAATAGGTTCCCGAGAAAGTCGGCGAATAGACGCTGCGTCCGTCGACCAACACCAGCAACTTGTTGGCGTATTGATTGTTGAAACCACGGGCGCTCACCGCCGTGTTGGCGGCGTCGATCTGCGCGATGTCCAAGCCCGGAACCAGACGCAAGGCGTCCACGATCCGTTGGGCGCCAGTTCGGTGGATGTCATCCTGCGTCACCACGAAGATGGCTGCTGGCGCGTCGGTGGCTTTCTCTGATTTCTTCGAGACAGACGTTACCTTGACGTTGGCCAGGCTGTCCAAATCCATATCCATCAGATCCTTCGCGGCGGGCGCGGCGGCCGTGGCAGGGGTCTTGGCGGCGTCTTCCGCGCGGGTGGAAAGGGCGCCGGTGGTGGCCAGAACGGCCAGGGTCGAGACAAGCCATGGCGAGATTCGACCGATGGCAAGGGTGCGGTATGAGGACGATGTGGTCTGCATATAGTGGGTGAACTGGGCGATGGGCGGAGGTGGATGCCATCCTGCCATCGAATATGTTTAGTTAATCAGTTAAACTAAGTTGTAAATTTCGACTCCAAACCTCCTGAAATGCGCAAGTGAGAGCTTGTCGCAAATACTGGCTAGATACATCCATCGGTGGATGTCGCGTTTCGCTTAAGTCAATTTTGTGTGCACCCCGAAAATTTGTTGGGTGTCCCGGGCTCCGGCCTTGAGTTTCTTGGCCTGGAACCACAAGGTTTCGACCGTGTTTGCGGCGTTACGGACAGAGCTCTGAAGCCCTTCCGCCAGCCCTCCCGTAGAACCGTCACCAATCCGATTCGTTGATTGTTAAGTCATTGAATGGCAATAAATTGAGCATGAACTATCGCGAACACCTGGGAAGTGTGGGTGCCTTCTGAAGCGCTGGTGGAACGAAGAGACTCGCCGGTATCCAGCCGCCATCCTGGCGGGGATTGGACTGGGTTTGGCATTTCCAACCCCCGGATGGTCCGGTCTCGCCTGGTTGGCCCCGGGGGCGCTGTTTTTTTCCTGCCTGGGACTACCCCGGAAAGCGACTTTTCGGGTGGGCTGGATGGCTGGGATGGCTCACTTCCTGGTTTTGCATCGCTGGCTGCTGGGAATCCCGTTTCCCGCCGGAGCAATCGCGGGCTGGCTGGCGCTGGCGGCGTATTGTGGCTCGTATTTCGGACTCTGGACCTTGGCGCTGAGCTATCTGTTGTCTTTAGCCCGGCGATCCCCTGTTTCCGCCCCGGGGCTGCGCGGGTCGCCTTCGTTAATCAATCTCTGGGGTGGTTGGATGGCGAAATTACCTTCGGTGGCAGCGAATCCCGATTGGTTGCAGCGACCTACGCCGCCTCCATTGACGGGCTGGTTTGGCGCGGTGGCCAGCTATGCCAGCATCCCGTGGGCCGGACGCACGGGCCTAGCCTTGGTGGGTGCCGCCGCTTGGGTCGCCTTGGAATGGTTTCGCGGGTGGTTCCTAAGCGGATTTCCTTGGTGTTTTCTGGGGATCTCACAGTGGACCCAGATTCCTTTGCTCCAGTTGGCGTCAGTCACCGGCCTCTACGGTGTTTCCTTCCTGGTTTGTTGGTGCAGCCTGGCTCTTTTTGGCGCTTTTGCGATGCTGGTTTGCCAGCCGCAACGGCGTTGGGGCTGGATGTCAGAGGC
>DATJII010000104.1:0-33301 GCA_035493435.1 Candidatus Limnocylindria bacterium | reverse complement strand
ACCCCTCTTCTCTCTCTGGCCCAATATCGCGTCGAATGAATTTTTGCCGTGGCCAACGATGGTGGCGGTTTTGCCTGACCTTGCTGGTCGGGACGTGTCTTCGCGCCTGGTCCGATACTCCGCCTCTCTCCACCGATTTTGTCATCCGGCCGTGGCGCTCGGTTGACGGGGTTGCCACTTTGGTCAGTCGCTCGATCACACTGGCTCCTGACGAAACACTCTGGGTGGGAACGTTTGACGGGGTTTACCATCTGTCTGGCGACCGGACCACGCGGCACACGCCGGAAGGGGCTCCTGGCTATCGATCCTACTGGTTTGTCTGCCTGCTGACGGCGCGCAACGGAAGCCTTTACGCTGGCACCGGGGAAGGAGTCTTGCGCTTTGAAGAAGGCCGCTGGACGCCTTTTCCAGCATCTACCAAACCGCCCAGCGGGATGGTGGAGGGTTTGACCGAAACTCCCAACGGCAACCTGTTTGTCAGCATCTCGACCAATCTGTTCGTCTGGGATGGCAAGACTTTTGAGCCTTTTGCCAGTCCTTTTCGCCGCGTGGGCGACACTTCGCCCGCCCATCTGGTGGTGGATGCTTTGGGGGTGGTCTGGGCAAGGACCGATAGCTCCATAACACGACTGGAGAAAGGTGCCTGGCACACCGTGCTGGTGGTGGAGCCTACAAATGGATGGGTAAGGGGAATCACGCCGGCCCAACGAGGCGGTGTTTGGGTGGCCACCGACGAAAAGATCATGCGCTATCGCGGAGACGACGTCGATCGCGTCGGTCCCCTGCCCGAATCGCAACGAAACGACTGGCTCCAAATGTTGCAGGATTCCCGCGGCAACCTGTGGATAGGCGCTTACGACAAGGGCCTTTCGGTGCTAAAGGTGGACGGTCGCTGGCTCGGCGGCGCACGTCGCAGTGACTTTCCTTCGGATCACATTTACTGCCTGATCGAAGATGCGGAAGGCAACGTCTACGCCGGCAGCAACGGCCTGGGTTTGTTTCAACTTCGCCCCCGGCGAGGCACCCCCTTGCTGCCCGACAAAGTGGGCCCGGACGGAACGGGCGGCTTCAGCGCCATTGTCGCCGTGGCACCTGACACCCTTCTGGCTGGAACAGGACGCGGAGCCTTCTATCGGGTTTCCATCCCCAAACGGGAAGTGCGGCAAACCGAATCCCCTTTTCCACCGGACGAATCGGTCAATGCGTTGCTGGTGGATCGCGGGGGGCACCTCTGGGCGGGCACCCAAACGCTGGGACTCTGGCGGAGCTCCACCCTGCAATCGAAGGACTTGGAGCAAGTCGCCACCAGCTCCGCGCCCATCAATACCCTCTATGAAGACCGGCAGCGAAATCTATTTGTCGCAACCGGCCAGGGGGTTTTCCTGCTGCATGGCTCGGCCTTGGAACCGGTGACCAGCGGTATCGGAACCAATCTCAACGCGCTTTGCTTCGCGGCTGACAGCTCGGATCGACTCTGGATTGGCAGTTCGATCGGGCTATTGCAATATAACCAAGGTGGCGTCACCCGGGTCGAACTCCCGGGTGGAGCGGCAGCGCAACCGGAGGTGGTCGCCCTGCATATCGATCGCCATGACCAACTGTGGGCAGGCCTGCGGGACGGCACCGTACTCTTCCGGCGCGAAGGACGATGGCTGGCCGTGCCCAAAAACGACCTCATGCATACTCCCGGGATTAATTTCATTGCCGAGGACGTCAAGGGACGGCTCTGGATCGGCTCCCAAGCGGGCCTGCTCGGATTCCCTATACGAGAAACGGTTGAATTCGCCGAGGGCAATGGCCCCCGTCCACCAGTCTTCCAGTTAACTGGCAAGGATGAATTAATAGATGGTGATTTCAGTTCCACCAGCAGTCCCGCGTGGTGTACCGATGAACGGGGCATCCTCTGGTTCGTCAATGCGGCAGCGGTGACTCGCGTCGATCCTTTCTTCCTCACCACGAATCATCGGACTTCGGACGTTACGCTTGCCGATGTCCAGATTGGCAGCCGATCTTACTATTCCCGCAAGCTATCGGGAAAAGTAGTTCCACTACCGCGAGGCAACGCACCGGTGGTCGTCAAGTACGAGACCTCCATCTTTACCACTCCGGAACGAACCTATTTCGAGTACCGGCTGGATTCGCCTGGTTCGAAGTGGATTCCCAATGGGCGCAATCGTGAGCTGCGCTTTGCGGACCTGGGCCCCGGCCCGCACGAGATTGAAATCCGTGCCATCAACTCGGACGGGGTCACGCGGGACCAGGGCTCGGTCTTCCGCCTGGAGGTCCAGCGCTATTTATATGAAACCTTGTGGTTCCGATCCGGAGCCGGGGTGGCCTCGCTGGCAGTGGTGCTTCTCGCCGGCCGGAAAGGACTCCGCCGTTATGTCAAGCAGCGGGAAGCGCACCTCGCCGAACGCGAGGCGGCCACCCGGGCCGAACTGAAAAGAGTTTCAATCGAGGCCGACCAGATGCGTCTGGAGGCCCGCTTGCAAGACGCCCAACGGCTGGAAGCGCTGGGCACCCTGGCCGGCGGCATTGCCCACGATTTCAACAATCTTCTGCAAAGCATCCTGGGTAACGCCGAGCTGGGCCGCCTAAAAATCGACGAACCTGCGGAAATGCGCGAACACCTGGATGAAGTCGCCCGCGCGGCCGAACGAGCCCGCGTGTTAGTCGCCCAAATCCTGCTCTTCAGCCGTCGGGAAAAACCACGCCGGATCCCCCTGCTGGCAGGCCCTGTGGTAAAGGAAACCCTCAAGTTGCTGCGGTCCGGGATTCCACCCTCGATCGAATTCGACGTCGCCATTCCAGACGCTTTGCCACCTATATTAGGGGATCCCTCCGCCATCCAGCGAATCGTCACCAATCTGGGAACAAATGCCGCACACGCGATGCGTGCCCACGGCGGCAAGCTGAGCATTCGCCTGTCGACCGAGGATATTGATGCCACCGGCGCCGCGGCCTTGGGCGAGGTAAAACCCGGCAAGTTCCTTTGTTTGACCGTGTCCGATACCGGCCATGGCATGGACGCCGAAACCCAGCGACGGGTCTTTGAACCTTTCTTCACCACCAAGCAACCCGGTGAAGGCACGGGCCTGGGACTCTCTGTGGTTCAAGGCCTGGTGCACAGCTTGGAAGGAGCGATTCGCCTTCGCAGCCAGCCTGGGGCGGGCACAGTGTTCGAGATTCTGCTGCCGGTAACATCTGAGACACCCACGGCCACCGCCCCACTGAAAACACAAGTGCCCCCGCCAGGCAGCCTCCGGATCCTGGTCGTGGATGATGACCAATCGGTGCTCGAATTCGTCCTGGCTGCCGGACGGCGGCTGGGACACACCTGTACCGGCTTTGACCGGCCGGAACGCGCCTTGGCGCGCTTTGCAGCAAGCCCGAAGGATTTTGACCTGATACTATCGGACTTGAGCATGCCGGGAATGGACGGTCGGGAACTTGAGGTGGCGCTACACCAAGTGCGGCCAGAGATCCCCATCGTGTTGGCCACCGGTTATGGCGAAGGGATGGATGAAGCATCTGCCCGACAATCTGGCTTTGCTGCTCTGATGGCCAAACCTTATACGCTGGACGCCTTGGCCGCCGTGATCGCCCGGGCGGCTACGGTGAACTGACCACCAGGCGCTTCACACCAGCCAGCGCCCCCCTACATGATCTTGAGCTTGGGCAGGTCCTGTGAATCGACCAGTCCGACTGGCTTGTTCCGCTTATCGACAACGATCAGATCGTCGATGTTCCGTTGATCGAAAATCCGCAGCGCGTCCGCTGCCAAGGCATCATCGCGAATCACCACCGGGTTCCTGGTCATGACTTCGTCCATGCGCCGTTCCAATAGATCGGGCTCAGCAGGAAGCCTGCGTCGCAGGTCGCCATCCGTAAAGACGCCCACCAATCGGCCTCGCTTGTCGACTATGCTGGCAGTGCCGGACCGGGCAGCAGTCATTTGGTTAAGGACTGAGCGAACCGTAGCGGCGGCAGGTGACACACAATTGCGATCCTTCTCGCGCATAATATCGCGCACCCGGGCGACCCGTAACAAGAGGGACCGGCCAATCGCGCCCGCCGGATGCAATTGCGCGAAGTCTTTCTCGCGAAAGCCCCGGGCGTCCATGATTCCCAAGGCCAGGGCATCCCCCATTACCAGAGTAGCTGTTGTGCTGGACGTGGGAGCCAAGTTCAAGGAGCAGGCCTCACGAGGCACGTGAACGTCCAATACTACGTCGCTGTGCTGTCCTAAAGTGGAATCCGGTTTGCCCGTGATGGTGACCACGCGAACGGCGAATCGCTTGATTGCGGGAAGCAGATGGACCAATTCGTTCGATTCCCCGGAATAGCTGAGTAGCAAGACCACATCGCCATCACGAACGACACCCAAGTCACCGTGCAGCGCGTCCACTGGGTCGAGCACCACCGCCGTGGTCCCGGTGCTGGTGAGGGTGGCGGCGATCTTTCGACCAATATTCCCTGACTTGCCAACACCCAAAACCACGACTTTACCATGCTGTTCCAAGGCCTCGATAAACACCGCCACGGCCCGGTCGAAACGTTCATCGATACGGGCACTCACCGCCCGCAACGCTGCTATCTCCACTTGGAAGACCTCGCGAGCCCGCTTGGTATGGCTGGATGAAGAGACCTTGGGCATCGTGGGTGCCGGGAGGGCCGCCAACACCGGAGCCAGATTCATCTGGCCCCGGCAAAATGGCGGTTTCCCCGGCGGACGGATCAGCGGAAACTGTTCTGGCGATACGCGCCCATGGCGGGAGCGTCCGGATTCACTTCCGGTCCGAAATAGCGCAGGCAGACCAGCGGCTCGGTGGTGCTGGTATTCTCGAAGGTGATGCCAGCGGCAGCGCCATCGGCAGTACAGAAGTACTCGTCCTCGGTCAATTCGTGGAACCGGATGAGCTTCGGGCTGTTCAATGGCTGGCCGTTGATCTTTCCCGTGCCTTGCACGCAAATCAGGCCATAGGCGCCGCGATCCTTGATGGTCGCCTTGACGCCCGGATCGACAGTCAATTCCTTCGCCGTGAAGTACTGCTTGCCCTTGACCTTGCCATAGACAATCCAGCGATCCACATAACCTTCGGCGCGGGTATCCGCCACCGGCACGGGCTCGAGGTAATGACTGTCCTTGAAGTCGGGATTGACGTTCGCATCCCAGTCGAGCTGCTCGACGATATAATCGAGGTCGCGGTGATATTGCTTGGGCACGTCTTTCACCAGGAGATCCCACGGAACATAGCGGCCTTCCACCAGGCTCTGATACATGCCGAATACGTCGCTGCCCCACTGCGGCTCATAGGTGCAAAGCGAACCGGGAGCGTGAAGAATGCAGGGGCCGACCAGCCAGCCAGTGCCCGGCTGCAGACGGTACGCCTTGGAAAGGTCGAGGATTCCGTTGTCCCCCCGATTCCAATTGGCGAGGCATTCGCGAACCTGGGCCTTGGTGGTGCCCGGTTCCAAGCCGAAGAAGGTATAGGGAAAGTTGTTTCCGACATTATTATGCTGCGGCGGGAAGTAATAGCTCTCGGGCTTGCCTTCCTGGCCGATCAGCTTGGCCTGCTCCTCGCTCTGGTGCATGTGATGGGGAATCGGCCCCATGTTGTCGAAGAACTTGGAATAAACCGGCCAGCGACCGTAAGTATTCCAGATCGGTTCGCCCACCAGGGTCTTGCCTGTGTCTTCCACGGCCTTGCGCAAGGTGAAACGTTCGTTGCCGACCACCACGTAGCTCAAGCCCTCGTCCGGCACGCGACCGTCGTTGGCAGCTTCAGTCGTGGAGGCAAACCAGCGCTCATCGATGCCACCGCGGTTGGCGCCGAAAGCATAGAGATCATCGGGATGCAGCTTGAGCCGTTTGCCCGGTTGGAGGAAAGAGCGAGGTACCCAGCAGGGGGCAAGTCGAAGGAGTCCGCCGGTCTTGGAAAGTTCGGCTTCCACCCGCGATTTGGTGGACCCTTGGACGGAGGTGAGCGCACTGATCGTGTTCATTTGTCTGCCCCAGTGTGAGCGAAACAGGCCGCGCGGGGAAGCGCACAAATTGAACTTCCCTGCTTCACAAACGAACCGGCCACCCCGGCTTAAACGCTCCCGGAAGCGGATTCCTTGTGGTGATGCCCTCGATTTGGCTACGATCCGCCCCATTACGAATCGGGCGCCCGTCGCCCCGTACCCATGGAGAGGCATCCCATTTCTGTCTGCCTGATTTCAGGAGCCGAAGCGCATCGCATTGAGCGGGCGTTGGCCAGCGTCCATGGTTGGGTCCAGGAGATCGTCGTGGTGCTGAATGCCGAAGTCACCGATGGCACGGACCAAATCGCCGAACGCCATGGGGCCAAGGTGTTTCGTGAACCGTGGAAAGGCTACATTCAGCAGAAAAATTCGGCCGCTTCTAAAGCCACCCAACCTTGGATCCTCGGGATCGATTCGGACGAAGTGGTTTCCCCCGAACTGCAGGCCACCATCATCGCCGCCGTGGCCAGAGAAAAGGCCCAGCCCCGATTCGCCGCCTACCAATTTCCCCGTTGCAGCCGGTATTTCGGCGGATGGGTCCGCCACGGCGACTGGTATCCGGATTGGTCGAAACGCCTATGGCGTTCAGGCCAGGCCCGCTGGGCGGGCGATGAACCGCACGATTTTCTTCAGGTGGATGGCGAGGTCGGGCGGCTCTCCGGTGACCTTTATCACTACTCGATGGATTCCATTGAGCACCAGATCCAGAAAACGATCCGTTACGCGGACGTCTTTGCCGCCCATTGCCAGAAACACGGGCGCGCCGTGAGGTGGAGCGACCTGTTTTCCCGGCCAATACTTAGATTCGTTCGCAGTTATGTCATCAAGCTCGGTTTCCTGGACGGCTGGCGCGGCTATGCCGTGGCGTTCATGATCTCTTTTTACACTTTCCTCCGGTATTTCAAGGCGCTGCAAGCGCAGGGCAAAATCAAACTCGACCGGGAATGACACCCCCGCCCACCAGCAGCCCGCGATCCATTCTGCTCTTTGAGCCCCGTGTGGAAGGGCACCATCTCACCTGGATGCACTACCTCGCGGAAGATCTCCTGGCGGGTGGATATAACGTCACCCTGGCCTGCGATCTCCGCCAGCCGGCCCGGGAAAAGATCGAGGGGCAGTTTGGCGACTTACTGCGTTCCCTGAAGGCGGTCTCGGTGTATGACACGGACAACCGCCTGGTTGGTGGAAGCGGCATGACGGGTGCCCTGGCCCGCTTCGACACACAGTCCAAACCGGACCACGCCTTCCTTTGCGACTTCGACGAGATCGCCTCTGATATCTTTCGACGCGCGAGTTTGGGTTTGATGCCACCCCAGTCGTTGCGGAGCCGTTTGGGCGGGATTTATCACCGTCCCACGTTGCTGTTAAAAGAAGGCTTTTCCCCTAATCGCTGGCTCAAGAAACTTGGGTTTCATCGGATGATCCGGCAGCGATGGTTTTCCAATCTATTGTTCCTGGACGAATTTCTGGTGGACCACCTCAAGGAAAAATCTCCGAACGCCCCGTTTTGGCGGCTGGCAACGCCTGGCCCCGGTGGATTCGACGTTTCCCAATCGGAAGCCCGGCGCAGCCTGGGAATCGCCCCGGACAAGAAAGTGTTCCTCTTTTACGGCGGGCCCTACCGCCGAAAGGGACTTCACCTGGCGGTCAGAGCCTTCGAAGCGCTTCCGAAAGATTCATCATCGTTCTTATTATGCGCCGGTGAACAGGGGAAGGACCCGGAACTGTATGCCCGGATCAGGCAACTCGAAGGCCAGGGACGAGCGCTGGCCCTCAGCCGGTACGTGACCACGGCGGAGGAAACCCTTTGCTTCTGCGCCTCGGATGCCGTCCTGCTTCCTTATATAGGTTTTCTCACCTCCAGCGGCGTCATGTCCCAGGCCTGCGCCGCGGGAAAACCGGTGATTGTTTCGGACGAAGGGCTTATGGCCCACCGGGTCCGGCAATATGGCTTGGGGGTGCTGTTCCCGAGCGAGAATTGGAAGGCGTTGGGAACGGCTATTGAACTCGTGAAGGAGCGGGTCGATGCCGAGGCGGACATCTGGCGCGCCAAGGCCCTGCGTTACGCGGCGGATAACAGCCGCCAGATATTCCGCGAACAACTGCTGCAGTCGTTCGCCGCCGCGGCTGCCAAATCCACGTCGTAACCACTCATCATGGAAGATTTCCGTCAACGCCCGCTCAAGGTGATCCAGCTTAACTCCATGCTGACAGGAGGCGGCACGGACGAGCAATGGCTGAAACTCAGCATGGGTCTGCACGCCACCGGGCATCCCCTCTTAGGTGTCGGCCCTGGAGGACGTGAGTTCACCCGCCGGGCGGAGACCGTCAAGCTTCCCTATTATACGACTCCACGAGAGGGGCCACTGAAGCTGCGTTTCATTCTCGGCGCTGCCAAAGCGATCCGGGCCCTGAGGGCGGATATCGTTCACGGACATCACGGCCGCGACTATTGGCCGGCCATTCTTGCCACCCGGCTGTCGGGTGTCCGCCCGAAGCTCGTCCTGTCACGGCATCTCGCCAAAAGCCCCGGCTCCAGCCTAAGCAAACGCCATCTCTTGACGTGCATTGATTCGTTGGTGTGCGTCTCGCAATTCGTCCTGGACGTCTTGCGCTACGGACACCGGGATCCCATCTCACCGGAAGCCGAACGCCATTGGCGCCCTCCCATGCGCGGCGATTTTTCCAAAGTGCAGGTCATTTACCCGGGCTTGGATACCGAGCGGTTTCATCCGCTGGAGGGCGACACCGTCGCCACCCAACGTGCGGAATGGGGCTTGGGGCCGAACGATTATGTCTTTGGAGTGGTGGGCGGTTATCCCAAACCTCGCGGGAAGGGGCAACGGGAATTTCTGAAGGCCGCCGCCATCGTCAAGAAAGCCCACCCTCGCGCCCGGTTTGCCATCGTGGGACGTGGCGACTTGGAATCGGCCTTGCGGAGTGATATTGAGGCTTTCGGTCTCCAAGGCATTGCCTTTCTGGCTCCCTATTCCATGGACGTCCCACGCGTGATGAACGCCATCGACTGCTTGGTGCACCCGCAGATCGGTACGGAAGCCTTCCCTTTGGTGGTCGGTGAAGCCTTCGCCTGCGGGCGTCCGGTCATTGCGTCGGCGTTGGATGGCATTCCCGAAGTCTTTGGCGTGGGTGGCTACGGCGAACTGGTGGTCCCAGAAGACATCGAAGGCCTCGCGGAAGCCATGTCCAATTGGGTGGGGCGCCCTCCCCTGAGTTTTGCCGAACGGCAGAAGTTGCACCAGGAAGTCCACGAAAAGGCAGCGGTGGAAATCATGGTCGATGCCTATGCCAAGCTCTACCGGCAATTGCTCTCGGGCGCGCAGACCTCCGAAACAACGATCATAAACAGATAGTTGCGGAATACGGCAAACGGCGCACTATCACCCAGAGTCACGCCTTCGCAGATGTGCCCGCTGCCAGGCCTGTTATGAGAATGCTCGATACCATCTCCCGCCACGGCGAGGAAATGTGCGTCATGACCCGCAACGTGCGGGTCGTGTTCTGGGATTTCCCGCGGACCAAGGTCTTTTGCAACCAGAGCACGGAGTTATGGGGGATTCTGTGGTGGAAAACCCATGACATGGCAGACCTCATCGAACTCCACCAATTGTGCCTCCAGATCTGCTCCCACGCTGGTCTCCGCGAGTTTTCCACCATGTGCCACCGCAAAGACCCAGCTTCGATCTCCTACTGGACGGAAAAACTCGGCCCCTGCCATCGCTACCTGCGATGGCGAACTTGAGCCGTCGTCGCCTTTCACAAGTCACTTCTGGGCTGTCGCCCGCCGCGCCCAATACGCTCGCTCCATCGCCAGTCCCAACGCGTGGGCTGCGACGTTGAGCACTTGCAGATCCTCTTCCTTGAATCCCCATCGCTTCGGCTGTGGATGCTTTTCATCCATGATCTGCACCGCGCTCACGACGCCTACCAATCGGCCGCCCACCCAAAACGGGACGCACATCTCATTGACCGTCTCTTGGTCCAACGCCTGATCAACCAACAGGCTCCGTTGCTTGGATCGCCACAGGCTGCTCTCCAGAAAGCTCTTACGCTCGCGATAAACCTGGGAAACGATCCCGGTCGAAAGCGGCTGGGGACGTTTCATTTCCAAGGCACCCTCTGGCCCAGCCGTATCAAGCACCGGCATCAACTGCTCCGCTTCTGGATCTTTCACCCAAATCGCAATGGCACTCGACTGCGTCAGTGGCAGGAATTCCGCCAATAAAGCACGCACTTCGGGATCGCCGAGTTCGTACAATTCGGCAAGTCCGAGCTTCGTCAGGTCGGCGCGGGCAACGTCGGTAAGAGGTTCCGTGGACATAAACGCAGCGTTGTGTTCGACAGGTCCCTTTGGGTCAGAGTAGGCCACCCGCGCAGAACCGTAGCACTCTTAAATTCCTAGGAACATCGAGCGTCGCAGGGGAACATCCAACACGCGGGCTGAATGGCAACCATCGATAGCGCAATAACTCGGCTCAGTCAATCCTGCCAGTTTGTCCTTCCGCCAAGATACGCAATTCGACATTTCACAAGAAGGTGGGGTGGATCCAATTGCTACGATAACCAACGTGGAGGACGGCGCGGGTACGCTTGGGGCTAACTGTAACAGATCCAGCAAAATCCTATAACAACTGTGAGCGTCCCGAACCAACGTCACGGGCACCTCTTGTCTTTTTCTCGAAAAGGCCACACATTCAACGAGGCCAAGAGGCCGCGATGGCTGTTTCATTGGTCATCGTGTTCGCCGGCCACCTGCGACAAGCCCAGTCGGCGTTGAGTTTGCAGGCGGAGCTGGGGGCGATGCCTGTGATCGCCTCCCAGCTACGGTATATTTCGAGGGGACACATTGCGGGCCAACTTCCCAGCTTGGGGATTGTTTCAAAAGTGACCCAAATCCAATTCACTCACAGAAAATTCCAGCGCCGGAAGGCACTGATTCAAGCGCGAGTCTATGCTATGAGACTTCCTTAACTCCTACACTTCAGCATCTGTAAACAGATGCCATCGATCCGACTCCGCCGAAGCCCCATGAAACCGAATCGCTCGCAATTCTTCGATTTGTTCTTGATTCTGGCATCGATTCCCGAACTCTACGGCCTGGTGGCGCGTCGGAGAAACCAAGGTTTGTTGATGATGCGTTTAACCGGTTTGTCGCGCCTTGGTTAGCGACATTACCTGCCCAAGATATCCTTCTGAAAGGCACCGAGATTAACACCCTTGCATATCCGCATGCCATTAGAGACCCGCTCTCAACGGCTACCGTGTCCGCGCAACAATTGGGTGTCCTCGTCCGACAATTGTGACACCTTGATTCCGATCAACTCATCGCCACATACCAGTGATTGGAATCTTCCGCAGATACCTTTAACCGAAACTCGGGCCGGGTCTCCCCACCAAACCAGCAGGTCCCGCCCTTTAAGCGCAACATGAAGATCTAGACCGATCTCCACGTTACTCCCACTTTCAAAATGCCCGTTGATAACGGGAAGGCCGTCCAATTCCTTGGGCCGCCCTTCATTTGGCCATTCCTCGTAGTCCTCAAACGAAGTCAACGTGAACCCGCGCAACGCGGAACTCTCTGGATCTATGATTAAAACGGCCAACCCTTACCCACCACCGCGTATATATATACGTGACGCACCAAGGGCGCCATTGTATGTCTTAAAACGCAAGGGAACGTACTCATCCAGTTCGGTTGAGATCAACATGTTCTGAATGGATTCAAATTTTGAGACGTGAATTTTGTTCATTATTCAACGAGTCTTGCGTGATAAAGAACTGGCATCTGTCCGGATCTCTTGGCCGGACCGAATTTCAGTTTCCCCCCCCGAATAAAGCATCGTATTGTAAGGCACCCCAGTCGTCGTAACCGCCTCCACCGCACTCCGAAGGCTCTGCAATTGGATTGAGGTAGCCATATTGACCAAATCGGGACTCACGCCCCGACGGAGCATTCCCCAGGCGTATTCCGCGAGATGTTCGGTGGCGTTGCCATGAACCCAGATCTTTTGCTGCCCGGCAGAGAGTTCAAATGATTTCGGTAATACCGTATCTTGATAGAGAGGTTGTGTCGGCTGAACCCATTCGCTGAAGAGGCCTGATTTGCGCGTATCATTGTCATCACCCGAAGATGCATCTTGCCTATTGCCAACACCAGAAATTTGCTCGCGCTTGGGTGGATTGCGTTCCGATGAACCTGAGGAAACCGTGCCCGGCCCTTTCCCGGATAGAGCGGCCCCCGTTTGAAGGTCCTCCGAATTTGAAACGCTTTTCGAACCGTTGTTGGAGTCGCTCCCGACAGAAGCATTGAACTGGCCGATCGCGGCCATTAACGGTTCTTGATTAAGTTGGGAAGGGAGTTTCTCTTGGTCCCTCGCCTGCCCCGATTCGATTTTTAGAATTGCCGCCCCCGGGTACTCCCTTTCCACCTTGTTCCTCACCGACTCTTCGCTCACATCAAGGCCTGACTCGTCATGAAGACGATTCGGCCGTCCGGGGTCTCAATTTCCAGGCGAACACGAGGATGCTCCGACGCGAAACTGGCTTGTATGCCTTCGCCTCCTGGTTCCGTCGAAGCCATTTTGCCAATCGGTGCTGGCTTCAGGCCCACGCCGCGCGCTTCCGGTTGGATCAATATTTTGCCAATCTTCCCAAGCCCATCTTTCGCAGCGTCGCTCACGGCACCGGTACCCATGCCCAGAGCTCCCATTACTACAGCTCCACGGCCCATGTCCTTGGCGATGTCGCCCGCGGAGAGATTGGGATTATACGTGTTGAGGGCGATGGCGTCCTGGATACCCCGGTCAACCGCGCCCAAAGTCGCTCCGTCCAATGCACGTTTGACCGCTCGCTTGGCCAATTCATTGGCCATCCGGCCGGCGATGGGCCTGGACAAATATTGGCTCGCCAGTGGCGCCACGAAAAAAGTCACGCCCGAGGTCAGCCCTGCCATGCGCCCTATGCGGTCCGCATTTTGATAGGCTTCCTCGTCGGTGTAACCCGCCTTCTTGAAAGCGTCGTAAGCCGAACGATAGACGTCCTCGGTCGTCTGGGCTCCAGCCAGCAGCGGCGCCATCGGACCACTGGCTACCAAGGGCAAAATTCCGCCGGCCATCTCGGCTGCGTGGGTACGTGCGGAATCGGCATATACTGGATTCGGCTGATACGCTTCTTCCGCACCCATCGCCAGGTACTCGCCCGCCTGATACAGCGGATTCTGTTCCAAATCCGCCCGGGATTTCCTCGCCAACTCTTCTTCCGTGGGTTCGGGTTCCCAATCCACCGGTGAGAGAAGGACGGGATACGACCCGACGCGCAGTGGTTGCCGATTCGGTCGCTCCTGGACAACCTCGTTGATATGCCGTGCGCCGCCTTTGAGCCCCGAAGCGATGGCCTCCACGCCACTGCGGGCGAACGAGGAAGCCAGCGAACGCAGCCTCCTCCGCGAATCCAATATTCACTTATGCTGGCTAAAGCCGGTCCGATCTCTAACGACCGGCCGAACTTGTCGAGGTGTCTAAAGCACCATACTCCCGACGCGCCGCGCTAGCGACCGTTAGGATAAATGGCCTTCGCTCGCGCAAGGTCCCTCACGACATTGGTTATGAACAAAAGAAAATCAAAATCCTCCGCCTCCACAAACGGGGTGGGGTCATCTTCAATCCCCTCCACATCGGCGCTGAGCCGATAGGATCTTTCCAAGACCGGCCTGCCCTGCCGACGAACCATAAAGTGGGCGGCCCCATTTTTGGCGGCCCATGTGACTTCAAAGCGCTCGATATCGATCGGTGGATCGTCCCCAAAACGAGCCCGAAGTTGGCCATTCAGTCTATAAAACATTAGCCGCTCGCCATTTTGGATGGAGTATGACCCAATGATCGGAAATCTGCCCGGGTCACCGCTGGGCGCAGCCGACACCCTTATTTCATCAGGACCAATCACCAATTGATCCGAACCTGTCGTGCGATTGCAGGAGATATTTCATGTCTATGATCCCAAGTCTTTTCCACCGCTACGAGAGGAACTGTCCACAATTTGCCCCCATGTTATGCTATTGCGGCGCAGCCATTCAATGGTCGGACCAAGCGGGTCATCGTATTTACTGATGTTTCGCGCGCGTATTTCGGCCGGTTTTTATACTTTGTGCCAAGATTCCGCCGCATTTGATGCAAATGCCACCTGGCCAACAATTTAGCCTGGCGTGGAATCACTTTCTATTGGGAGGAGTGCCTTGCCTGCTCTTTAACGGCTGATGTTGCCTCTTGCTTTCAAAGCTCGCCCGGCCCACCTCGCTTAATCACACCCCGGCCTCTCGGTTATCTTAAGACGGTCTGGCCTGATGGTGCCGATTTTCTTGCAGAATACAGAATACGTTTGGTCAGAGTTCGTGGGTAATAATCGCCCAATAATGTGCCCGCAGCCATTCCTCGCTTCGCTGACTGTAATATGGATCGCGTGAGAATGCTTCTTTTAGCAGTGGCAACGCCGACTCCTCGGGTAAACTCCGAATCAAATCGTGAAAGTTCACGTCCAATTTGCTGATCGGACCAGATTCTTCCCTGGGAGTCTCGGATAGTTTGGCTTCCGACATCATATGTAAGCTCACCGATCCAAGGCATCCGGTCAACAACCATTTTAGCCTCGCTTTCCAAAAGGGCACGAATATTGGTGCCCGGATTATCGGTCGACCAACCAGCAACTCCCGTTTCACACGATTGAAATTTCCGCCACCGCAGTTGGGTGCTAAACCATTACCTTACAGTCGGCGACGGCTGCCCCGAGCTGCGGTGGCCCAATCCGCAGAAGCCTGTAGAAAATCAATCTTCATTATATCTGATCAGATTGTACAACCCCTCCACCCTGCTGTCGGGAGCCTGGTTCCAATGAGGGTCGGGGTCGCGCGAGCATGCTTCTCGCAATAGCTTTAACGCGTCGTTCTTAGGCAAACTTCGGACCAAGTCATCCATGTTCTCTGGAGAGACGACAACCCGGCCCAAACCCGCAATTTCCGTTTCGAACGGCATGGCGTTATGCTGCCTCTTTTTTGAACTCTTGTCCAGCTTATTTCCGCTTTCCACGGATGCGAAATCATTGCTCTTCAGCCGGCGCTTTCTCGCCGAGTGAATATAATATCGGATTTTTAGCCAAACCCTCCCTTATAGCCTCCTTGAGTTTATCGAAACCGCTTGCGCCGTGCCCCGTTTTGAGTCCAGAGAGATATTTCGTGATCACGCTCCTTTTCAATGTCCCGAGACCGACCCCTTTTTCGAAACGGGGGTCAATCTCTGCAAGCCTGGCATCGATTTCATTATCGTTCCAGGTCTTGCCGACACTATCCCGGATTGCGTTTCGCTTTGGATCATACTGGAGGTCGTTTATCCAGCTTATCCGATCGGCCGCCATCTTCGCCTCCGCCCTTAGCAGGGCCGCGATGTTCCCGTAATGATTTCCATCCACCCACCCTTCAACACCCTGGGCAACACTGGGAATCATATGCTTTGTAGTGCCGAATCTAAGGGCGCTGCTCACCATGTTTGCCGTCTTTCTCAGTTTATTAATTTCGCTCAGGAAGACGGTGGCATCTATTCCCGGTTCTCCGGCATCGCCATAGGGGCGGATTATAAATCCGTTGTTGTGGGCATAAGCAAAGGCGGCCTGGTGAAGCAACGCGCCCCCGCCACCGCGCGTTCCCTTTGACCCGGCTTCTTCGGAGTAGATTTCGAACGTTTTGTTATTAATTTTATTTAACGATATGTGCCCGTTTTTTGTTTCAAAAATGATTTTTTCGCCATTTGGCCGCCGGGCCCAGATGAGCTGGGCGGGCGTGCTCAGCATTCTCGCGATTTCTTCGGGCGAGCGGGCATCAATTCGTCGTTTATAACTAAAAATACCGTCGGCATCCGCCAGAGAGGTCCAAACCTCAACCAGTGGTTCGATTTTTCCCAGGCTGCGGGCTTCTATTCCGGTTCTGGCAATATGTCCACCGTGCCCGTGGGCGATCGTGAACCGCAGCAAGTCGCGCAGGTCGCTTTCTGTAAGGGTGATCCACCCTCTCTCCCTTGCAAAGCGGGTGATTGCATCGATAAACTCCTCCCACGCGCGTCTAAATGCATCCTTTGGCGGCTCTTCTGACAACCTCGCAGATCGCCTGAGCGCAGCCTCTTCCCTCGCAACATGTTCGCCATAGCCCGTCTCGCGCATGGCGTTGATCTGCGCAGGCGACAGGGATTTCTCCAATCGTCCAAGTATTGCCGCACCCTTTGGTGTGTTGACAAAGGAATGGCCAAGTTCCTCTATCAATATCGGCTTGACCTGCGAGACCGAATCGAACGCCTGGCGATAAAGTACTATTCGATGATCCGGCTCAAGTTCACCTCGGATATACCGTCCATTGTAGATGGGGGGGGCACCATCCCGGATATCCAATCGGATCTTGGGGAACAGTTCACGGGCACGAGTTTCTAGCGCGTCACGTGTCGGTGCGATCAAAACACCCGCATTCCGGGTATTCTGTTCTCCGCTCGATTCACTCTCAATTATCTCGGTAGCCGCACCCGTTTTGATCCTGCTTGGAGTAAATGATTCGGCCTGTTTCCCTCCACGCCCCGCATTTGAACGAATTGAAGGAGTAGCACCGTTTCCCTCAGGATTTTGGGCGTGTTGTCCATAAGGAACGACCCCGGATGGAACAGGTTCCTCCCGATTTATCCCGTCAGCCGGTGGCTGATGGAGATCAGCGGCACTTTTTTCGGTTCCATTATGTGGCGCTGTCCATGACTCAATTTTTTCTATTTCCGCCCCAGGATACTCTCCATTCACCTTGTCTCGCACTGATTCCACGCTCACTTCGGGGCTCGACTCATCCACGAGAATAGTTCGGCCATCCCGCGTTGTTAGTTCCAGACGAACACGAGGATGCGCCGTTGCGAGATCGTGAGCTACGCCTCTTTCTCCTTGCTCAGCCGTTGATGCATCATGGCCAATGCCCACACGCGTGGCATCGATGTTCTCTGCACCCGGCGCATGTGAGGGCTTGTTCTCTGTGGTGGAAAGCGATGCTGCATTCTTTCCGGCAGTCCTGAGTTGCGGCTTCTCTAGTCGTGTCGTTGGAAGCTCTGTCTGAGTCTTGTGGAGGTATTTCGGGCCAGTCAGCATGCTGGCCGCGACCGTTCCTCCCAGCCCTGCCTCCATCGCTTCTTGGGTTTCCCCGCGATCGACGGCATCCGCCACCCGCTTGGGAGTGTCAATTACCGTATGCGCCATTTGGGACTCGAATAATGGAGCGAAAGCCTTTGCGGCCGTCCCATTTCCCATTGAGGCCCAGACCATGGCATCGCTGAATGACTCAACGATACCTATGCCAGTGTTCGCGATTGCGGCGCCAGCCTGTCTTGCCAGTCCTGTTTGCTTTCCAATTCGAGGCAGATTGACCAGGGGTCCTCCGAATTTGTTTAGATCAATCAGAATGACGCCGTAATCCTCGGCAAGCCGGCGTTGCTCGTCTAAAATCTGAGCGGCAAGGTCGGGGCGATCCGCAGACCTTGCCGCCTGGTACATGGCGTCGAGATCCCGCGACCGGGCATCGTACTCCAGCATCAAAGGTGTATTGCGTGCCGCAAGAATCTCCTCGGAAGTCAGGGTTCGGCCATAATTCAGCTCGTGGAGCTCTTTGGCGCCCTGGTTCATGGGATACGGATTCACCTGCTCGACCACGACGGGGAGCCGTTCAGCAGGCTGGAAGGAAGTACTGTTTGGATCAAAGTGCGCAGGTGGAATGAACTCATTCGACCTCGCATTAAATAGGGCTCCTCCACTCTTGCCTGCACTTGGCACGGCCGCCTTCCCATCCAGCAAATCGTCCGCCGAGGGCCAGAGATGCGAAAGCGGCACGCGTCCGTCCAAAAGATCGTCGGCCGATGGCCACGATTCCGCCGTGGGACGCTCGTCCTGATGCAGTTCGTCAACGGAACTCATAGTTACCTGATCCCGTGCTTGTTCAGTTCGTTCGTTGCCTCATTGCGGCTGATTTGCCCAGAGTGGAAATCGTTGACGATCTGGGCGATCCGGACCGGATCCGGCTGGGCCACGCGATTCGATACGGACCCCTGCATGTCTCCATTAGAGACCCCTGCGGGTGGACGCTTGCCGACGGCGTCCATTTGTTGCTCGATCGCCTCCTTCATCGCCCGCAAGTGTTCAAATGAGGCCCGCCACTGTTCCATCCCCGCCGCGTCATTCGGGTTTGGCTTTTTCATATGCAGATCCAACTCCGTTTTGGCTATGCCCGTCAGTTGATCCCGCAGGGAAGAGAGCTTTTCCTTGGCGACATCGTCCAAGGCGGAACGTGGCGTCCTATTGTTCGGACTCCAGCGCCCATAGGCTTCGTCTCGATCCGACAAGGCATCGGTCCGGATGCGCGCCGAGGTTCCCGCCCGGGCGATCTCAAAGTCCCGTTCCTTTTGCGTCTCCTCGTCGCGACGGACAGCGATCGCACTGCTAAGCTGGCCGACGGCATCCTGAGTGGACATCGAGCCCTTCCTCACCCCTTCCATCAGGCCGATCGCTTCCGGGCCTAGATTATAACGGAGCGCCTCCTGCTGCAGCCCGGCCAGTTGCTGCATGAGGATTGAGTGGCTCACCCACGCATCCGATTGCCGGTCCGTCTTGTCGAGCGCATCGAACTTCTGCGCCACCGCGGGATGTTTCGCTATGGACGGCATGTATTGCAGTTTTAAGCTCGTGAGCCGCTGCACCCGGTCGGGATCGCCGGGGCCGATCTCCCGCGCCGCCTGCGTATAAGTATCGAAGGCGCCGTTGGCCTCGGCGAAATTCACCATGTCCGCCTTCCGCAACTGGTCCTGGGCGAGGAACTCCGAACGGAGATCCGCCACCTTCTGTTCGCCCAGGCGCTGCTGGATTTCATCCAGTTTAGCCTGGCGGTCGCCCTGGGCTTTCAGGAGATCCAGTTGCTGTTGTCCGCGCCGGGCCTCGCCCGCACGGAGGAAACCATTCTGCACCATTTCCGCTATCGCCGTAGATTCCGGCATATCATCCTCCTTTTTTGAACCAACTATCCAGTCCCTGGCTCGTCCCCACCACGGCGCTTCCCGTCCCCAATCCGCCAGTCTGGCTAAAGAACGAAGCCCAGGGATTACTCGCCACCTGGGTGGCATAGATACCGGCTTGGGTGCCGTATTGTTGTGCCGCAAAAGAAGCGCCGGTGGCCCCGGCACTGGGATTCACCCCTACACCGGATTGCACCTGTGGCATCACCGTCGGCGTCGCACCCTGCTGCGCTCCAGCAATCTGCCCGAATTGCGCTACGGGTGTCGTGCCGCTCAGGAAACTCGCCGCATTGGCCAGGCGCTGCTGGTACAGGCGATAGCCGGCGTTGCCAATTTCCATGGCTTCCGCCGAAGCCGGCGCGGCACCCAGGATATTGCCCCGGGCGGCCTGGGCACCCCGCGTGGCCTGCTCGACTTCGTCGCGCATGCCCGGTGCCAGCTTATAGCCATGCCCCAGTTCATCGGACACCGCCGAGCCCATCGACTTTCTCAACGCGAACCCCGTGGGATCGCTCTCTTCCAACTCCTTCAGCCGCTGGGCTATATATTGACTGCCGTACTTCTGGTCCAGGGCCAGTCCCGCCGCCGCCAGTTTGTCCGAGCCTTGAATCTGTCCGTCCAACTGCGCCAGCGCCTGGTCGGTATCGCCGAATCCCGTGAAATCCGCCGTACGTCGCTCGCCAGTGGACGGATCGGTGTAAGTCACCGATTTGCCCAGCTTGGCCGCGGACTCGATCATCTTGCGCAGGGGCAGTGCCGAGATATCCGCCATCACCCCTTCCCGGCTCGCCGCCGCGTAATCCGGGGCGCCCGGCGCGTCCGGAGCCGTGGCCGCCGAAGCTGCCGCACTGGCGCCGGCGACGGCCACACCCGCCAGTATCGCTCCTGTCACCGCACTCATTGTCCATCCTTTCTCATATCCTCATCCCTCATCTCGCGAACCAGGCGGCGCACTTCCGGCATCCACCGGTTCACGCCTTCCTGGCCGCGCAATAGAAAACAAATCGCATTCGCCGATTCCGTATAAACATCGCCCGCCCGATAGCCCGTGGGATCCGCGCGCCACGCGGAAATCGCGGCGCTCATCATGGGCACCAGGACGGTCGCGTACTGTCGCAGGAACCCGTTCAACGGCCATTCGAGCACCATGGCCTCGAACGCCGCGTGGGCCATCGCCGGGTCCACCAGGTCCCGGTCCACGAGGTGGTCATAGGTGTCAGCGACATAGAGAAGCTGGTTCCACCACCTGGCGGCCGCCGGGTTTCCGTCGCATATCTCGCCCATGATTTGCGAGAGTCGGCGGGCCTTGGGCGAGGGCTCAAAGGGCTCCCTGAGCCGGGCAATGTCCCGTGAGAGGTCGGCGTCGCGTTTCTGCGCCTCGCGTCGTACTTGTATATTCAGGCGCAGCATCTGCACATGGCGCGGTTCGTTGTGCTGCCATCCGGCAACGCAATACCGCGCCAGTTCCGGCATCCGGTCATCGATCTCGGGGTACTCCACCACCAGCGGATCCCCCTCCAGCAGTAGTTGTCCCACCTTGGCTTCGTGGGCCAGGACGACTTGGTCGATCGCGTCCCTGTTCTGCTCCGGAAAACACGCCGCCAGGGACTTCGCAACCTCCGCCGCAAGCCGGCGTATGACCACCCATTTGGCGTCGGGATAGCGGTCCCGCAAACCACGCTGGAACCAAGCCAGGCCGCTCGAGCTGACGCCTAGTGCTGATCCCTCTGGGATCGACTCCAGTCTGTCGGCCAATTCGTCCAGCGAGGCACATCCCACTTCCGGTTCGTGGAGGCACAAAACGCCCTGCGCACTCATATAGTGCGCCATCCACGCCGTCCGGGTCCGGGGCAAGCCGGTGATAAAGAATTTCGGTTTCATTCCTGATTCTCCAACGCTTCGGGAAAAGCCCCCGCCAGCACGCTTCGCAAAGAGAGATAGCCGCTGCCGGAGGATTCCGTTTCATTCAGATTCGCCGCCTCCGAGAGTTCAAACATGACCTCGCGGGCGGGCGGCTGGCCCAGAAGCGAAATCCGCTTTCGTTTCACGCTCAGTTGCCCCAGCCGGGCCGGGAGCGTGAAGGGTAATACCAGCACCGCCGCGCTGCCCGTGTTGACCTTGGTTTGGAGCAGGGTGTCGGGCGGCGAATCGAGTCCCAGGCTCACGTCGACCAGCGCGGTGGAACGGTCGAATTCGAACTCCACAAAATCGGGCTGCTTCGGATTCGCCAATTCCTGCCAGGTCAATGCCCGCGTCCGCACCCGCCACGCAGGCCGGATGTCGGATCCCAGGATTCTGTCGCGGTAGTGCACCGCCGAAGCCTGGCCTTGGGGTATATAGTCCTGGAAGACCAGCACATCGCCCCGCGCATCGAGAACCGCCAGTTTTTGGGGTTGTCCGGAAAACCGCGTGACGGCGAACTGGATCGGTTGCAAACCCGTCCAGACCTGCCAACGATTTTGCGAGGGTTGGTACACCAGGACCGCATTGTTGACCATGCTGCCATCCAGCGGCACGGCGAGGAGGTATCGGCCATTCCAATACGTCGCACAAGCGGAGGAGGCGACTGCCCAGTTGATCCGTTGGATATAATCATCCACGGGATAACTGAGCGCCTCACTCACGGCGCCGGCGGGATCAGCCAGCGTCCGCTGCAGACCCCGCACGCCGTCCCGTCCGAGAAAAAGCACATCGTTGCCAGCCATCACAATGGTCCGGTGCGCCACGCAACCGACACGGCCCGACAGGCGCTCAACCCCAAAGGTTCCCGCGACGTTGGAAGGACTGGCATCGGCGGCCTGCAGCGCGGGGCTGGTGTCCACGGCCCAGATGGAGGCCTGCTTGAAGACCAACAGGATAAAAGCCTTCCAGGCAAACAAACCCGTGATCGAATCACCCTCGCCTTCACCTATACGTGTGGGATTCATTGGCACCAAAACCCCCTCCGCCTCCTGGCTGAAGGGCGTGGCGCCTTCGGGCAGAAACTTGGAAACCCACAATTCATCAATGGCATCCGGCGCCACGCCAAACAGGCGAAATCGCTGGGCGGTAAGCAACGAGAGGTTGGCCGGGCCATCGGTGATGCTCGTCCCCGTGGTTGCTCCAGTGAGGTCCGCCGCATTCCAATGCGTGGTCTTATTCGCGCCCGCGGAAACAGCGAAGACACGGTCGTTTACCTGCGCTATATAGGCTGGCAACGTGGCATCTCCCACGGCGGCGTTGCGGACCGTGGTCCACACGCCGGAGCCGTCCAAGCAATAAAGATTACCGCCCGCGACCGCCAACAGGTATTGGCTGGAAACGCTGTCGTACCAATGCAACCCCTGGGCCGCGGCTCCGCCGTGCGAAGCCCGCAAGTCACCCACCGCACGAAAGCCACGCCGGGTACGCAGGCGGCCGTTTTGTTCAACATCGACGTCCTGCAGCAGGGCCGCCTGCTCGGGCGGGAGGAGGTTGACGCGGGTATTGGAAACCATGCCCCCGAGAAAGGAGGCCTGGGCATCGAACAACAGGGGATCGTCGATCCCATCGTTATAGTTCAGGGGCATATTACCAGGAAAAATCTTCGCGATCGCCGGCTATCGGACCGCCGGCGGGCTGGATCTGCGCCAGCGACGCTCCCTGGCCCACTTGCAAATCCATTGCCGCCTGCAGCAGTGCCACGGCTTCCTGCGTCTTCAGTTGCGCCTTCGAATACTGGCGGCCACGTTCCAGCATGTCTGCCTGGGCAAAGGCCAGCAGCGCATTATCTATACCTCGCACCACGGGAACGTCGCCTTCCGACACGAGCGGCTGGATCTTCTTCTTGACGCAGGCATATAGCATGAGCGGCCTGGCGGGGTCATAAGCCGGTCGCTGGACGATTCGGCACACGACGTGCCGCCGTTCGTTGGATTCGGGCTCCCATTCGTCGAATCCTTCGTTCCAAAGAAGCTGCGAGGACACCAGGACCACTCCCAGGGTGGGATCCTTGGAGAGGCTCTCGACCCAAACGTAGAGCTCGGTCGCCAAGGCGACCGAAGCCGTCAACGTCACCGTTTCCTCGGTCACGACTTTCGAGGGCACCACCTGGGAGTCCTTGAGGATGACGCGCCGCCCCCGGATCGTGACTCGTTTGCCTGCATCACCATCGTTCAACGTATGGAACTGCAGCTTATCGCCGCGGTTTTCCTCGTCGTTGGGGAGTGTCCATGACAAGCCGCTCGAACCTTCCTCCACAAATGATACTGGGGTTCCCAGTGCTTCAAAGGCTTCGGGATCCCGGCCGAATAGGCCCACGGCTTGGTCGGGGCTCAACAGGTCATTGCCGCAACGCAGGGCAAGAACCCGCCCCACCGACGAGGGAAAGATGACCCGGCCGGCATATTCCGGGTTGACCGGTTTGATCTCTTCCTTATAGCCATCCGCCGTGGTGGGGAAAGGAAAGGCCACGTAGTCCTTCGATTCCGCCCAGAGGGCCGAATCATAGATCATCTCGTGACGTTGCCGCAGGAAGTCCTTGCAGGCCGCCACGCTCTCCGAATCGGTCTTCCCTATCTTGCGGCAGACGAGGTCCGCCAATTGCGCGAGGGTCATGAGAAGTTCACCCCCCGGAAGCAAAGCCTCCACTTGGAATCGGTGAGCACCGCCGCACCGGTACCGGTATTATTGAGGGTTTGCAGGCTGCCCGACGACACCCGCTGAACGACTATCTGGGTCGAATGGATCTTCACGGCAAGCGGTGGGTAGAAATTCTGGCTCGCCGTGGAATAAATGGAAGAGACAGGGATCTCGTCACCAACCAGAAAGCTGAATCCGGTTCCACTGTCCGCCGAGACGCATTGAAGTGATAGGGACCACACATCCGGCACCGCCGCCAATTGCCCAATCGCCACCTGGGCAAAGGTATATCCCGCACCGCCTGACGTAACGGCGATCCCGCTGAGCTGATACCACAAGGTCAGGGTGCAGCCGTTTCCCGTGTGATTGGTCGTGGTGGAACGGCCAATCGCAAAAGCGACGGTCGTAAAGCTCCCCCGGCTGCCTATGGCAACGCCAGTGACGCCACCCCCAGAATCTACCGAGGCCACGGTCAGCGCCGCTTGGGTGCCGGAATCCCCCGTGACCACCAGGGTGTCGCCCACCGCATAGCCCGATCCGATGTTCTGGATGGCAACCGATTCAATCCGCAATGTCGCCGAGGCCGCCGCCCCGGCGCCATCACCTATAAGGGCAATTGTGGGTGGGCTGGTAAGATAGATCCCAAGTCCACCGGCCGTTACGGTCACGGATTGCACCGTCCCGGAACTGACAACTGCGGTGGCTGCCGCCTCGTAATTATTTCCGGACACACACCCATGAAAGGCTGAGACCGATGAACCCGCGGACGGAACCGCCATCGTCAACGGAGAAGAAGACGCCTTGCGGGCCAATCCGGCAAGGGTGACCGACGACACCGACGTCACTCGGCCTTGTGCGTTAATCGTGGCGCGCAGCGTTTGCGTGGGACTCCCGTACGCACCGGCATAAACCCCGGCGTAAGACAGCGCGTCGTTGGGAATCGACAGGCTGTTGATGACCGCGCCGGAGACTCCCGAGAGAGTCAGCACGCCGCTGGCAATCGAAAGCCCACCCCCCAAACTGATGCCCACGCCTGCGTTGCTGGCGTTACCCGCCAGCAACAGGTTATTCGCTAGGGACACCTGCCCCGGCGACAACGTGAATCCCGCCGTCAGATGCCCGACGGCCACCGCACCCGTCGCGATTTTCGATCCCGTCACCGCTCCTGGATTGATCACCGCCTGGTCCACCAGGTTGTTCAAATCCGCCGCCGAAACCGTCTGCCCATCGGCAAACGCCACTCCTTTGCTTATATCTCCCATGATTTTGTCTGTTTGGATGTTTTGGGAACGAAGGAAGGAAGCTCACGCGGAGGCGCGGAGACACGGAGTCAAAGATAGCGTCAGACTAATGATTATATCACCAGCTCCAGACACTTGCCCTACCCAGCGCTCCGTCGCACCCCGCTTCGCCCGCCTTTCGTTCCCCCGCGCCTCCGCGTCCTCGCGTGCGGCCATTCCCATCTATATCACGCCCGAATCTTTGCCACTGCGGCCCGTTCCGCCGGGGTGAACCACCCCGGGACCGCACCCGATTGGGCCGCAGCAACCAGTTCCTCAGCCGTGGCGACGCGATGCAGCGCCGCACCCGCGGCATGCAGGGCCAGTGTTGAAGCGGTGTCGCCACCCACGCGGTTCGACACCTTTTCGAGGATGTCCGCAACGTGGTCGCCAGCCGCTTCCGCGTGTCCCTCAATCACCTCCACCATTCGCGCGGCCATCGCCTGCCCGCCGGGCCCAGCGGATTGCAATGCGATGCGGGTCTGCTCAATCGCCTTCCCCAGCGCTTCCGCCGCAGCCTGGTGATTGCCTGCCTTGCGGGTCTGGTACGCGGCAAACAGGGAGAGGATTCCCGAGAGCCCCAGCCCGACCAAACCGCCCATGCCCGGCGCGAAAATGTTTACCGCCGCCCCAATGCCCTGGGCAGTGTCCAAAGCCGCCTGGGAAGGAACCCACGCATTGGTGACAACGACCATTTGAGTTTGCGCAGGCAGCACAATCACGTTGGTGGTCATCGCCCAATTCGTCCGCCATGTGGTTTGCGTCTGTCCAGTAACTAGATTCGTAGAAAGAATTTGGTCCACGACCGCATTGGTCGCGTACACGATGTTCGTCAACGCTGGAACAGTCACAGCTTGGGCCATGGTGCGCGGTGTCAAGACGCGATCCCGCACCGCCAGGCAACCCGTTGAAAGCACCGCCACCGACGAAAAGCATCCCGCCGACAAGATTGAAAATAGCCAATGTTTCTTCATATTAATTTCCCTTTCCCAGCCGCCGGATAAGCGAAACCAGGGTCGTCACCCCAACGGCAATACCGACCAGAAGCGAAACGATGCGAAGGCCTTGTTCGATGGCGGGGAGCATCGAGACCGTGATCCCCCCGGCAGAAGTCGCCATGCCCAAGATTCCATCCCGTAGTGTGTGTTTCATTTACCGGCCTTTGAACGCAATGATCTGAGCCAATGCCATCGACCTGTTTTGGGCAACCGGGGAAGCTCCGGCAGTATGCAAGGCAATGGTCACCGTATGCTGCCCCCGGCAGTTTGTGATCGGTGCGGTGGGGGGGATATTGCCCTTGGGGCAGATTTTCATCGGGTACAGGTAGGTACCGCCCCCGAAGGCGTTCAGGTTGGCGTTGGCATAGAGGACCTCGCCATCAATCCACACATCGGCGTAACCCGCCTGGGACCCAACCTCAAAGTACGCAATCGCGTAGTCGCCCTCGTAGGTGAACGTCAGCGACGAATTCACCGTGTCCGTATACGGAAGCGTATAGGGATGGTCCCGGGCGGTCTCGCTGGCCCAGGTTCCGCCATAGCGGACCTGCTCAAACGGAATCTCCGTTTGTTCGTGGGTCAGGAACAACACACCCGTGATGGCCAGCACCGACGCGCCACTAATGTTGGTCACCTTCAAAGTCCCGCCGCATTGGAAGCCAAGAGCGTAACCGTTCAGGAGGCGTCCCGTGTTCGCGGCAAAGTCGTGGTAACCCATGAGGCGGACCCATTGGGTATTCGAGGATCCGACCAGGGTCAAAGGCGTAACAATATCGGTGTTCCCCGCGTCCCGGAATTGAAGGGTCGCCGTCGCCCCGTTCGCCAGCTCGCATTGGATCCAGACTTCGGTGCAGGCGCCGTGCGACAAAACCAGCGACTCGTTCAATTCCAGCTCACAGGTCGCCGACCCCGCGCTGGTGCCGTTCAGCAGCACGCCCAGGTTCACCGCACTATTGGTCGTCGATCCCAGGGACCCCGTGCCCACGGTGAATCCGCATTGGAATTCCGCCGCGGTGGCGACAACATTGGAATAGCCATAACTGCCATACCGCTGCTGGGCGAAACGCGCCACGGTGGGCTCCGATTCGACGGCGTAAGTGTGGATAAGCCCGCGAACCGGATTCGCGATCACCGTGCCACCAAGGTCGCTGGGATGAATATTATCGGCGGCGTAAACCGCATTTCCCAGAAGCAATTGGTACGCCATCACCCCATACCAGTCCGCCAGTTCCGCCCCGGTGTCGCGCGCGATGCGTGCCACCAGATCGCCATCGGCGTTATAAGTCCGCGCCGCCTGGCCACCGTCATTTCCAGCATACGGACGGACGAGGATCACCTCCACGCCCAAGTCGCGCCATTGATTGATTTGGGCTTCGACGTGATGGGCGGTGATTTGCTTGGTCGATTGGCTGGTGCCCGTCGGGGGCAGGTTCGTTCCGTACTCCACGATGACCAAATCCGGAAGCGAGGCGCGAATGGCGCCCGAACCCACCGAGGTGGTCTTCTTGGCGGTGCCGATGGAATTCAGGTAACGACCCAGATGCCGTCCATCAGCCATCGAATTGATGACGCCATTCACCGGTGTGCATAGCTTGGCCGTCAAAGCCAGGCCGTGAATCGCGCTCGCCCCTCCCAGCGAATAGTTACGCAGGGTGACATTGGCGACGTTGGGGACGTTGTTGCCGTAGGATGCCGAAGAAACGGAGAATAACTGGCTTGCCGGGCGTGCCGCAGCAGTCGAGGGACCTGCGCCCGCCAGGATCGAGTCGCCAGCGCACAGTACCGTGACGGAAGCGCCCGAGTTAAGTTTCGCCAGGAATTTGGGGATCCGGGTCTTGGGGATTTCAAACCGGGCGGGTTGCCAAATCGAAGTGATGACCGTCGAGGACGTGACCACCTTGCCCAGTAACACTCCGCTGCGACAGATCGACTCCGTCGACAGGAAAATCGTCAGATTCTTGAGGCTCAGGAAAACATAGGTGGTTGCGGAGGCAGCCAGAGTGATCGCCCCGCCCGCGTACGACAGGTCATTGCCACGAGAGTCAACCAACTTCCCAGCGGCAATGCGCAACGATAGTCCGGCCCCCGTGAACCGAAACTGCGAAGCCATCGCGGACGATGCCCGTTCAACCGCCGTTTTTGCCGGGAACCAGTAATAGCCAGGCGATTTGGCGCTGTTGATACCCTCCGCCGCCAGGTGTTCGGAATCCGGGAGCGAACCAAAATATAAACCCGCGCCATCGTGCCCATCGCCGGATTGAGGCCAGGTGTTGCTACCGGTGACGATCGCGGCCTTCACCGAGGTATCGAGCGCCGCCAACTGGGCGAGTGTCTGGACCACCGGCACGTTGACCAGGATATTGAAATCGTTCGGCAGGACCTTCTTGAACATCGAAAGAACGCCGAACGGCCCGGTCGCATAAACGCCGATCTCATACCCGTTCACCGGCACCAATACGTTATCGGCAGTGCCATTGTCGGTATAAGCGACCGCGCTATCCGACGAGCCCGTCACCATCGAGAGATAGACGCTTCCCGTGGTATTGGGCGGCAATGCCAGCCGCTGCTCCGGCAGGATGACTCCCCCGGAAAAATCGTTCGCCAGTTGGACGCAGCCCTGGATCCGGACCGGACCAACCGTAATGGTGTGGGTCGTCGCCGACCATGTGATTGGAAATTCGTTACTCATCGCTCATCGCTCCAAATATTTTTGACCTGTTGCTTGCTATAGCGGCTTCGCCAGGGGCGGCCGCTGCATTCCTCACGGTAATAACCGCGCAGGACTTCCTCCTTCTGGCTCAATTGCCGGACTCCTCCGGCGATGGCGAAAGGCTGCACGCGGCACTTGTCCCATCGCTCGCCGTCCGCCTGGACCGTTGCGGTCTCGGCGCCAGCCAGGAAATCCCGCATCTCCCCGCGGCTGTTGGTGAATTGATAGAGCGGCATATCACGACATGTTGCCGTCGGCCTGCTGGAGTTCTGCGATCAATTCATCACGCGTAGGCGGGTCTTCGGGACCTTGGCCACCCGAATCGCCTGTCCCGACGGGGGTGCCGTTGATTTTCAGGGGCGTCAAATACGCGTTGCTTCCGCCTACCCGATTGACCTTTGCCTCCACCGTCAACGTGACTGTGTCTCCCACCCCAGGTGAGACCGCCTGCCCTGTCTCATCCTTTTCCGCCAGCGTCCCGGAGGGAACGCACCATTCCATGGTCTTCATTCGTTTGCTTGGTTGTTGTTGGATACTTGTTTCAAAATGAAAGCGGGCGCCGCAATGACTTACGACGCCCGCTTCCGGTCGCTTTCGCGATACTAACTATTCCCGCCCGCTCAGTTGCCGTACCCGCTCTGCGAGACGATTTCCACCAGCCAGCCCGGCTGGAGCACCTTCGACGCATAGAAGGTCTTGAAGCCCACCAGCGTCTTCTGGTTCAGCGGGTCCGCCTTGTCCGCGCCCTTCACGATCGACACCTGCGGCGCAAACGGGCTCATGCTCGCCAGGTTCGGCACCCCGTAGGCACCCATGCCGAAAACATGGGTGGAGAACACCGTGCCCGAGGAACTATACGTGCCCTGGGTCCCGCCCTGGACAAATGGGTTGGTGTGCTCGATCACTTTCGCGCCATAGATGCGTCCCACCTCGCCCTTGAAGACGTTCTCGGTCTCGTTATAGACGTGCACCGGGATCCACACGTCCTTGTTGTTCTGGATGTCCCGGCTCACCTGGGGCGGCATCGCCGCGATGTAATACCCGCCGATCTTCGGCGCCCGGTTGGTCTTCAGTGTGGTGACCGAATCGAGCAGGTGCACCGGCTGGCAGATATAGTTGGACGAATACGTGCCCGAGTTGCGCACGGTGTTGTATTTCGTCGTGTTGAGTGCGCCCGCCCCGTTGGCCACACCGGCGTAGAGGTACGTCTTCGAGCCATTGGACCCGGAGTAATCCTTGGTCAGCTCGTTACGGATCAAAGTATCGCAATGCAGGGCGGCGTCCTCGCCGTTTGTCTGCACCGCCTGCTCGACCAGGTTGAACAGATCCACCTGCGTGGAAATGTCGGTAAGGCCGATCACCTGGCCGTACTGCGCCAGCGCCACATCCACGCTTTCAGAATCGAGCTGGCGATAGTTCGACGGATCGATCGGCACCCCCTCGTTGTTCGTCCCGGACGCTGGATCGTGGAGCGTCTGGATGTTGTCCGTCTGGGGCGGCTTGAACCGGAAAAACCGGATCGTTTTCGCTCCCGAGTTCTTCGGCAGATCGGACTTGGCGGCGAATTGCTCAAAAACCAGCAGTGGCGTGATCTTCTCCAGCAATTGCCGCGAGAAGTAAGTCTGGAGCCGGTTCGTGGAACTCGCCGGCGCTGTCGTTGTAGTTAGACCTGACATCGATTATTTTTCCTGTTTACTGCGCCGGCTTACGCCCCGGCATCGGCGGACTGCATTTCCCGCAGGATGGCCGCGCGCTGTTGAACCAGCGGCAGCCCCTCGAAATTATCCGCCCGGGACGGCACAGTCGGTCCGCCCTTGGTCGGTTGAAGCAAACGTTCCTTCTCGATCAACTGCTGCTTCAGTGCAGTGACCTCTTTTTGCAAGGCTTCGGCTTTCGCCCCCGCCAAATGCGCTTTTACCGCCTCCACCGCGTCGATGATTCCCTCGGGATAGGTGAAGAGCACGGGACGCTTCTTGAGGAGTTGGTCCACGCGTTGGTGAACCTCGCTCTTCGGATCCTTCAGATCCGCGTGCTTTTCCATCATGGCGTTCAGGTTGCCCGTCCAGGACTTCACCAAGCCCAGGCGAGCTTCCTCGGCCCGGGCGTGCTGCTCCTCCGTCCGCAGCCGGGCGGCCTCTTCGACTGCCAGCTTGGCCAGATCCGCACGTCCTTCGGCCTCAAACTGCCTGGCCAGGGACTCATATTGCTCGGGCCTATAGCCGACTTTGGACTGCGCCTGCCGTTTAGCGACTTCTTCGGCGGCGCGTTGACGCTCCGTATCAAGGATTCGGCGATCCTCCGCCAGTTTCGCTTTCTCGGCTTCCAATTCATCCCACGACTTGCCGGCGCGTTCGCGCAGTCGACTATACTCGGAGCCGGATGAACCATCCCCTTCGGACCTCGTAGCCACCTCACCGCTGGGGACCTTACCCTGGGTAACCTCAGGAATGTTTGGAACTCCCTTGTCACTCGAAACTACTGGAGCCACCGCACCCGCCGGAATTTCACGCGGCAGTGGCTCCGCAGCATCCAACGCCGCGTTGCCGAGGCTCTGAAGGATGGCGTCCCGTTCCGAGGAATTAGTCGCGGTATCCATAGACGCCTTCTGCATCGTCATCATCAGGATCACCCTCGTCGTTGCCATAACGGTGGCCGTCATCGTCATGATCCTGGTGGGCATTCAACCAACCCAGACCGTCGTCCGGACGATCATACGCATCCGCATCGCACGGCACGGAAATCTCGTCCCGGACCTCGCGGTTCAATTCTCCGCGCCAATCGGCCAGGAGATCGATCTGCGCCACCGTGTCTTCAATGCCCGCCGAGCGACCGCATTCCCAGGGCAAACGGTGCGGCTCGGTCCGCATCGCATGAAGCGCGCTCAGGCCCACCCGCTGTCGCAACAGTAGGCCAAAGCGGCGGCCCGGATCGGTACGCAGGAAGTCACGGAGTTCCGCCGCGTCATCGGAATCCCAGTCAATAGGCTGGTCGAGATTGGAAGGACAAGGGCTGGACAAAGGCTGCACCCGCCGCGACGGACGAATCCGTCGAAACAAACGATTGAGGAACGACATGATATAAGGAATGGGAACGAAGCCGAAACAGGCTCCCACGCGAGGTTCCGAGGGTTATCGAACAAACCCAGCCTCGCCGCCACCGGCCCGATCCCACGTCTTAAATAATGCAGGTTGAACGACCTGTCACGTTCGGCGGGCTGGTCTTATCCGGGTGGGAGAGCGAGTAAGAGAGCGCAGATTCGGCGATCGCTCTTTGATCCAGGCGGATGACACTCGTTTAATCTCCTTAACCCAATCCGCCTGCGAAATGGTTCGCCCCAAACGAGCCAAGATATGAACATGATCCTCAACCCCACCCACCAAAACTGATGGGCACCCCAACCCCGCGGATGCGCTTCCCAACCAGGCATGCATCTCGGCCCGGATCGCCACATCACGCAGGAACGGTTGGCGGTCCTTGGTCGAGAAGACCAAATGGATATATACCACTGAAAGGGACTGGGACATCGGGTGTGGCTATGGAAATCCTGAAAATAGAAAATGGACGCCTCACCTCTTCTTCAACGTCGTCAGATACTCCACCAGATCCGCAAATTCCTGTGTCGTCAGGTTCGCCTGCAGGCCCACCGGCATGATCGATTGAGCCTGCTTTTCCCGCTTGTCGATGTCCGACTTCTTATAGCGTGTGAGGACACCACCCTGGGCTTTCATGACCACTTCATCCTCGGTTTCGCTGGCGATCAGGCCGAACGCCTCGTCGCCGTTCTTCAGCGTCAAGGACCAGGCTTCGAACCCGAAGGCAATGCCGCTGCTGGGATCCAGTATCGCCTCATAAAGGGCGTCCTTGCCCAGCTTGGTCCCGATCTCCGAGAGCTTGGGGCCGAAGTCCACACCTTCCCCGTTTACCTGGTGGCAATTGATGCACCCGATATCCTGGCGACGAAAGAAGTTGGCTCCCTTCACGGGATCGCCCGTCATCTTCGCCAATTCGCCGATGGACGGGAGGCTCGCATCGCCCTTGGCTGCCGGTGGCGGCAGGAGCTTCTTGGCTTCCGCCTTGATGGTGGCCCAGCGGGCACTGTTCAATTCCGAGGAAGCGACCAGGCGGACATCGTCCGGCAGCTTCCCCTCAGCCGTCATTGCCAACAGTTGTTTCGCGCCTGCCTGCGACTTGGCCGCCGCCCGCACCGCCGTGCGTCGCAGGAGGACCGGACGGGCGGGATCGTTCACCAACGGTGTTAGCAAACCCGCTGCGCGATTGTCGCCGGTGTTGCCCAAAGCCTCGACCAACGGCGTCGGATCGGGTTGCGCTTTGGCCAAAGCACCCTTCAAGCCGTCCAAACGCCCCTTGACCAGCAGGAGTTGCAACGCCTGGACTCCGGGCGGCGTGGCGTATTTTTCCAACGCGAGTTGCTCAATTTCCCCCAACCGGCTTACCACATCGAAATCGCGGATCAGTTCGACGAACTCCGGTTCGCCCCGGATCTGATCCAGCACTTTGGACAGCGCCTGTTGCACGGCCGGACTGGCCGCCGCGTCGGTTCCCTGCAGACGGTGCAACGCCTCGATCCGCAGGCTTGTCTGATCG
>DATJII010000103.1:0-5629 GCA_035493435.1 Candidatus Limnocylindria bacterium | reverse complement strand
GCCCCTCTTGGAACTTGTCACGCCCGACAAAGGTGCTGGCGTTTTGGTCGAGCTCTTGGGTGCCGATGGCAAACCCATCAAGTCCCTCCTCTTGGGCAAGAAGCTCATGAAAGAGGGCGGCGGTGGGGACCCGATGATGGGTGGTGGCGGTGGTTGGCCGATCGGGCGCTATGTCATGGTCGACAACAAGACCGAGTCCGTGGCGATCGTTTCGGATGCCTTGGCCAACGCGGAGCCCAAGGCAGACGAATGGATCGACAAGGACTTTGTGAAGGTCGAATTGCCGACGTTCGTTTCGATCACCAAACAGGAAGCGACGAACAGCTTCACGCTCTCGCGCACGAATGAGTTCGGTGAGTGGTCGCTGGCGGACGCCAAGCCCGAGGAGAAGCTCGACACCTCCAAGGTGGCGGGATTCAACACGTTGCTGAGCTCGGCGAGCTTCACCGACGTCACGACGACTCCGGCTGCTGATGCGTTCGAGAAGCCCGAAACGGCGACGATCCGGACCGCGGCGGGCTTCAAGTATGACGTGCGGATCGGCAAGCCTGGCGCGGACGATAATTATCCGGTCCAAGTGGCTGTCGCGGGAGATTTTCCGAAGGAACGCATGGCGGGCAAGGAGGAGAAGAAGGAAGACAAGGAGCACCTCGACAAGGAGTTCAAGGACAAGCTCACGAAGAACGAAGAGAAGCTCAAGAAGGAGCAGGCCTTCGCGAAGTGGACCTTCACGGTCAACAAGTGGAGCATTGATCCCTTGCTCAAGAATCGGGCTGACCTTTTCGCGCCGAAACCTGGTGCAACCAACGCGGTCAGCGCCCCCGATGCGGAGCCTCAAGGCGGATTACCGAATCTGAACGGCCTGATTCCGGGCGGCCAATAAGTTGAGCCGGGAAAGCGGAAGCGCATCGCTTCCAAGCACGGGAGACGGAGTGGGTTTAAGCCCCGTCTCCCTTTTTGTTTGGTGGCGAAGGCCAAAGTACTGGCCCGCACCCAATTCCGAGGCGAAACCCTTTCCTTTTCGCCTGGCGTACTCCGGCAAGAGCCATTTTTCGAATTGACAGCCGGTGTCGTAAGGTGACTATCCCGCGAATTGGGAGCAGCTTCTGCTGTTTCTTTGGCGTCGGAGTTACAAGGATGAAATCTTCAAGACTGTTGTTATTGGCCATCGCTTTGCCTGCGGTGAGCGCGTTCGCGCAGACTGCCAGCACTATCACGGGCAATATTTCGAATGCGCTGGTCCAAAACGACTACCTTTGGATTGAGTCCCACTTCACCCAAGTGCAGTTCCAGAACGCGCCCGCGAACTTCACGGCCCACGTCTGGATCAGTGCCGCAGATTTTTCGTTCACCTACAACAGCGTTCATTACGACATCCTGCTTCCGGCTGCCGAGTTGACGTTCAGCAGTTCCAACGGATCCACTCCGACCCTCTCGTATAGCAGGGGCTACTGGCAATCAAGCTTCCCAGCGAGCGGAACCCAAAACCCTTTCGCGACCGGGGTGATGTACCAAGTCCCCACCGCACTCAATGGATTTACCATAGCGGGGAACGGGGCCTCGCTGACGGAATCTTTTTCGACGGATTACAGTGGGGGTTCGGTTAGCCTGAGTTGGCAGTGGTCGGCGGCACAGTACACCCAGTCGAAGCCGTCGCTAAACGACCTCGGTGTCACGCCAGGCGACAACGTGGGAGGCGCATACGGCAACTACCATTCCGGCACCCCTACCGCGATTCTAGCCAATTTGGTGGCAGGTGGGACCGGCGGCGGCGGATCTAACTTCACTGGTTCGAATTCTGGAACCGCCAGTGTCACGCCAGCCTACCAAGCGATTTCGCCGATCTCATTGCAGCCCGTGCCTGAAGCAGGTACCTGGGCTGCCATCGGAGCGATTGTTGGAATTGGCTGCCTGCAAGGACTGCGGGTTTATCGTAAGCGAGCCTAAGGTCCGGTACGGTACGCAGGCAGTTCCGCCGTCATGATCGACGGCCAAGGAAACCACGATCTTCCAAGATCGTGGTTTTTTTGTTGGGGCGCAGCGAAATTCAGCATCCCACCTCTATAGCCACGGCTCGACCAGTTTTTTTTCGACGGGTTGCAGCCGGTCCATCTGTACCCGGCGCGCAAAATGCCTGGCGGCTTCCCGTTGACCGGCCACTCCAAGCACCGCGACGTAGATGGCCAAGCCCCGCGTCTCCGTAGCGGCCCAGGTGAGATTCTTATCGTCATACAAGGCGAGGGCGCCGTTAACGTCATTCGCCCGAAGCAGGGCCAGGGCCAATCCGTCGCGCCAAGTCGCGTTGCCCGGCTGTTCGCGGTGCAGTTTGGCAAGAATCTCTGTGGCTCGGCTTATATTCTCACCAAATAGGGCGTCAAGCACGCTCCGCTCCCCCGCGAGTTCTGGTTCTCCCGGTCTATTTTCGCATAGACGGGTGACGATACGTCGAACCGCCGTAAGATCCGGAATCGACCTCGCAAGTCGTAAGGCTTCATAGTTGCCGCGCAGCTTAAGAATGGGAGTCTTGGATACCTTTTCCCATGCTTGGATTGCCTCCGGTAAGAATCCAAGGGACTCTGCAGTGCCGGCTAGCAATATAAGCGCCCGGGGGGTGGCCGTTGGCCATTCAATCGCAACCTGGAGTTGCTTCCGCGCGTCTTCGAGTTTGCCGTGCCCCGCTACAATTCGAGCTTTCAACCATTCCACCTCGACTGGATCCATCGTGGAGGAAGATTTGTCGATGAATGCCGTCAGGGGCTGCCACTGGTTGGAATCAGCCAAGGATTCGGCCTTAATGGCGACAAAGGCCTTGTTCGTGGATACCCGCTCATCGTCTAAGAAAGCGGCCAGCAAAGCTGGAGCTCGCTGCTGCGCCCAAAGTGCGATTTCGGTCTTGCCTTGCCCCGCGGTATCAAATCTGTCGAGAACCCTTCTAACGGGCCCCTTTATATCGCTTGGATTGATGTGAAGCATCAAATCAGCCTCGATCAATTGAATCTTGATCTGCCCATTGGCAGCCGCCTGCACCCGTCTGAGAAGCAGTTGATCCTCCACTCGGTTGAGTTGCGGAGACCGCGCGAGAAAGCCCATCGCATCGGTGCTCAACGTGGAGTTCGACATGGCAATATCCCATAGCAGGGATTTGCCTTCTGCCTGGCTCGCAGGATCGAGACTTGATAATAAAAGCTGCCCGAGCAGGACTTGATCGCTCTCGCTTTGGGGATCGATCGCGAGTAATTTTCGCGCAGTGGCAATGGCCCCGGCGCGATCTTGTAAACTGGCATACCCCTTCACCGATAGCCGGAGCGCATCCCGGTTAGTTGGTTGTCTCTGAAGGATGTCGATCAGCAGCCCCATCGCAAAATCGACGCGATCGACTCCCAGTGCGGCCCCCGCAGTCTCAATCTTATCTTCTTGAGTGGCACGTCCGGTGGCGAGAAGCCGTTCCCAGTAGTCGATCGCATCCGGGAGTCCGGCTTTCGAAGAATAATGTGCGGATGCCCGAAGCACCTCCTGATCGGCTGGCGCTTTTCTCGTCGCTGCCCGGAGTGTCGTAAGTGCGGCGGCGAAATCATTTTGCACCAGGTAATGCTCGGCAAAGCGCGCCAACCGGCGACCTTGCCAGTGCCTCAAATGCGGATAGCCAATCCATCCCACAACAAACGCCAGGATCAGTAAAATAACGCCGATGATAGCGCGGACTCGCCAAGCCTCGTGCGGCAAATGGAGGTCTTCTATTCCGGTATCTTCCCGAAGTTCGCCGGGGGGCTCCTTCGACTCGCCCGAATCTGCTGATTTCATCGGAATCCGCCAAAGTCGGCCCAGACCATAACGAAAGGCATCACAAGTGGGTCGACTGCCCGTGTGCCCGGACCACGCATTCAGTCTTCCCTTTCTGCGGGAAGGCATCAACTCAATAGCCATCTCACCACTGGAATGGGGGGCGCACCTGTGGTTCCATCCGGCCAGTGGCAGCCGATTTACAGAACGCGCCGGTCCTCACTTCGCTTCTTCGCGAGGTGTCCCGTTCGTTTTACCTCACCCTGTGGGTGCTTCCCAAAGCGGTTCGCGAACCTATCGGCTTGGGCTACTTGCTGGCGCGGGCGACGGATACGATTGCCGATACCGCCCTGGTTCCGTTGCTTGAACGAACGGAAGCATTGGTGGCGCTCCGGGATAGGGTGTTGGGAAACCGTAAAACGCGTTTAGATCTCGCTTCGTTGGCGGCCGCGCAGACGGGGAAATTCAGTGCTGCGGAACGAGTGCTGTTGCTGCGCCTGGAGGAGGCCATAGCGATTCTAGAATCACAGTCGGAGTTCGATCGGGCGCGAATCCGGGAAGTTCTGGCCACGATCACCGCGGGGCAGTTGCTGGACTTGGAACGCTTCGGTGGGGTCGAACGAGGCGGTGTCCGCGCCTTGGAAACCGATGCCGAACTGGACGATTATACCTACCGGGTCGCGGGTTGTGTCGGAGAGTTTTGGACTCATCTGACCCGCAAACATGTTTTTCCCGACGCTCCCATCGATGCCGACCGTTTTCTCGAAGCGGGCATCCGTTTTGGCAAGGGCTTGCAGTTGGTGAACATCCTGCGGGATTTGCCGGGCGATCTTCGGTCCGGGCGTTGTTACATCCCGCGCGAAAGCCTGTCGGCCATCGGCTTGGAACCTGACGAGCTTTTGGCGACCTCGGCGGAAAACCATCTGCGACCGCTTTACCTTTCGTTGGTGGAACGAGCTCAAGGCCATCTGGAGGCAGGGTGGGAATACACCGGGATGATTCCCGCGCGGTTCTTTCGGTTGCGGCTGGCTTGTGCCTGGCCATTGCTCATCGGCGCCCGGACGTTGGGAATGCTGCGCCAAGGACCCGATTTGGCGGAGGGCGCAAAGATCAAGGTGCCACGGCCTGAGGTTCGCCAGATTCTGTGGCAATCCGTTCTTAGGCTACCGTCTAGGCGGCGATGGGATTGCCTGTTTCAGGAGTGGCGTGAACGGCCGGTAGTGCCGGGTCCGAGTCGAAGAAACTCCTGATACCGGAGTGATGGTCTTTTGAAGCGCCACTGCCCCCGACTTTGGTGGTTCACCTGTTAAGGCTTGCTGATTTCAGTAAGTACCCAAGGGCTGGGCATCTCCCTGTTGTCCTCACCCATCCGGCGCGTCCGCCAAGAGAGGTAGGGAGAGACTCCGTCGAGCCCTATCTAACAGTGAGAGGCTTGAGGTTAAGTCACAACACGTTCCAACGGAGTATCCGGTGTCAGGACCGGGAGCTTTTGGCTTCGGCTTGTCTGCTCTTCCTCAAGCACGAAGCCTCTCTCCGATTGCAGGGCTCGACGGAGTCTCTCCCTACCGGCCTTGGACGACCTTAGGGTTCGCCCGGGCCGACGACGATCACCGTGGTTTCCGGCGGCAGTGTCGAGATGCGCCCGGGGTACCTCACCCGCCAACGCCACAGTTGTGAATCCCCCCTTTTCATGCCAATTTCCGCCTTTCGCTGGCTGGTAAACGCATGGAATTGTCGAAACTAGGATGGAATGACGCTTGGGAAGCCCTCTTCGGAGAGTGGAGGCCCAAGGCGTTTGTGCCCGGGCGGGTGGCGGCAGAGGATAAGCATAGCCTACTGGTCATCACTG